>NZ_JBHWCC010000016.1:0-155198 GCF_042735715.1 Streptomyces sp. NPDC059582
CGAGGCCCCCGCGACCGAGGACCAGGGGGACGACCTGGTGCTGTGCGTGCACAACTTCTCCCGCTTCGCCCAGCCGACCGAGCTGGACCTGCGGGAATTCAACGGGAGGCACCCGGTCGAACTCTTCGGCGGGGTGCGCTTCCCGGCCATCGGCGAACTGCCCTACCTGCTCACGCTCACAGGGCACGGCTTCTACTGGTTCCGACTCACCCGAGTCGCACCCCACACCGGCCGACGACTGTGAGCCTGCGCCGAGGAAAGGACGCGTCACCATGCCGAAGACCGCATATCTCCACCCGATCAGTGCCGGCGGCACCCAGCCGATGGCATCGCTCGGCGGACTGCTGCGGGAGTGGCTGCCGCGGCAGCGCTGGTTCGCCGGCAAGGACCGGCCCCTGACGGACCTCCGCCTGCTGTCGATGACCGAGCTGTTCCCCGGCTGTCTGCATCTGCTCGTGCACACCGGGCAGAGCGGTGTCCCCTCTCCCGGCGGCACCGCCCCGGCCGGCGACTGCTACCAGTTGATGCTGGGCCTGCAGGAACATCTCTCGCCCCGCCTCGGCCGGGCGCTGATCGGGCGGGCGGACTTCGGTCCGCTGGCCGGTCTGACGGTCTACGACGCCCTCCAGGACCCCCGGTCGACGCACCTGCTGCTGGAGCGGCTGCGGCACCCCGGCACCCTGGGCCCGCTGCGGTTCGAGTCCGACGCGTCCGTGCCGGTGCCCGCCGGCCTGTCGCCGCGGCTGCTGGGCACCGAGCAGTCCAACTCGTCGATCGTGTACGGCGACGCGTTCATCCTGAAGCTGTTCCGGCGCATCCAGCCCGGGATCAATCCCGATCTGGAGGTGCCGGTCGCGCTGGCCGGGCAGGGCTGCGGCCGGGTGCCCGCGCCCGTCGCCTGGTTCACCACGACGGACCCGCAGGAGGCCACGCTCGGCGTGTTGCAGCCGTTCCTGCCCGGAGCGTCGGACGGCTGGGCCCTCGCCCTGCGCGCGCTCGCCGCCGGCGAGGACTTCACGGCGGAGTCGCGCGAGCTGGGGCGGGCCATGGCGGAGGTGCATCTGGCGCTGGCCTCGGCCCTGCCGGTCGACGGGTATGCCGAGAACGGAAGGACGGCGGCCGCGATGACCGAGCGGCTGGAGTCCGCCGCGCATCATGTCCCGTCGCTGCGGCCGTTCGTCACCGGGCTGCGGACCGCGTTCGAGGCGCTCGACACCTGCGATCCCGGCCCGGCCGCCCAACGCATCCACGGGGACCTGCACCTGGGGCAGGTACTGCGCGCCGGGCGCGAGTGGTTCGTCATCGACTTCGAGGGCGAGCCCTCTCGTCCGCTGGCCGAACGCCGCAGCGCGCACTCCCCGGTGCGGGACATCGCGGGCATGCTGCGCTCCTTCGACTACGCCGCCCGGCAGCGCCATCCGTGGCGCCCGGAGTGGGCCCTGCGCTGCCGGGAGGCGTTCTGCGCGGGCTACGCCGACCGGGCGGGCTGGGACCCGCGCAAGAAGCACGCCCTGCTGCGCGCCTACGAGACGGACAGGGCCGTCTACGAAGTCCTGTACGAGGCCCGGCACCGCCCGGACTGGATGCCCGTACCAATGGCGGCGATCGAGCGTCTCGCCGTGAGAGGAGCCTGACACCGTGGCACTGCGAGAGAGCTCACCCCTGGAGTCGGCCGGACCCGTCCCGCCGACGATCGTCGCCCTGGATCCGGACGCGCGCGGGCGCCTGCTGTCGGGCGCCCATCACGACCCGCACGCGCTGCTCGGCGCCCACCCGGTCACGGGCGGTGTCGTCTTTCGGGCGCTGCGTCCGTTCGCCCGCTCGGTCAGCGTCGTGGTCGACGGCACGCCCAGCGCGCTGGCCTCGGACGGCGACGGCCTCTTCTGTGCCGTCCTGCCGTTCGACACGGTCCCGGAGTACACACTGCTGGTGGCGTACGAGGACGCGGAGTACGAGGTCCACGACCCGTACCGTTTCCTGCCGTCCCTGGGCGAGTTCGATCTGCACCTCGTCCGTGAGGGCCGGCACGAGCAGCTGTGGACGGCGCTCGGCGCCGAGCCCATGACCCATCAGGGCGTGACCGGCACCCGCTTCACCGTGTGGGCGCCGAACGCCCAGGGGGTGCGGGTGGCCGGGGACTTCACCTTCTGGGACGGCACCCAGTTCCCGATGCGTTCCCTCGGCGCGTCCGGGGTGTGGGAGCTGTTCCTGCCCGGCATCGGCGAGGGCGCACGGTACAAGTTCGAGATCACGTCCCGGCACGGTGACCGGTTCCTGAAGGCCGACCCGATGGCTCGCCGCACGGAGGTGCCGCCGGACACGGCGTCGATCGTGACGGCCTCGCACCACGAGTGGGACGACGCGCAGTGGCTGGCGCACCGCGCGGACACGCCGGTGCACGAGGCGCCGTTCTCCGTATACGAGGTCCATCTCGCCTCCTGGCGACCCGGGCTGACGTATCGTCAGCTGGCCGACGAGCTGCCCGCGTACGTCAAGGACCTCGGCTTCACCCATGTCGAGCTGATGCCCGTCGCCGAGCACCCCTTCGGCGGCTCCTGGGGCTACCAGGTCACCGGCTTCTACGCGCCCACGGCGCGGCTCGGTTCCCCGGACGACTTCAAGTACCTGATCGACGCCCTGCACCGGGCGGGGATCGGCGTCCTGATGGACTGGGTCCCGGCCCACTTCCCGAAGGACGACTGGGCGCTGGCCCGGTTCGACGGGGAGCCGCTGTACGAACCGGGTGACTGGCGGCGCGCGGAGCATCCGGACTGGGGCACCTACGAGTTCGACTACGCGCGCGTCGAGGTGCGCAACTTCCTGGTCGCCAACGCCGTGTACTGGTGCGAGGAGTTCCACATCGACGGGCTGCGCGTGGACGCCGTCGCCTCGATGCTCTACCTCGACTACTCCCGGGACTCGGGCCAGTGGGAGCCCAACGTCTTCGGCGGCCGAGAGGACCTGGCCGCGAAGGCGTTCCTCCAGGAGATGAACGCCACGGTGTACCGGCGGGTGCCCGGGGTCATCACCATCGCGGAGGAGTCCACCGCCTGGGACGGGGTGACCCGGCCCACCGACGGCGGCGGTCTCGGCTTCGGGCTCAAGTGGAACATGGGCTGGATGCACGACTCGCTGGAGTACGTCAGTCATGAGCCGGTGCACCGCAAGTACCACCACAACGAGATGACCTTCTCGATGATGTACGCCTACAGTGAGAACTACATCCTGCCCATCTCCCACGACGAGGTCGTGCACGGCAAGCAGGCGCTGGTGTCCAAGATGCCGGGCGACTGGTGGCAGCAGCGCGCGAACCACCGCGCCTACCTCGGCTTCATGTGGGCCCATCCCGGCAAGCAACTCCTCTTCATGGGCCAGGAGTTCGCCCAGGGCGGGGAATGGTCGGAGGCACACGGCCCGGACTGGTGGCTGCTCGACCCGGTCTACGCGGCGCAGGCCGACCACCGCGGTGTGCGCGACCTGGTCCGCGACCTCAACACCGTCTACCGCCGCACCCCGGCGCTCTGGCAGCGCGACACCGAACCAGCCGGCTTCCGGTGGGTCGTCGGGGACGCCGCCGACGACAACGTCTTCGCGTTCCTTCGGTTCGCCGCGGACGGCAGCCCGTTGCTGTCGGTGTCCAACTTCTCCCCCGTGGTCCGGCACGACTACGAGCTGTGGGTGCCGGACTCCGTCGACGCCTGGCAGGAGAGTCTCAACACCGACGCGGCACGCTACGGCGGCGGCGACGTCGTCCGGTCCGAACCGGTCAAGCAGTTGGACGGCCGCATCACGCTCACGCTGCCGCCGCTCGCGACGGTCTGGCTGACGCCTCTGGGGTGACAGGCGTCGGGCGATCGGGGCGCGGTGAAGTGCGGGCGGCTCGGGCGGAAATGAGCCGGTTCGGTCACGGCCGGACCGGCGCAGACGATCACGGCTCGATTACTTCTCCGTTCCCGGCACTATTCGGTCTCTCCTGGGCTAGATTCGACCAGCGTCGATAACAGTTCTCTTAGGCGGAGTCACTCCCCGTACACCCCAGGAGCAGCGCATGCGCGACTTCGCCCTCGCTCCCCCGGCCACCCCGCCGCTGACCGGGGGGCTCGCCGACAGCGTCTTCGACGCGGCGGCGCGCAACCCGGCCCTGCCGTTGCTCGCCCGTCGCCGGGACGCCTCGGCGAGCACCGTCTGGGACGAGGTGACCGCGGTCGAGGTGCGGGACGCGGTGGTCGATCTGGCCAAGGGCCTGATCGCGTCCGGGATCTCGCCGGGCGCCCGGGTGGCGATCATGGCGCGGACCCGTTACGAGTGGACGGTCCTCAGCCATGCGCTGTGGACGGTGGGCGCCGAGGTGGTGCCGATCCATCCCACCTCGTCGCGCGACCAGGTCGAGTGGATGCTGCGCGACGCGGGCTGCGTGGGCATCGTCGTGGAGGACGAGCAGAGCGTCATGACGGTGGGCTCGGTGTGCGCGGGACTGCCCAGGCTGCGGCACGTCTGGCAGTTGGACGCCGGAGCGCTGGAACAGCTGGTGGAGCGCGGCGAGTTCATCCCGCTCACCACCGTGGACTCGCTGCGCCGCATCGTCATGCCGGACTCCACGGCGGTCGTCGCCTACACCTCCGGCACGTCGGGGCGCCCGATGGGCTGCGCGCTGAGCCACCGCAGCCTGGCGAGCCCCTGCGACACGCTGCTGGAGGGCTGGGGTCACACGGCGGCACCGCCCGGGGAGCAGCCGGCGATCCTCGCCCTGCTGCCGTTCTCCCACGTGTACGGGCTGATGATCCAGGGCCTGTGCATGCGCGGTGGCCTGCTGATGGGCCATGTACCGGAGCTCAGCGAGGCCGCCCTGTCCTCGGCGCTGCTCTCGTTCCGGCCCACGTACTTCTACGCCGTCCCGTCGGTCTTCGAGAAGCTGTACAAGAATTTCCTGCGCACGGCCCAACAGACGGGCCGTGGGCCGCTGTTCGAGCGGGCCGCCGAGACGGCCCGGGACTTCGCGGCGGCCACCGAGCGGCAGCGGCTGGGCCGGGGATCGGGTCCCGGGCTCGATCTGCGGCTGCAGCACGCCCTGTACGAGCGGACGGTGTACCGCAGGCTGCGCGCCACGCTGGGTGGCCGGGTGACCCGCGCGACCTCGGGCGGGTCCCCGCTCAACCGCGACCTGTCCCTCTTCTACGAGGGCATCGGCATCCTCGTGCACGACGGTTACGGGCTCACCGAGACCGGCGGCGGGGTCACCGTGCAGCCGCTCGGCCGCGAGAAGTCGGGGACCGTCGGGCAGGCGCTGCCCGGCGTCGACATCCGGGTGGCCGAGGACGGGGAGATCCTGGTGCACGGGCCGTCGGTCTTCCAGGGGTACGTGAACGACGAGGGGGCCACACGGCGCGCGCTGCGGGGCGGCTGGCTGGCCACCGGTGACCTCGGGCGGCTGGACTCCGAGGGTTACCTGACGATCACCGGCCGCAAGAAGGACATGATCGTCACCAGCGGCGGCAACAGCGTGGCCCCGGCCCCGCTGGAACAGCGGCTGCGGATGCATCCGCTCATCCATCAGGCCGTGATCGTGGGCGAGAACCGCCCCTGCATGGGCGCGCTGATCACCCTGGATCCGGAGTTCGTGACCCACTGGCGGGCGGCGCTGACGTGGCAGAGCGACGCGCCGAACCGGGAGGCGCGCGAGGAGAACGCGTTGCGGGAGGAGATCGGCCGCGCCGTGGCCGCGGCCAACAGCGCGGTGTCCCGGGCCGAGTCCATTCGGGTGTTCCGGGTGCTCCCGGAGCCGTTCGACCAGTCCAACGGCCTGATGACTCCGTCGATGAAGCTGCGCCGGGACGCGATCGTGCAGCACTACGCCGCCGAGATCAACGCCATGTACCAGGCTCGCTCGCGTCTGCCGCGGCAGAGCGCGCCGGAAGAGGTGCTCGGCTGGGACGACTCGGACAACGTGTTCCGGTAGGGGCCGCGCCCGGGCGGCTCGGACGGCGTGTCCCGGTAGGGGCCCGCGCGGGCCGCGCCCGGTCAGCGCCGGCGGCCGCGGGCCGCCCAGCCTGTGCCCACGCCCGCCAGGTGCAGGGCCAGCACGGTCAGCCCCAGGAGCATGACGTTGGTCGACGTGAACGCGTCGTTGGTGGAGATGTCCGCGGCATTGATCAAAAACGCGATGAACAGCAGGACCGCAGCAACGATGGCCAGCACGGCTTCTCCTCTAGTCGGTGTCTTTACCTGACATCCGGGTGCCCCCGAACCGGCGGGACAGCCCTGCCGATCGCGCTTCCGTGCGAATATCTGGTGTCCCGGTCATGTCACACCAGCCCGGCCGCCCCGACCGCATCCGGCGGATCGGCAAAGCCGCGTACGCTCCGTGACCGGTGGACCGCTCGCCGTGATCCACCGAGGGCTCCGGGAAGGATCACCCGTTCGGCCGCCGCCTCGGACGCGTACGCGGCGCACCCCCGGGAACTCGCAGGGGTGACATAGCGAGAGACGTATGAGAAGGGACGAGAGCCCTGCTGACACCAGGGCTGAGAGAGGCGACATGGCAACCGAGCCGCGCGGGGACGGAACACTGGCTTCCCAGGACATCGCGAGCCGCATCGTCGGCTTCACCGGCATGCCGGCGGACGTGACGAGTGCGCGTCTGGCGGCTGAGGAATTCCTCCGTGAGCTGTCCGGCGTCGCACCACCCGCGGCGGCGGAGTGCTGGCACGACATCGTGCTGATCGTCACGGAACTGGCCGCCAACGCGGTCCAGTACGCACCCGGCCCCTTCGAACTGCGCCTGCGCCGGACGTTCGACGGCGTGCACGTCACGATGCACGACAGCAGCACCACACCGCCCGCACCGCGCCCCTTCCATCCGAGCAGCGGTGGCGGCGGGATCGGCTGGCACCTGGTGCACGCCCTGTGCACCCAGGTCAGCGTGGTGACCACCGACCGGGGCAAGGACGTCCACGTCTTCCTCCCCTGGTGACCGCTGGTGCCCCCTGGTGGCTCGGGCGCCGGTCCCCTCGGACCGGTCAGTCCGTGGGGGTCCTGGGCGCGGCGAGCCGTTCGTAGTGCTCGCCGACGGTCGCCAGGTACCGCGGATCGCGCGTCTCGCTGTCGATCCGGAACCGGGGGGCCGCCTTGACCGCGCCTCCGGTGCAGGCCAGCGAGACCTTGCGGGCCTGCGCGTCGACGGCGGCGATCAGTCCCGCCGGCACGACGGCGCTCCTGCCGAACAGCCACACGCCGGTGTCGACGACCAGGTGCCGCATCCCGTGCGGGTCGGCCTGCCGCTCCACGTGTCCGATCGTGCCGTCGCTCGCGACGACGGCGTACCCCGTCAGGTCCTGCCCCTCGACGTGACCGCTGTCCGCCGCGTACGTCCAGATTCTGCCGGTGACCACACTGCCCCTTCCTCTTCCTCCCGGGCGTCCGGTGCCCGTGCGGGCGGACGGTTCGGTGCCCGCCCCTCCCACAGCACCAAATACCCTTTCCCCGCACGCGCATTCGGGCCCGGGCCATCGCGCGCGGAAACTCGTGGGGTCAGTGCAGGCCGAGGCGGGCGCGTGTGGTGGTGCCGTGCTCGCCGGCGTACGTGCGGACCAGGTCGGACAGCCGGTGCACGAGGAGCAGTCCGCGACCGCCGATCTGCCCGGGGCGGGCCGGACGGCGGCCCGCCAGCGGATCGGTCAGCCGGCCGGAGTCCCGTACCTGGCAGACGAGTTGCCCGTCGTCGACCCAGAGCCCGAGTGTGCCCCCACCGCCGCCGTGCACCACGCTGTTGGTGGTCAACTCCGCCACCACGAGAGCCAGATCCTGCAGCCGGGCGGGGCTCATGCCCCGGCTGCGTGCCTCGTGGAGCGCCGTGTCCCGGGTTCCCGGCAGGGCCGTGGCGTCGAATCGGACCGTGAGCGTGCCCGACGGCGACGGCAGCGGCTCGTTGCAGCGGTCCAGCACCCGCAGGGGGTCGTAGCCGCGACTGACCGTGGTCCGGCCGCCGGCGACGAGGACGGGGTGCGTGGCGCGGGCGTCGGCGAGCGCCACGGCGGGCAGGGCGTGGGCGTCGTAGGGGCACAGGATCGTCGCGGCGCGCCCCTGGAAGGCCTCGTTGATGAGCGCTTCGTGCTGGACGCAGGCCGGATACTCCTCGGCCGTGCGGCCCGGCCAGACCGGCTCCCCCACGATCCGCACCCTGCCGCCCCCGGCGGTGTCGGCGAACTCCCGCAGCACCGCCGGGATGATGCGGCCGGGGTTGCGGCCGGCGTCGGTCATGTCGACGAAGCGCACCTGGACCGCGCGGGTGCCGAGTCCGGCCCTGATCAGTCGGAGCCGTCGTGGGGGTGCGGCCACGGCCACCGACTCCCCCGCCGACAGCCCCTCGCACACGAAGGGCACGATCCCGGCCAGGTACTCCTCGTCGCCACGGTAGAAGAAGGCCGGATGGACGAACGGTTCCTGGTGTCTATGCGCGCGCCCCCTGTTCACCATCCAAGCACCCCCGCCTTCCGCATCCCCTCCCCAGCCTACGTCGTCGCTCTGACGTACTGTCGGGAACCATGTGTCCCGTGAGGCGGTCGGCCGCCCGTGGACGATCCGCCGCCAACAGTGCTTTTCGGTCACATCTTTGAGACGCAGGTCTCTCTTTTCCTCGCGGCGGACATGAGATGCGCAACTCGGGGCAGTCGCATGCCGACAGCAATACGACGACGAACGGAGTGGGCGGCATGGATGCCGTGACGACGGTGGAGCAGACGGTCACGGACGGCCTCCGGGAAGAGCTTCCGCTCATCGAGGCTCCCTCAAAGGTCAGCCCGAAGGACGCCCGCGAGCTCTCGCGGCGGTTCTTCGACCGCCTCGCGGTACTGGAGGAGGGCACGCCCGAGCACCAGTACGTGCGCAACACGCTGATCGAGATGAATCTGTCCCTGGTGCGTTACGCGGCCTCGCGCTTCCGCAGCCGCGGGGACTCGATGGAGGACATCGTCCAGGTCGGCACGATCGGCCTGATCAAGGCCATCGACCGGTTCGAGCTCACCCGCGAGGTCGAGTTCACCTCGTTCGCCGTTCCCTACATCGTCGGCGAGATCAAGCGCTTCTTCCGTGACACGAGCTGGGCCGTGCACGTCCCCCGGCGGTTGCAGGAGGCCCGGGTCGAACTGGCCAAGGCCACCGAGGAGCTCCAGACCCGGCTGGGCCGGATGCCGACCACGCGGGAGCTGTCGCAGCTCATGTCGCTGACCGAGGAGGAGGTCATCGAGGCGCGCAAGGCGTCCAACTGCTACACCTCTTCCTCCCTGGACGCGGCCCTCACCTCCGACGGCGGCGCGGAGGGCGAGTCCGTGCTGGCCGACTTCATCGGCGAGGAGGAGCCGGCGCTCGCCCTGGTGGAGGACTTCCACTCACTGGCGCCGCTCATCGCCGAACTCGACGACCGGGAGCGGCTGATCATCCACATGCGCTTCGTGGAGGAGCGCACGCAGGCCGACATCGGCAAGGAACTCGGCATCTCCCAGATGCACGTGTCCCGTCTGATCACCCGCATGGTCCAGCGGCTGCGCACGGGCCTGCTGGGTCCCGAGATCGCCTGACGCCCCCGTGCCCGGCGTCGCCGCCCGAGGGCGGGGACGCCGGGCACAGTCGTGCGCCGGGTCGTGGAGCCCCGCACGACGGACCGTGCGCAACGGAGAACACCTGTGGAGGAAGCCGTGCCCCTTGCCAAGAACCCGCTGTCCGTCGAGGTCACCGTACTCACGGAGGACGTCGCCCTGGTCGCGGTCGAAGGCCATCTGGACCTCGACACCGCCACCGAGTTCCAGCACCACCTGGCCAACCAGCTCCATCACGGCCGCCGGCACTTCCTGCTCGACCTCGCGGCAGTGCCGTTCATGGACTCGTCCGGCATGAACATCGTCCTGCGGGTGTACCAGGAGGCCCGCGAGGTGTCGGGGAGCGTGCACGTCATCTCGCCCACCCCGGCCGTACGGCGGATTTTGGATCTCACCGGCGTCAGCATCACCGTGCCCGTCTCGGAGAGCGTCGACGACGCCCTCGCCCTCGTCGGCGTACCGCCGGAGGTCATACCGGACCAGGGGGCCTGAGGGGACCGGCGCGTTCGGGCGCGGGGGCCCACGCATGCCCGACAGTTGCCGTTCGACAAGTGTCGTACACGGCGCGCGCACCGGGCGTGTCCCGGGGGCCACCGGGCGGTCGCACCCACCGGTCACCGCGCGAGAGACGAAGAGACCCAGAGCCAAGGAGTGAAACAGGTGCCGGAGCACGAAGCGGTAGGCCAGTACGGGTCGCCGACGCGGGAGGTCGGGGATTTCCTGCGCCGCCGCCGCGAGCAGATCGCGCAACGGTGGGCCGACGAGCCCCTGTTCCGCGCGGTCTTCACCATCTCGCGGGACGAGGCGGTGGAGGCGGGCAGAGTCGTGGTCGACGCGCTCGCCGAAGTGGCGGGAACGGAGCGGGTGGCGGATCCGGACGCCGCCGGATTCACCATGGTGCGGGACCAGTTGGCGCGGATGGGGGCCGCGCGCGCCCGCGCGGGACTGTCCAACGCGCAGGTGTCGAGAGAGGTCGACGGCCTGCGTCAGCCCGCCGTGAACCTCCTGCTCTCCGACCTTCCCGACGCGCCGGCCGAGCATCTGCTCGAGTGCGCGTCCGTCCTGACCGTCCTGCTCGGGACGCTGCGGCTGGTAGTGCTGGAGACGGCGCTCAGCGAGGGCCAGGCGCTCATCGACCGGCAGCGGCTGCAACTGCTGGAGGTGGCCACGCCCGTCATCAAGCTGTGGGACGGCATCGTGGCCGTGCCGCTCATCGGGACGCTCGACAGCGCCCGCAGCCAGGTCGTCATGGAGACGCTCCTGGAGGCTGTCGTCGACCAGCAGGCGCGGTACGCGATCCTGGACATCACCGGCGTGCCCACGGTCGACTCCCTGGTGGCCCAGCACCTGATGAAGACGGTCGCCGCGGCCCGGCTGATGGGCGCGGAGTGCGTCGTCTCCGGCATCCGCCCCGCGATCGCGCAGACCATCGTCCACCTCGGGCTGGACCTGGGCACGGTGGTCACCCGGGCGAGCCTCGCCGACGCCCTGGCGCACGCGCTGCATCAGTTGGGCGCCGACATCGTCAACACGGCGCCGGGCGGTGCGGGGTCGCGGTGATCGACGAGTTCTCCCGCCCGCCGACGGGGCACGTACCGGTGCTCCGGCTCGGCGACGTGCTCCTGGTCACCCTCCAGGGTGACCTGCACGACAGCACGGCGGAACAGCTCCAGCAGGACATCACGGAGAAGATCGGGAGCAGCGGGGTGACCGGTGTCGTCATCGACATCTCCGGTGTCGAGATCGTCGACTCGTTCCTGGGACGGGTGCTGGCCGAGATCGCGGCCAAGGCCCGGCTGCTGGCCGCCCGGACCGTCGTCGCGGGCATGCGGCCCGCGGTCGCGATCACCCTGGTCGAGCTGGGGCTGACGCTGCCGGGGCTGCGCACCGCGCTGAACACCGAGGCGGCCCTGGACCTTCTCGCCGCCCCGGCGCCGGGCACCGCCGGCCCGCGTCCGGGGAGATGGTGATGGACACGGCCGCGGGCGTCGACGCCCGCCTGCCGATCCGCTCGGACCTGGACCTGGTCTGGGTACGCCAGCATGTGCGCCAGTCCGCCGCCACGCTCGGCTTCGGTCTGGTCGAACAGACCAAGCTGGTCACCGCGGCGAGCGAACTGGCCCGCAACACCCTCGTGTACGGCGGGGGCGGGCAGCTGACGGTGCACCGGGTGACCCGCGGGCGGGTGCCGGGACTGCGGCTGTCCTTCGGTGACGAGGGCCCGGGGATCGTGGACGTGGAGCAGGCCCTGCGGGACGGCTACACGTCCGGCGACGGACTGGGGATGGGGCTGGGCGGTGCGCGCCGGCTGGTGCACGAGTTCGCCATCGACAGCACTCCTGGGGCCGGCACCACCGTCACGGTGACGTCCTGGGCGACCCGGCCGCCTTATCCGGCCTACCCGCCTCCTCCGCCCGTGCCACCCGTTCCGCCCGCTGCGCGCGAGGAGTCCTGATGGCCCGACTGTGGGACGTACCGGTGCACGACTCGACGCGGGTGCGTGACGCCAGGGTCGCCGCCGAGGAGGCGGCGGCGCTCGCCGGCCTGGACGAGACGCGTACCGCCGCGGCGGCTCTGGTGGCCACCGAGTTGGCCACCAACCTGCTCAAGCACGCCGGCGGCGGACAGCTCCTGATCGACCTGGTCGCCCCGGCGGCGGCCGGCGAGGGCCGGGACGGTGACGACGTCGTGCAGGTCGCCGCGGTCGACCACGGACCGGGCATGGTTGATGTCCGGGCCGCCCTGCGCGACGGCTATTCGACGGCCGACTCGCTCGGGGCGGGCCTGGGCACGTGCCGGCGCCTCGCCGACGACTTCGACCTGCACAGCACCCCGGGCCGGGGCACGGTCGCGCTGGCCCGGATCGGCGCCACGCCGAGGAAGGCCAGGGGCGCCGCGGCCACCCCGGCCGCACCGCACGCCGGGGTGCGGGCCGGCGGGGTGAACATCCCGTTCGCCGGCGCCGCGTACTCGGGTGACGCGTGGGCGTGGGTCCGGGCCGGCGACCGCCTGACCCTGATGCTGGCCGACGGGCTGGGCCACGGGCCGGAGGCGGCCCGCGCGTCGACGGCGGCGGCACGGGCGCTGAGCCACGCGGCTCACCTGTCCCCCGCCGAACTGCTGGGCCAGCTCGACACCGCGCTGCGCGGCACCCGCGGCGCGGCCGTCGCCCTGGCCCAGCTGGACGCGAAAGCCGGACGGCTGACGTTCGCCGGCATCGGGAACATAGGAGCCCGGCTGCGGGAGGGCGACACCTGGCGTCACCTGCTGTCCCGGCCGGGCATCGTCGGCGTGCACCGTCCCACCACGCTGCCCGAGACCCGGCTGCCGTGGGGCCCGGACCGGCTGCTGGTGCTGCACAGCGACGGGCTGCCCAGCCGGTGGACCCCGCCGTCCGATCCCGGCCTCGTGCTGGCCGACCCGGCCGTCATGGCCGCCGTGACCGTGCGCGACGCCGGCAGCGCCGCCCGCCCGGTCCGGGACGACACCGCCGTCGCCGTACTGGCGCCGAGCCCTCCGGAGCGCCCATGACGCGGGTCTGGCCGATCACCACCGTCACCGACGCGGCGCGGGCCAGGATCGCCACGGCCCGGATCGCCGCCGCGTTCGGCGTGCCCGTCCTGGAGCGCACCCGGCTGGTCGCCGCGCTCAGCGCCCGGCTGCGGCAGTGCCTCACCAAGGGCGGTACCTGGCGGCTCGTGCTGGACACGACCGCGTCGCCGGCCGAGGAGGGGCTGCTGCACGCGGTGGTGCACCCCTCGTGGGACGGGGAGCCGCCGTGGCGGATGACGGTCCACTGCCCGGAGGCGGCCGATCTCTCCGGCCCGGACGCCGTGCCGGAGAACGTAGGCATCCTGGCGGAGGCCCTGCTCGGCGCCGACGAGGACACCGCGCTGGTCCTGGACCAGCTCGCGGACCAGGAGGAGCTGGTCGCCTACCACCGGGAGGAGCTGCACCAGACGAACCAGGGCGTCCTCGCGCTCCACGCCGAACTGGACGCCGCCGGGCGGGCCCAGCGCGAGGCGTTCGCCGCCGAACGCGCGGCGCACCAGGAGGCGGAACGCGCCCGCCGCAGGCTGACGTTCCTGGCGGACGCGAGCGCCGTACTGACGGCCTCCCTCAACCACGACGAGATCGTGCGCCGGCTCCCGGACCTGCTGGTGCCCGAGTACGCGCGCAGCGTCGACGTCTGGCTGTTCGACGCGGAGGACGACAGGCGGCTCCCCGGCGAGCCGCCGCTCGAGGTCGGCACGCAACTGCTCGGGACCGGGCCCGACCGCCCGTCCCCGCATCCGGCCGCCGCCGTGCTCGCGGCCCGCACCGGCCGGCCCCAGTACGCCGCCGACCACCCCGGCGGGCTGCCCGGCGTCGACGACCGGCCGCCCTCGGCCACGGACCCGGCCGGACCCCTGCTGCACGTCCCGCTGCCCACCCGGCACGCGCCCCTGGGCGTGCTGACCCTGTCCCCGCCCGGCGCAAGCTGGGACCCGGACGACGCCGTGATGCTGATCGAACTGACCCGCCGGGCCAGCATCGCCATCGACAACGCCCGGCGTTTCGAGCACAACCGCGACATCGCCGAGACCCTGCAACGCGCCCTGCTCACCGACCTGCCCACCACGCCGGGCCTGGGCCTCGCGGCGCGCTATCTTCCGGCCACCTACGGGCTGAACATCGGCGGGGACTGGTACGACGCCTTCCGCCAGCCCGACGGCAGCCTGATCACCGTGATCGGCGACGTGACCGGGCACGGGCTGCGCGCCGCGGTCATGATGAGCCAGCTGCGCACCGCGCTGCGCGCCTACGCCGTCGACGGCGGCAGCCCCGGCCAGTTGCTGACCCGGCTGCATGTGTTCCTGCACCATCTCCAGCCCGATCTGTACGCCACCGCGGTCATCGCCCGCTTCCACCCCGAGGACCCGACGCTGACCTGGGCCGCCGCCGGCCATCCGCCGCCGGTGCTGCGCACCCCCGACGGGCGGGTGCACGTGCTCGACGCCAGGCCCGGCGCGATGCTGGGCATCCCGCTGAAGCAGGAGATCGCCGACCACACGGTGCGCCTCACGCCGGGCTCCACGCTGGCGTTGTACACGGACGGGCTGGTGGAGCGGCGCGCCCAGGGCATCGACCCGGGCATCGAGCGCCTGGCGGCGGCGCTGGGGGCGTTCCGGTCCGAGGAGCTGGACGCCGACCTGGCCGGGTCGGCGGACCGGATGCTGCACCCGCTGCTGAGCGACTCCGAGCGTGACGACGACGTGTGCCTGCTGCTGTGCCACATCGACAGCCGGACCGGGCGGCCGCGCCCGTCGGCGTCCTGACCGCACGTCAACCGCACGTCAGCCGACGGTGGTGGGGCCTGGGTCCGCGTGCGCGTGAAAGGCGAACAGGCCCTGTTCCAGGGCCGCGCACTGGCCGGGGGTCATCGTCGCGAACACGGCGGCCATCCGGCGGACCCGGTGCTCGGTGACGTCCGCGAGCAGGCGCCTGCCCCGGGCGGTCACCACGAGCCGTATCTCGCGCCGGTTGTGAGGCTGGACGGACCGTTCCAGCAGGCCCGCGGTCTCCAGCCGGTCGCACAGCCGGCTGGCGGTGGGCAGACCGACGTCCAGATCCTCGGCCAGCGCGGTCAGGTTGAGCTCGGGGCGGCGCTGTATGGTGCGCAGCGCCAGCAGCTGACGTACGGGCAGGTGGGGCGTGACGTCCTCGGCCGCGGCGAACCAGCACGACGCGAGGCTCTCCACCGCGTCGGCGACCCGCCGGGCGACCTGGTCCCGCTCGTCGCCGGGGCCCGCCTGTGAGCAGCCCACATCAGTTCCCTCCGGCCACCGCGCTCGTCCTTGAGGTCGGCCTACCCGAACGATCCCGGGGTACACGGCCCGCGGCCGGACCGGAACACACATGGATCGCCCGCACTTCGCCGCTCCCCACGCGCCCCGGCTCTCGAACAGGCAGACTGGTCTTCGTTCATTCGTCTGCATGCCGCACCCGGCTGGCGGGAGGACCCCGGGCGCGGTGGGATCGAGAGGTGCGAAGCAGCGATCGGCGGGCACGCGAATGACGTCGAGGCAGACCGCCTGGAGCCGCAGAAGGGATGAACCAACGTGACACGACCCAGGATCCTGGTGGTGGGGGCGGGCTTCGCGGGGGTGGAGTGCGTGCGACGCCTGGAGCGCAAACTCGCCCCGGGCGAGGCCGACATCACCCTGGTGACACCGTTCGCCTACCAGCTCTACCTGCCCCTGCTGCCCCAGGTCGCCTCCGGGGTGCTGACGCCCCAGTCGATCGCCGTCTCCTTGCGGCGCAGCGAAAAGTACCGCACGCGGATCATTCCGGGCGGGGCCATCGGCGTGGACCTCGAGGCCAAGGTCTGCGTCATCCGCACCATCACCGACAAGATCGTCAACGAGCGGTTCGACTACATCGTGCTCGCCCCGGGCAGCATCACCCGCACCTTCGACATCCCCGGGCTCACCGATCACGCGTTCGGCATGAAGACGCTGGCGGAGGCCGCGTACATCCGCGACCACGTCATCTCCCAGCTGGACCTCGCCGACGCCAGCGACGACCCTGCCGAGCGCGCCTCCCGGTTGCAGTTCGTGGTGGTCGGCGGCGGCTACGCGGGCACCGAGACCGCCGCCTGCCTGCAACGGCTGACGCACAACGCCGTCAAGCGCTATCCCAGGCTGGACCCGTCCCTGATCAAGTGGCATCTGATCGACATCGCCCCGAAGCTGATGCCCGAACTGGGCGACAAGCTCGGCCGCAGCGCCCAGGAGATCCTGACCAAGCGCGGGATCGAGATCTCCTTGGGCGTCTCGATCGAGAAGGCCGGTCCCGAGGAGGTCACCTTCACGGACGGCCGGGTGGTACCCACCCGCACCCTGATCTGGACGGCCGGTGTGGTCGCCAGTCCGCTCATCGGCACGCTCGGCACGGAGACGGTGCGCGGGCGGCTCGCGGTCGGCGCGGACATGAGCCTGCCCGGCCACGACGGGGTGTTCGCCCTCGGTGACGCCGCCGCCGTGCCCGACCTGGCCAAGGGCGTGGAGCACGCGGTCTGCCCGCCGACGGCCCAGCACGCCATGCGGCAGGGCCGGCACGTCGCGGACAACGTCATCGCGACACTGCGCGACCAGCCGATGAGCCCGTACGTGCACAAGGACCTCGGCCTGGTCGTCGACCTCGGTGGCATGGACGCCGTCTCCAAGCCGCTGGGCATCGAGCTGCGCGGTCTGCCGGCCCAGGTGGTGGCGCGCGGCTACCACTGGTCGGCGCTGCGCACCTTCGTCGCCAAGACGCGCGTCCTGACGAACTGGACGCTCAACGCGGTCGCCGGGGACGATTTCGTCCGGACCGGTTTCCAGATCCGCAGGCCGGCGCGGCTGAAGGACTTCGAGTACACCGACAGCTACCTGACGCCGGAACAGCTGCGGGCGCACGTGATCGAGGCGGATGCGGCGCAACAGTGACCTGCCGCGCGGCACGCCCGCGTGCCGCGCGGCGGGAGAGAGTACGGCGGCGTGAGGTCAGGTGAACGATCGGTCCGGGCCCGGCTGCGGGACCACGTGGCGGCGTCCGACCCCGGGCTGCTGCGGCTCTCCGCCGGGCTGCGGACGGTGGGCTCGCTCGCCCTGACCCTCGCCGGGCTCGCCCTGCTGGGGGCCGATGTGTCGCAGCTGGTGGCGGGGGCGGTCGCGGCGATGGTCGCCACGTTCGCCATCCGGGAGAAGCGGCGCGACCGGCAGGCCGTCACCCTGGCGGCGGGCCTGCCGGTGGCCCTGGTCTCGGTGACGCTGGGCGCGCTGCTGAACTCCCGGGTCGTGCTGGGCGACGTCTTCTTCGTCGTGCTCATCTTCGGTGCCGTGTACAGCCGCCGGTTCGGCGAACGCGGCACGGCGCTCGGCCTGATCGGCTTCCAGATCTACTTCCTCTCCCTGTTCGTCAGCGCCACGGTCCCGGCGCTGCCGAAGCTGTACGTCACCATCGCCGTCGCGTTCGTGGCCAGTGCCGTGGTGCGGTTCGTGCTCGTGCCGGAGACCCCGGAGCGCGTGCTCGACCGGTTGCGGCAGGCGTTCCGGGCCCGGTTCGCGCGGTTGGTGTCCGCGCAGCTCGAACTCCTCGACGCCGGTCCCGACGACATCGAGAAGGCTCTGGGGCACCTGCGCGGCGGCACCGCGCGCCTGCACGACACGGCGATGATGATCCAGGGCCAGCTGGAGGACGGCACGTCCGACGAGGCGGTGGCGCGGCAGGTGCAGCGCCGGGTCGCGGACGCCGAGGTCGCCGCCGAGCGGCTGGGGCTCCTGCTGCTGACCGCGCGCAGTACCGAGCGCGCGGACACGCTCACCCTGCACCTGCCCGGTGCGCCCGCCCCCTCGGGCGGCGGCACGCTGGTGCGAGAGGAGGAGACGGACACGCTGCGCCGGGACCTGGCGGCGCTGCGCATGCTGGTGCTGCGCCCGGTCTCGGGAGACCCGGGGACCGCGCCGGCCCATGTGCGCAACCGGCTGCTGGGCTACCGGGACGAGGAGAACCTGCCGTCCGCCTCCCCCGCCGTCCAGGACGTCTTCCGGGGGATCGGCGAGGCCGCTCGGGCGGTGCTCGGATTGCGGACGGCTCTCGACGGGCCGCAGGACGAGTCCGACGACACCCCCTCTACGACCCGCTCCCGCGAGGAACTGGACGCCGAGGACGCGGCCATCGCCGGTGCCGAGAAGAGCGAGGCGGAGCGGGAGGTGTCCACCGGGCTGAACCGGCCCACCACGCGGGCGGCCGTGCAGGTCGCCGTGGGGTCGGCGCTGGCCATCGTCGGCGGGGAGTTCCTCTCCGACCAGCGCTGGTACTGGGCCGTGCTGACCTGCTGGATCGTCTTCCTCAACACGACGTCCACCGGCGAGATCGTGGTCAAGGGCTCCCGCCGGCTGGTGGGCACCGTGCTGGGCGTGGTGGCGGGCATCGGGCTGGCGGCACTGGTCGGGCACCACACCTGGCCGGCTTTCGCGCTGGTGCTGGTGTGCGTCTTCGCGATGTTCTACACGGCTCCCCTGTCGTACACGCTGATGTCGTTCTTCGTGACCGCGGCGCTGGGGGTGCTCTACACGCTGCTGCACACCTACAGCATGTCGGTGCTCGTGCTGCGGGTGGAGGAGACGGCGCTCGGCGCGGCCTGCGGGGTGATCGCGGCGGCGGTGGTGCTGCCGGTGGGCACGGACCGCCGCACCGACGAGCTCCTCGTCACCGTCCTCGACCGGTTGGGCGAGATGACGGACGCGGCGGTCGGGCAGCTCAGCGGCGGGGCCGCGGACGATCTGCTGGACAAGTCGCGCGACCTGGACCAGGCGCTGGCCGATCTGCGAGCCGCCGCCCTGCCGCTGACGCATCCGATCACTCCGCTGCGGACCCGGCGCAACACCGCCCAGTACGTGGTCGCGCTGCTGGAGACGTGCGCGTACCACACCCGGACGCTGGCGGCGGCCGCCGAGCTGCTGCCCACCCACCCGTCGATCGCGGCGGACCCGCGGCTGCGGCGGGCGGGGCGGCGTGTGGTGCACAACATCGCGACGATCGCCGCGCACGTCGCGGACGAGGACGCCACCACCGAGGTGGAGGTGGAGACCGGCCCTTCCATCGCGTCGCTGCTGGGGCCCGACGTCACGCCCCGGTACGGCCGGATCACCGGCCGGGTGCTGCGCCATCTGCAGCGCCTGGACGAGGCGGTGGTCGGTCTGGCCCGGCCGCTGGGCGTTCCGGTGGCGACCCCCGCCACCCCCGCCGGCAAGGGGTGAGGGCGGTCGGACCCGGCGCCACCCCCGCCGACGAGGGGCGAGGACCGTCAGACCCGGCGACACCCCCGCCGGCAAGGGGTGAGGGCGGTCGGACCCGGCGCCACACCCGCCGACGAGGGATGAGGACCGTCAGACCCGGCGACACCCCCGCCGACGAAAGATGAAGACCGTCAGACCCGGCGCCACCCCCGCCGGCAAGAGGTGAGGGCGGTCGGACCCGGCGCCACCCCCGCCGCGAGGGGCGAGGACCGTCAGACCCGGCGACACCCCCGCCGGCAAGGGGTGAGGGCGGTCAGACCCGGCGCCACACCCGCCGACGAGGGATGAGGACCGTCAGACCCGGCGCCAGCGGGCCAGCACGAAGGAGAAGACTCCGAACAGGGCGAGACCGGCCGCGACACACCCCAGCAGCGCCGGGCCCAGCGGGGTGCCGGCGAACGAGCGGAGCGTGTCGTCCAGCCCCTTGGCGCGGTCGGGGTCGTAGTCGATCGCGGCCCGTATGGCGAAGGCTCCGGCCGCGGCGAACACGAGTCCGCGCGCCGCGCCGCCGCCCACGCCCGTCACGTCGACCGTGCGCCGGGCCCAGCGCGGCATCTCGCCCAGGTTCAGCTTGTCGCGGTAGGAGCGCATGACGGCGCGGGCCCCGATCCAGACGCCCGCAACGACGATTCCGGCCCCCGCCACGGCCACGATCCACTGCCCCCCGGGGAGCTCGAGCACCCGGGCGGTGACGTCCTTGGACTGCTTGTCGCTGGATCCGCTTCCGTCGCCGCCCGAGCCCGCCGCGAACGCGATCACCGAGTAGGCGACGGTGGCGTAGAAGACGCATCGCACGACCGCCAGCAGGCGTTTGCGTGCCTTGCGGCCGTCCGGCCCGACCGAGCCGAAGACCGCCTCGGGCAGCCGCCAGAGCGCCATGCCGACCACTCCGATGCCCAGTATCCAGAGCAGTACGGCGCCGAAGGGCTTGTCGGCGAGTTCGGCGAGGGCGCCGCCGCGGTCCGCCTGGCGTTGTCCGTCGCCGAGGGCGATCTGGAGCGCGAGCACACCGACGAGCAGATAGATGACCCCACGTGCGCAGAGCCCCGCCCGTGCGGCACCCTCCGTCGCGGATCCCTTCGCCACGCGCTCGGCCTCGTTGCGGCCGCCTCGTGCACTGACAGTGGTGTCCATTCAGGCCTCCCTGGATCCGGCTTCCCCGGCAGCGACGGGTCACACGCGCGGCGCCGGCCCGCGTGGCGTGGGACAGGGGTCCGGCTCAGCCGGTGGTGTCGCGGCGGCCGGCGCGGGGCCGGCTCCCGCGCTGCTCCAGTGCCTCGTCGCGCACCTTGGCACAGCTGCGGCTGATGAGCCGGGAGACGTGCATCTGGGAAATGCCCAGCTGGTCGGCGATACGGCTCTGCGTCATGTCCTCGAAGAAGCGCATGTAGAGGATCGCGCGGTCGCGTTCGGGCAGCTGGCGCAGGCCTTCCTTGGCGGCCTCGCGGTCGACCACGACGTCGTACGACGTTTCCGAGGTGCCCAGGGTGTCGGCGAGGCTGTAGCCGTCGTCGGCGGAGGACAGCTCGGCGTCCAGCGAGAGGGTGCTGAAGCTCTCCATGGCCTCCATGCCCGCGCCGACCTCGTCCTCCGTCAGCCCGGTGTGGGCGGCGATGTCGGCGGCCGAGGGCTCGGGGGTACCCGGATTCTGGGTGAGTTCGCGGCGGGCGACGCGCACTTTGTTGCGCAGTTCCTGCACCCGGCGGGGCACGCGCAGCGCCCACATGCGGTCGCGGAAGTGCCGCTTGACCTCGCCGGTGATGGTGGGGACGGCGTAGCTCTCGAACGCGCCGCGGGACGGGTCGAACCGGTCGACGGCCTTGACCAGTCCGAGCGCGGCCACCTGCCGCAGGTCCTCCAGGGATTCGCCGCGCTCGCGGAAGCGGCCGGCGATCCGGTGGGCCATGGGCAGCCAGGCCGCGACGAGTTCGTCGCGGACGGCTTCCCGCTCCGGCCCGTGCTCCAGTTCCGTCAGACGGCGGAACCGGGCCTCGGTGGCGGGGCTGTCGTCATGGTGCCGCCCGGCGGGCGGGGTGGGGCGATCGGACGCGTCATGGCTGCTTGTCGATATGTCGATGAGCATTACGGAATCGCTCCTGATCAGATGATTTCAGGGATCTGCCGAGGGCAACGGCCCGCCCCGGCGGCCCTGAGGCGCCGGGGCAGACCACTCCCGTCGGCGCGCCTCCGGTCCGAAGCACGAACCACCGTCTGCCCGACCGGCCAGGGGGCAAACCCGGCGGCGCCCGTCCCGGCTCGGCTTGGCCGGATCCGGTTCGGTCCCGGCTCGGTCCGGCTCGGCTCGGTCCGGCTCGGTCCGGCTCGGTCCGGCTCGGTCCGGCTCGGTCCCCGGTCGGAGTTGGCGCGGCGCGGCGGTCGTGCCTCAGAAGAGGGGCACCACGGCGGTGATCCGTTTGCCGCCGGTGGGCAGGTCCGACACACGCACGTCCCGCGCCAGCCTGCACACGATCGGCCAGCCGTGCCCGCCGGGCAGGAAGCGTCCCCGGGGGCCGGTGGAGGGGGCGAACACCGGCAACCGCTCGCTGCGGTCACAGACCGACACCCGCACACTCCGCCCTTCCACGCCCACGTCGAACCCGGTGACGCCGCCGCCGTGCAGGATGGCGTTGGTCGTCAGTTCCGAGGCGACGAGCAGCGCGTCGGTGAGGGCGTTCTCGTCGTACGTCGACCCCGCCACCCGGCACTGCCGGTCCACCACCCGCCGTACGGCGGTGCGGACGTCGGCCGGGCACCAGGACTGCCGGTCGCCGGACGCGGGCGGGCCGCACGGGGCGTCCGGACCCCGGACGGGATCCGTGAGATGTCCGTTCGACTGCTTGGCATGCATGGTCTCGCTCCCTGAGTGATCGGTGATCTGGCGATCTCGTGATCTGTGATCGGTGACCTCGTGATCGGTGATCGAGGAAGCAACCGGGACCGGACCGCCCCGCCCGGAATCGGCGGATCCTCCTTTGTTCGGCTGACCTGAAGCAGGGCCGTCAAACCTGCGGTTCCCGAGCGAAGACCCCCGTCATCGACGGGCGGAACGGGGGTAGTCGGACGACATGACGGATGTCGTGGACTCGGACGAGCTGGTGCGTCGGATGCAGCGAGCCAGGAACTGTGCCCAGCAGGAGGCGCGGACCTGGCAGGCACGAAGCGGGGACCTGAGGGCGACCGATCCGGACGGGGCGCGCGAGGCGGCCGTACGGACGCTGGCCTTTGAGGCGGTGATCAGGGTGATGGACGAGATCCTCACCCCCGGCAGGCATCGCGAGGGGGTCGGTGAGTGAAACAGGTCACGCAACCCGGTCCTGGTTACGTGGATCCCCATTCGATGGTTTAGCGTTCATCCATACGTGGTGGCGGGGTCGACCGTACCGTCCCCCGCGCACCACCGCGTGACGGCCCTGGCTGGCCTCCCCCGTCCAGCCAGGGCTTTTCCATGTCCCGGACCGGTGAGCGCGGCCTTTCGCCGATTGAACGGCGAGCGACCTGGGTAACTGCTTCTACCACCCCCACCCGCGGGCCGGCCGACGGCCTCCGGCGCTGGTCCGCCGAAGTGCCCGAGACGTCGGCAGCGGCTGAAATGGGGCGTAGGGGAAGTCACCGGGAGCGGTGGCACACCGCCGAGCGGCAGACCTCCCTCCACTTCGCCGGGGAGGAGCCCCGTCCATGACCAGAGCGACAAAACTCCTGACCTCCCTGCCCCAGCCGCAGCGCCGGCGCCTGATGTCGCTCGCGCGGGAGGTCTCCTTCCCCGAGGACACCCGGATCTTCGAGTCGGGCGGCACGGCCGACCGCTTCTGGGTGATCCGCTCGGGCGCCGTCTCCCTCGACCAGCACGTCACCTCCGCGCAACGGGTGACCGTGGCCGGCCTCGGGGCGGGTGACCTGCTCGGCTGGTCCTGGCTGTTCCCGCCGTACGTGTGGGACTTCGGGGCGGAGGCCTTCAGCCCGGTACGCGCCTACGAGTTCGACGCGCAGCCCGTACGGGACCTGTGCGACGAGGACCCGCAGCTCGGACTGGCGCTGATCCGGACCGTCGCCGAGATCCTGGCCCACAGGCTGGAGACCACCCGGGGCAAGCTGATGGAGCAGTACACCGTACGCCGCCGCAGCACCCTGTAGCGGCCGGGGCGGAGTGCCTCAGACGCGGTAGCGGCGCAGGGCGGGCACCGCTGCCGCCAGGCCCAGCATGAGCACCACGACGAGCAGACCACCGCCCGCGACGGCCGTGCCGGGGCCGAAGGCCGAGCCGGCCGTGCCGTGCAGCACGTCGGCGATGCGCGGGCCGCCCGCGACCACGACCGTGAAGACGCCCTGCATCCGGCCGCGCATCTCGTCGGTGGCGGCGGACAGCAGGATCGCGCCGCGGAACACCATGGAGACCATGTCGGCGACCCCCGCGACGGCCAGGAACACCACCGCGAGCCACAGGTTGCGGCTCAGTCCGAAGCCGGTGACGGCGGCACCCCAGGCCACGACCGCGCCGATCACCATCCAGCCGTGCCGACGGGCCCGGGAGAACGTGCCGGAGAACAGGCCGCCCGCCACGGCGCCGATCGGGATCGCCGCGAACAGCAGCCCCAGCGCGAGCCCTTCGCCGTAGGGGGCGTAGGTCTCGGCGGCGAGTTGCGGGAACAGGGCGCGGGGCATGCCGAAGACCATCGCGATGATGTCGGCCAGGAACGACAGCAGCAGCACCTTGTGCGCGGAGAGGTAGCGGAACCCGGCCACGATCTCCCGTACGCCGGCGCGGCGCGCCATGGCCGCGAGCGGCGGCAGCGAGGGCAACTGGTGGACCGCCCACACCGTGACGCACAGCGCGACCGCGTCGATGAGGTACAGCTCGGGCAGGCCGATGACGGGGATGAGGACGCCGGCCAGCAGCGGTCCGACCACCTGTCCGGTCTGCATGACGGTCGAGCCGAGGGCGTTCGCGGCGGCCAGTTCGTCCTCGGGGACCAGTCGGGCGATGGAGGCGTTACGGGCCGGCGCGTTGAGTCCCCAGAACGCCTGCTGTACGGCGAGCAGGACCATCAGCGCCACCACGGACCCGAGCCCGACGACCGCCTGGACCCAGAACAGGAGCGAGGTGACGGCTATCCCGATGTTGGTGATCAGGAGCAGCTTGCGCCGGTCGACGGTGTCGGCGATCGCACCGCCCCACAGGGCGAACACGATCAGGGGCAGCAGTCCGGCGAGGCTCGCGGCGCCGACCCAGGCCGAGGAGCCGGTGATGTCGTAGATCTGCTTGGGCACGGCGACGGCGGTGAGCTGGCTGCCGACGGCCGTGACGATCGTCGACGTCCACAGCCGGCGGTAGGCCGGGCGACGCAGGGGGCGGGTGTCCATGGCCCAGCGGCGCCAGCCGTGCCGGGGCGGCGCCGGATCCGGGGCCGCTGTCGGTGACTCGGTACTGCTCTCGCTGGTGTCCACGGGGTTCCTGGTTGCTCGATACATCTTTCGGGTCCGGGGATCACTATCGCAGCACCGGCCGGGGCTTCGAAGTCCGCGGTCCCGGCCGCCGGAGAGACGCGCGAGTCCCGGCGCCGGCCTCCGGCTATCCCGCTGTGTCCCACCGCCCGGCGAGGGTGGGACTCGGTCTCCGGTGATGCGCCCCGTCGCGGCTCCGGGAATGGACCACGCCGTGGCTCAGGCAGGCGGCCGTTGTCCCGGCACGGTGATCGGCCGCGTCCCAAGCTTCCGGCGATCGGCCGCGTCTCAGCTTCCCGCGATCGGCCACGTCTCAGCTTCCCGCGATGAGCATGACGCCGAGAGTGATCATGGTCGCTGCCACCAGGCCGTCCAGGACGCGCCAGGACGCGGGCCTGGCCAGGAAGCGGGAGAGCAGCCGGGCGCCGAAGCCGAGCGCGGCGAACCAGCACAGGCTGGCGCACGCGGCACCGAGTCCGAAGGTCCAGCGCAGCGGGCCCCGGTCGGCGGCGACGGAACCGAGCAGGAAGACGGTGTCGAGGTAGACGTGCGGGTTGAGCCAGGTCAGCGCCAGACAGGTCAGCACGGCCCGCCTGAGTGATCCCGGTCCCGTGCCGTCCGTACGCAGCGCGTCGCCCGGCCGCAGGACCCGGCGGGCGGCGAGGGCGCCGTAGCAGAGCAGGAACGCGCCGCCGATCCAGCCGACGACGGTGAGCGCCCCCGGCCAGGCCACCACCAGGGCGCCGACGCCACCGACCCCGAGCGCGATGAGAGCGGCGTCGGACAGGGCGCAGATGCCGACGACGGCGAGGACCGCGTCGCGGCGGATCCCCTGGCGCAGGACGAAGGCGTTCTGGGCACCGATGGCGACGATGAGCGAGAGACCGGTGCCGAATCCGGCGGCCGCGGCGGTCAGGGAGCTGTGCATGCCCCCGACGCTAAGGAAGCGATCACTGGACGTACAGCTAAAGATTCTTACGTATCATTAGCGCTCGTGAAGGTTGACGCGGGGCCGGGGATGCCGGAAATTCCCCTCGACCAGGTGCGGACGCTGCTGGCCGTGGTGGACGAGGGTACGTTCGACGCGGCGGCCGCCGCGCTGCATGTGACGCCGTCGGCGGTCAGTCAGCGGGTGAAGGCGCTGGAGCAGCGCACCGGGCGGGTGCTGCTGATGCGGACCAAGCCGGTGCGGCCGACCGGGTCGGGCGAGGTCGTGGTCCGGTTCGCCCGCCAACTCGCCCGGCTGGAGCGGGACGCGCGCGCCGAGCTCGGGATGAGCGGCGCCGGCGAACCGACCCGGGTGACGGTCGCGGTCAACGCCGACTCGCTGGCGACCTGGTTCCTCCCGGCGCTCTCCCGGGTCCCGCGGGAGCCCCTGCTCTGCTTCGAACTGCGCCGCGAGGACGAGACCCGCACGGCGGCGCTGCTGCGCGAGGGGCTGGTGATGGCCGCGGTGACCTCGTCGGCCGAGCCGGTCGCCGGGTGCTCGGTCCGCCCCCTGGGCGCCATGCGCTACCTCGCGGCGGCCTCCCCGGACTTCACGGCACGGTATCTCGGCGGCCCCCTGCACGAAAGGCTCGCGGCCGCGCCGGTCGTGACCTTCGACCGGCGGGACGACCTCCAGGACGCGTTCGTGCGCGGCCTGCGCCGGGGCCACGCCGGCGCGAGCCCCGCGCGGCACTTCGTCCCCACGTCGGAGGGCTTCGTCGCGTCCGTGTGCGCCGGCCTCGGCTGGGGGATGGTGCCCGAGGTCCAGGCCGCGCCGCTGCTGAGCGCCGGCCGCCTCGTGCACCTCGCGCCGGACGGCGTGGTCGACGTGCCGCTCCACTGGCAGCAGTGGAAGCTCGACTCGCCTGCCCTGGCCGCGCTGGCCGAAGCGGTGACGGCCACGGCGGCGGAGGCGTTGGGCAGCTAGTGCCGTGGCAGGCAGCGTTCGCCCGTGAAGGAGCGGCGTCCGGTGCGTGCTCCCGGCGTGCCGGCCGGAACTCCTCGTACTGGTCGTACGTGGGCTTTCGGCCGGTGCGGCCGAGAGGGCGTGCCGGGCGTCGCGACGGGGCGCACGTCGCCTGCTGCGGCACTAGGGCGCCGGGCGCCTGACCCGGCGGCCGAAGCAGCGCAGCGGCCCAAAAGAACCAGCAGGCCCAAGGACCCCTGCGGCCCGAGAGACCCAGCAGGCCCAAGGGACCCCGACCGCCCGAAAGACCGGACCGCCCAAAGGACCCGATTGCCCAAGAGACCCGGCCACCCCAAGGCGCCGGACGCCGGCCTCAGGTCGCCGCCAGCCGACCCGCCGCGCTGTCCAGCAGCATCTCCAGGGCCGTGGGATAGGCGCTGGTGACCATGCGCGTCGCCAGCAGGGGCGCCGCCTCGGCGATGCGCGGGTGGGTGGCGGCCGGCAGGTGGGCGTACGTCGAGCGCCACTTGTCCTCGTCGGCGCGCAGCGCGGCGCGCGGCAGGGCGAGCGAGGCCGCGTCCAGGGCGGCGAAGGCGAGCGTCTGGTCGATGAAGGCGTGGTAGATGCGGACCGTGTCCGGCAGCGGGAAGCCGGCGGTGCGCAGGACGTCCAGGACGGCCTCGTCGGCGGCCAGTTCGTGGGTGCGGCCGGTGACCCGGCTCGCGGTGAGCAGGGCCGCCTGGGGGTGGGCGACGTACGCGGCGTGGATGCGCAGCCCGATGGCGTGCAGGTCGGACCGCCACTCCCCCGTCGGCCGCCAGCCGCACAGGGCCCGTCCGATGAGGGCGTCGCCGATGGCCAGGGTCAGATCGTCCATGCCCCGGAAGTAGCGGTAGAGCGTGCTCGGGTCGCAGTCCAGCGCCAGGCCGAGGCGGCGGGCGGTGAGCCCGGCGCCGCCGTGCTCACCGAGCATCCGCAGAGCTGTGTCGACGATCAGCCGCTCGGACAGCACGGTGCCGCCCCTGGTGGGCCGACGTCGACGCCGCTTGTCCTCGGGTACCACCGGTTTGGGCATAGCCGTCTCCTCCTGAGCGTCCTGGGCCCCGCGTCGCGCGCCCCGCGCCCGAGCGCTGTGCGTCCTGCGCCTCGCGTCCTTATGCCAACGCCATTGACCTTACGACGGCGGGAGGCGTTGTATCTCGGCCTGGGCCCACCTCATTCGTTCACCCGAGAAGGAGATCTCGTCATGCGTGTTCTGCTCGTGGGAGCCGGCGGTGTGGGTACCGCGATCACCCGGATCGCGGCCCGGCGGTCGTTCCTCGACACGATGGTGGTGGCCGACCACGACGCCGCGCGGGCCGAGGCCGCGGTCGCGGCCCTCGGCGACGACGGGGCGCGCTTTCGTGCCGAGCGGATCGACGCCCGCGACGAGGAGGCGGTGGCCGACCTGCTGCGCCGACACGGCTGCGACGTGCTGCTCAACGCCACCGACCCGCGCTTCGTCGAGCCCCTGTTCCGGGCGGCCCGAGGCGCCGGTGCGACCTATGTCGACATGGCGATGTCACTGTCCCGGCCGCACGCCGAGCGGCCGTACGAGGAGTGCGGGGTCAAGCTCGGCGACACGCAGTTCGCGCAGGCGGCCGAGTGGGAGAGGGCGGGCGCCCTGGCGCTCGTCGGCATGGGCGTGGAGCCGGGCCTGTCGGACGTCTTCGCGCGGCACGCCGCCGACGAACTCTTCGACGAGATCGAGGAGATCGGCATCCGCGACGGCGCGAACCTCACCGTCGACGGTCACGACTTCGCGCCGTCGTTCAGCATCTGGACCACCATCGAGGAGTGCCTGAACCCGCCGGTGGTCTACGAGGCCGACCGCGGCTGGTTCACCACCGAGCCCTTCAGCGAGCCCGAGGTGTTCGACTTCCCCGAGGGCATCGGCCCCGTCGAGTGCGTCAACGTGGAGCACGAGGAGGTGCTGCTCGTCCCGCGCTGGGTCGACGCCCGGCGGGTCACCTTCAAGTACGGCCTCGGCGAGGACTTCATCCGCACGCTGAAGACCCTGCACCTGCTGGGACTCGACCGGACCGGACCGGTGACCGTGCCGGGCCCGGACGGGCCGGTCGCCGTCTCACCGCGGGACGTCGTCGCCGCCTGTCTGCCCGACCCGGCGACGCTGGGCGAGCGCATGCACGGCAAGACCTGCGCGGGCACCTGGGTGCGGGGCGTGAAGGACGGCGCGCCGCGCGAGGTGTACCTGTACCACGTGGTCGACAACCAGTGGTCGATGGCGGAGTACGGCTGCCAGGCGGTGGTGTGGCAGACCGCCGTCAACCCCGTCGTGGCCCTCGAACTCCTCGCCACGGGCTCCTGGTCGGGCTCCGGCGTCCTCGGCCCGGAGGCCTTCCCCGCCCGCCCGTTCCTGGACCTGCTGACCGCGTACGGCTCGCCGTGGGGGATGCGGGAACACTGACTCCCGCACCACGGAACACCGTTGTCCTGTTTGGCACCGCGTCGACAGGTGACCCGAAGGCGAGTAATTCATGTCCAAGGGCGCGAACGACCTCGATCGCAGGTGACTTTGATGGACGACTGGCGAGAGCACGCCGAATGCAGCACGGAGGACCCGGATCTCTTCTTCCCGATCGGCACCTCCGGGCCGTCGCTGCTCCAGACGGAACAGGCGAAGGCCGTCTGCCGACGCTGTCCCGTCGAGGAGCGGTGTCTGCGGTTCGCGCTCGACACCGGGCAGGCCCTCGGGGTCTGGGGCGGCACGGACGAGACGGAACGGCGGGCGCTGAAGCGCCGGTCGGACCACCGGCGGCGGCGCTCCGGATAGCCCCTGGCGCCCTCAGCCCTCGTCCGGTGCCGGGCCCGTCGGCATGCGCAGCGTGAAGGTGGCGCCGGCGCCGGGTTCGCTCGCGGCCTCGGCCGTGCCGCCGTGCGCGGCGACCAGGTGCCGGACGATGGCCAGGCCCAGCCCGCTGCCACCGGTGCGGCGGCTGCGGGACTTCTCGGCACGCCAGAAGCGCTCGAAGACGTGCGGCAGGTCCTCGGGGGCGATGCCGCTGCCGGTGTCGCTCACCTGAAGGACGATGTCGTCGCCGTCCCGGCGGGAGGTCAGGGTGACCGTCCCGCCGGCCGGTGTGTGGCGCAGCGCGTTGGAGACCAGGTTGCCGAGGACCTGGCGCATCCGGACCGGGTCGGCGTCCAGCCACGGGCCGCCCTCGGTCGCGGTGCGCAGGCGGACGTCGGCCGCGTCGGCGGCGACGCGGTGGGCGGCGGCGACCTGGTGGAGCAGGTCCGCTGCGCCCAGGGGTTCGCGGTGCAGCCGCAGGGTGCCCGCGTCGGCGGCCGCGAGATCCTGGAGGTCGTCGATGACGCGCTGGAGGACCAGGGCCTCCTCGTGCAGGGAGGCGAGCAGCGCCGGTTCGGGGGCGACGAGGCCGTCCCGGGTGACCTCGAGCCAGCCGCGGATGTTGGTGAGCGGGGTGCGCAGTTCATGGGCGATGTCGCTGACCAGGGCCTTGCGCTGGGCTTCCAGGCGTTCGCGGCGTTCGGCCAGCTCGTTGAAGGCCAGGGCGAGGATGCCGGTCTCGTCCCGGGTGGTGACGGGTACGCGTACGTACCGTTCCGGCGGCTGCTGGGCCGCCGTGGTCAGCGCGCGCAGCGGCCGTACCAGCCGGGTGGCGACCACGGCGGTCACGGCGACGGTGACGGCGAGCACCAGCCCGGCCGCGCCGACGATCTTCGCCTTGTTCGCCGGGGACATGTCGAAGCGGGTGGCGCTGCTGTCGCCGCCGCCGAGGAACAGCTCGGCCGTCGGCGCGACATAGGGGTCGAGCTGGGCATTGCGCGCGGTGTCGAAGCAGGCCTGCGCCTTGCGTGTGACCTCGCCCTGGCCCGGTTTGGCGTACGTCCCGAGGAACGGGCGCGACTCGACGCCGGACTTGCCCGGGGCCGTCATGAGGGTGGGGAACGCCTGCCCCAGACCCTCTCGTCGCAGACAGGGAGCGGCGAGCGCGCTGAGCGCCTCCAGGGCCTTGGTCTCGGTGGGGGTCGAGGTGTTGAGCTTGCCGTCGGCGCAAGCGTCCGGCACATAGCCGGAGTCGGCGGTTCCGTCGGCGTCCGTGAGGACGGGACGGCCGCTGGGCGTCCGCCTGACCGTGGTCGGCAGCCCGGCCCGGGCGAAGCACCTCTGCCGTAGCTCCGCCAGCACGTCCAGCCGCTCCCGCTCCTTCGCGGGCAGCAGGTAGGGGCCCACCACCCGGGGGTCGGTGCCGCTGAGCTGCGCGCCCGGCCGGCTGAAGGTGTCGGTGCGCAGGGGGTCGACGGTGGCGGCGGGGCGCGGCGGCAGGGATGTGCCGCCGGGCGCGGAGTCGGCCAACGGAGCGCGGTCCACGCCGGTCAGGGCGATCCGGCGGCCGGTCCGCGCGGACAGGGTGCGTACGGTTTTCCCGACGCCCTTCCAGTCGGGGTGCGTGGCGGCGTATCCGCTGAGCTCGGCGAGGATGTCCACGTCGGTGGCGAGGTCCTGCCCCTGTTCCTCGCGCAGGGCGCGGGTGGTGGTCTCCGCCGCCAGCCAGGCCGTCGCCGCGACGGAGCACACCGCGATGAGCGCCGAGGCGATCAGCAGCCGGACCAGCAGCCGCTTGCGCAGCGGTATGCCGGTGCGGGTCACGCGCGGCCGCCGCTGAGCTTGTAGCCGACGCCGAAGACGGTCAGCAGCCGGACCGGGCGGCGCGGGTCGGGCTCGATCTTCCGGCGCAGGTTCATGATGTGCACGTCCACGGCCCGTTCGGTGGACGCCCGGTCGGCGCCGCGGGTGTACTCCAGCAGCTGCCGCCGGGAGAAGACCCGTTCCGGTTCGGCGGCCATGGCCAGCAGGATCTCGAACTCCGCGGGGGTGCACTCCACCGGCCGCCCGTCGCACCACACCTCATGCCGCAGCGGATCGACCTCGATACCGGTGACGCGCACCACGGGGTCGTCCGGCCGGCCCTCGCCGGTCCGCCCGCCGCGCCGCAGGACGGTGCGGATGCGGGCCATCAGCTCGCGTGGGCTGTAGGGCTTGGTCATGTAGTCGTCGGCACCGAGTTCGAGGCCGAGCAGGACGTCGTCTTCCTCGGAGCGTGCGGTGAGCATCAGCACGGGGATGTCGTCGTCCCGCCGCAGCGCCCGGCACACCCCGAAGCCGTCGATCACCGGCAGCATCAGGTCGAGCACGACGAGGTCGGGCCGGTCGCGCCGGGCGACGTCGAGCGCGGCCCGCCCGTCGTGGACCACGGTCGCGACGTGCCCCTCCGCCAGCAGCGAGCGGCGGATGAGCTCGGCCTGCATCTCGTCGTCCTCGGCCACCAGTACGAATGCACACACGGAGCGGATCCTAGGTCCTCAGCGGGCGAGGGATTTCGTGTCGCCCATGACGACCACGGGGTGGCGGTCCGGGTCCAGCGCCAGCAGCAGGTCCTTCATGTGGTCCCGGGAGATGCCGACGCAGCCGTGGGTGGGGCCGCCGTGGTCGACGTGCAGCCAGATCCCTCCGCCGCGGCCGGCGCCCAGGGGGCGGGTCCAGTCGAGGGGCGAGGCGCCGGGCTCGCGGTTGTAGTCGATGGCGATCACGTAGTCGAAGGAGCCGGTCAGCGGCTCTCCCTCGAAGCCGGTGCCGGGCGAGGCGAACCCGGCCGAGCGGTCGTAGGACAGCCGGGTGCCGGGGTCGGGCAGCTTCCCGCCGGCGTCGGTGAGGGTGAAGACGCCGATGGGAGAGTGGAGGTCGCCGGCGTGGTGGAGGTCGGTCCAGCCCCTGAGCGCGTTGTGCGCGGGCCAACGCGGTCCGGCGTGCCAGCCCGCGTCGGTGCGCTCGTACACGACGACCGTGGACACCGGGGAGTCGTCGGCGTGGCCGGTCACGACGACGGCCTGCCGGGTGTCGGACGGTATCCGTGCCAGCGTCCTCGGTCCGAGGCCGGGCAGGTGCTGCGCGGCCGCCTCGACCGAGGGCCGCGGCGAGGCGAGGGCGGGGGCGGCCGGGGCGGCGGCGGGCGCCGTGCCCTCGCCGGCCGCGGCGCCACCGCCGCATCCGGTGACCAGCAGGGATGCGGCGGCGAACAGGGCGACGCGGGGGGTGGTGCGAGTGATCATGCGTCGACGATGGCCGACGCGTGTGAGGAACTCGTCAGGTTCTACGGCCTGTTCGGCTTGCCGGTGCTGTAGAGCCAGGTCTTGAACAGTTTGTCCAGGTTCTTTCCGGACTCGCGCTCCGCCAGGCGCTCGAACTGCGCGGTCGTGCCGTGCCCGGCGCGGTGCTCACCTGCCCAGGCGCGCAGGATCCGGTAGAACGTCCGGTCCCCGACGGCGGTGCGCAGTTCGTGCAGGGCCATGGCGCCGCGCGCGTAGACGGGCGTGCCGAAGATGTTCGCGCCGCTGCCGGGGTCGGCGGGCGGGTAGGCCCACAGGTCGTCACCCGCCGGACGGGCGTACAGGCCGTCGAACGTCTTCTGCGCGCTGTCGCCGCCGTGCTGCTCGCTGTAGAGCCACTCGGCGTACGTGGCGAAGCCCTCGTTGAGCCAGATGTCCTTCCAGCTGGTGAGCGAGACGGAGTCGCCGAACCACTGGTGGGCGCTCTCGTGGACGAGGGTGCTCAGGTCGGGCGCGGCGTCGTAGATGGGCCGCGTCTGGGTCTCCAGGGCGTAGCCCACGTTCGGGGCGTGGTCGACGATCGCACCGGCGGCGCGGAACGGGTACGGGCCGAAGACCTTGCTCTCCCACTCCAGGACGGACGGCAGCTTCTTCAGCACGGGGGCGGCGGCGGCCGCCTCGCGCGGGTCGACGGCGTTGTAGACCTTGATGCCGTCGCGGGTGGTGTACTGCTCGACCTTGAACTTGCCCACGGTCGCCGTGGCCAGGTAGGCGGCCATGGGCTCGGACTGGCGCCAGCGGTAGGTCGTCCTGCCATGAGCGGTGCGCCGGCCGAGGTAGACGCCGTTGGCGACCGCGGCCCGTCCCTCGGGGACGGTGATGGTGAAGTCGTAGGAGGACTTGTCCTTGGGGTGGTTGTCGGCCGGGAACCAGGTCATGGCACCCTGCGGCTCACCGGCGACGAACGCTCCGTCGTCGGTGGGGATCCAGCCGTCGAGGGAGCCGTCCGGGTCGGTGACGGGGCCGGGAGTGCCGCTGTAGGTGACGGTGACGCGGAACGCCTGGCCCTCGCGCAGGGCGTGGCGCGGGGTGACGACGAGTTCCTGTCCGCTGCGCCGGAAGGCGGCCTTGTGCCGGTCGACGGTGAGGCCGGTGATCTTCAGGCCCTTGAGGTCGAGGTCGAAACGGGTCAGCCGCGCGGTGGCGCGGGCGGTGAGCACGGCCTTGCCGGTGAGGTGGCGGCTCGCCGGGTCGTAGTCCAGGGTCAGTCCGTAGTGGCTGACGTGGTAGCCGCCGTTTCCGGCGAACGGGAAGTAGGGGTCTCCGGCACCGGACGCGCCCGTGGTGCCCGCGCTCGCGGGCCCGGCGGTCGCGAGCAGGGCCGCGACGGCGACGGGGACGACTCCGACGACGGCCTTGCGGCCGAGGACGGTGACACGTCTGGTGGACTGCTGCCGGATGTGCCTCACATGCGCTCCTTGGGGGGGTGGCGATGATCAAACCCCCTCAGACTAGGGGCCGTCCGCCGGGGAGTCCCCCTCGTTCAGGTCAAGTCACACGGCGTCACCCGGCGTCCCCGCACTACGCTCGGCAGTACCGCCGTCCCCCCGAAGATCCGTGCGACAGCGTGGAAGGGTCCGACCATGAGTGTGCGAGTGCGCCGCGTCTACGAACCACCGGAGCCCGACGACGGGACGCGGGTCCTGGTCGACCGGCTCTGGCCGCGCGGTCTGTCCAAGGACGCGGCGCGGGTGGACGAGTGGCCCAAGGGCCTCACCCCGTCCACCGAGCTGCGCCAGTGGTACCACGGGGGCGAGGGGTCGTACGAGGAGTTCACCCGCCGCTACGAGGCGGAGCTCGCCGCGCCGGAGGCGGCCGAGGTCCTCGACCGGCTGCGCGAGTCGGCCGGTCAGGGGCCCGTCACCCTGGTGACCGCCTCGAAGTCGCTCGGGCAGGGTCACGCGTCCGTCCTGGCCCGTCTACTCGAGGCGTAAAGCCTGCGGAGACGGGCCGTGCGGGCCGCTCAGGCCGTCTGCCGCGCCGCCGCGCGTCCCGCCGCCCGCCCCGAGAAGAGACAGCCGCCGAGGAAGGTGCCCTCCAGGGCGTTGTAGCCGTGGACGCCGCCGCCGCCGAATCCCGCGACCTCGCCGGCCGCGTACAGACCGTCGATCGCGGTGCCGTCGGCGCCCAGCGCGCGGGAGTCGAGGTCGGTCTGGATGCCGCCGAGGGTCTTGCGCGTGAGGATGTGCAGCTTGACGCCGATCAGCGGGCCGGCCGCCGGGTCGAGGATCCGGTGCGGGGTGGCGACGCGGCCGAGCCGGTCGCCGATGTAGCGGCGGGCGTTGCGGATGCCCTGGACCTGGGAGTCCTTGCTGTAGGGGTTGGCGATCTGGAGGTCGCGGGCCTCGATCTGGCGGCGTATCCCGGCCGCGTCGAGCAGCGGCTTGTCGGTCAGCGCGTTCATCTTCTCGACGAGCCGCTCCAGGGTGTCGGCCACCACGAAGTCGGCGCCGTGCCGCACGAAGTCCGTGACGGGACCGGGGGCGCCCTTGCCGAGCACCCGGTCGCGCAGGAACGCCTTGCGGTCCTTGGCGGTGATGTCGGGGTTCTGCTCGGAGCCCGACAGCGCGAACTCCTTCTCGATGATCTTCTGGGTGAGGATGAACCAGGAGTGGTCGTGTCCGGCGATGTCCTCGGTGGTGCGCAGGTGTTCGAGGGTGCCGAGGGTGTCGTAGCCCGGCAGGCACGGGTCGGGCAGCCGGCGGCCGAGGGCGTCGAACCAGAGTGAGGACGGGCCGGGCAGGATGCGGATGCCGTGGCCGGGCCAGATCGGGTTCCAGTTCTGCAGGCCCTCGGTGTAGTGCCACATGCGGTCGCGGTTGACCAGCCGTACGCCCGCATCGGCGCTGATGTCGAGCATGCGTCCGTCGACGTAGGCCGGTACGCCGGTGACCATCTCGGCCGGGGGCGTGCCCAGCCGCTGCGGCCAGTAGCGGCGGACGATGTCGTGATCGGCGCCGATGCCGCCGCTGGTGACGACGACGGCCTGGGCGGTGAGGTGGAAGTCGCCGATCGCGTCCCGGTTGGAGGCCACGCCGCGGGGCGAGTCGTCGTCGGCCAGGACGGTCCCGCGCACCCCGCGCGCGGCGCCGTCCTCGATGACGAGTTCGTCGACCTGGTGGCGGTGGTGGAAGGTGAGCAGTCCCTCGCGCGCGGCCTCTTGGGCGTACCGGGTGAAGGGCTCCACGACACCCGTGCCGGTGCCCCAGGCGATGTGGAAGCGGGGCACGGAGTTGCCGTGCCCGTGGGCGCGCAGGTCGCCGCGCTCCGCCCAGCCGACCGTGGGCAGCAGCTTGATCCCGTGGCCCGCCAGCCAGGAGCGCTTCTCCCCGGCCGCGAACTCGACGTAGGCGCGCGCCCAGCGCACCGCCCAGGAGTCCTCGTCCTCGGTGCGGTCGAACCGCGCGCTGCCCTGCCAGTCGTTCCAGGCCAGGTCGACGGAGTCCTTGATGCCCAGACGGCGCTGCTCCGGGGAGTCGACGAGGAACAGTCCGCCGAACGACCAGAACGCCTGGCCGCCCAGGTTGGCGGCGTTCTCCTGGTCGACCAGGGCGACGCGCCTGCCCCGGCTGGTGAGTTCGTGCGCCGCGACCAGGCCGGCGAGGCCCGCTCCGACGACGATGACGTCCGCGTCCATGGCGACCGTTTCCTTCCTCATCCGCCGCGCTGCGCGGCGGGCTTGTCGCTGCCGTCGGTGAGCAGCGCGGTGAGCAGTTGCTTCAGCCAGGCGCGGGCGCGCTCGACGTCCTTGTCCAGCAGCAGTTGGGTGGTGACTCCGTCGTACGCGGCGACCACCGCGTGGGCGGCCGCGTCGGCGTCGCCGAGCACGGCGGGCAGTTCGGTGTGGCCGCGGGCCCGGGCGAGCCGGTCGGCGACGGCCCGGCGCAGCCTGGCGCGGTGCTCCAGCAGGGTCTGTGCGACGACCGGGTCACGGGCGGCGTGCACCAGGAAGTCGGTCTTCACCAGGAGCCAGTCCAGGTCGAGGAGGAGCACCTCGGTGACGCGGTCCACGGCGGCGGGTACGTCGAGGTCGGGGCCGTCGGCGGCGAGTGCTCCGGCGACCTGGTCGGCGATGAGGTCGGCGCGCTCGCGGTAGAGCGCGAAGAACAGCTCGTCCAGGCTGTCGAAGTTCGAGTAGAAGGCGCCCCTGCTGTAGCCGGCGGCCTCACAGACCTCCTCGATCGAGACCCGCCCGAAGCCCTTGGCGGCGAACACCGAGAAGGCGGCGTCGAGCAGGTTGGCGCGGGTGCGCACCCGGCGCCTGGTGACGCGTCCGGTCGTCTGTGCCGCCGCTGCCATGTCCGGACCTCCGTTCGATACGCGAATGTATCCGATACGTCAGTGCATCGAAAGGGTCGTGCACGGGGCGGGCGAGATCTACCGGGCGGCCCGCCGGGGCGGCGCGGCCATGGGCGTGGGGCGTGACGATGGACACAAGGGAACATATTTTCGATTAAGGCGTACGCTGGACCCATGACCACGCACCTCCAGGGCTCGCTCTTCGACCAGACCGACCGGCTGCGGCTCGGCCGGCTCGACGGGACGCGCCGGACCGAGCTCGGGCACGGCGCCTGGATCGACGTGCTTCCCGGCTGGCTCAGCGGAGCCGACGCCCTGTTCGAACAACTGGCGGCCGAGGTCCCGTGGCGTGCCGAGCGGCGGAAGATGTACGACCAGGTCGTGGACGTACCCCGGCTGCTCGCGTTCTACGGCGCCGACGATCCGCTTCCCCACCCCGTGCTGGCCCAGGCCCGCACCCAGCTGTGCGCGCACTACGCCGACGAGTTGGGTGAGCCGTTCACCACGGCCGGGCTGTGCTACTACCGCGACGGCCGGGACAGCGTCGCCTGGCACGGCGACCGGATCGGCCGGGGCGCGCGCGAGGACACGATGGTGGCGATCCTCTCCGTGGGCGCCCCCCGCGATCTGCTGCTGCGTCCGCTGCACGGAGGCGCCGACACCGTGCGGCGTCCGCTGGGCCACGGCGACCTGATCGTGATGGGCGGCACCTGCCAGCGCACCTGGGAGCACTGCGTACCCAAGACCGCGCGCGCCGCGGGACCGCGGATCAGCGTGCAGTTCCGTCCGCACGGCGTGCAGTGAGGCAGCCGCCCGGCCGCGGCGATCGGCCGGACGGAACCCTGTCCTCCCCCGCACCCCCTCCCCCACACTGGGCCGGACAAGGGGGGAGGACGGGCGATGCCCGAGCGGGAACGGCGCGGCGAACTGGACTCCCTGCGCACCCTCGTCGTGGTGGGCCTGGTCTTCTTCCACACGGCCCTGGTCTTCTCCCCCGACGACGACTACTACGTCAAGAACGCGGACACGACCGACGCCGTCACCGTGCTCGCGGGGTTCGGCGTGGTGTGGGCGATGCCGATGCTGTTCCTGGTCGCCGGGCTCGGTGCCAGCCACTCGATCCGCCGCCGCGGACCGGGCGGATTCGTCCGCGAGCGCCTGCTGCGCCTGGGGGTTCCCCTGGTCTTCGCCACGCTAGCGCTGAACCCGCTCCCCCAGTGGCTGCGGCTGCGGGCCGCCGACCCGGGCTACCACGAGTCGTACTGGCACTTCTGGCCGCGCTTCCTCACCGTGCACCTCGACCTGGGTGACTTCCCCTTCGTCCTCGACGGCCGCTACTTCGAGACCGGGCACCTGTGGTTCGTCGTCCTCCTGCTCGCCTTCTGCCTGCTCCTCGCCCCGGTCGCCGGGCTTCTCGCGGCCGCCGGGCAGCGCGCGGCACCCGTCGTCGCCCGTCGGCCGACCCTGCTCCTGCTGCCCGCCCTGCCGCTCGCGGCGATCGACGCGCTGCTGGGCATGGAGGAGAACTTCGCGGGCTGGAACCGCTGGGCCTACCTGCTGTTCTTCCTCTACGGCCAGGCCGTCGCCGACGACGGACAGATCCGCGCCGCCACCCGCCGCCTCGCCGTGCCGGTCGCCGTGCTGGGGCTGCTGCTGTTCGCGGCCACCGCGCCCGGCTTCGTCACGCAGGACGACCCGTTCACCGCCTCGACCGCGTTCGCCCTGGTCACCCGGGCGCTGTTCGGCGCGGCCGGCTGGTGCTGGGTGGTGGCGCTCCTCGGACTGCTGGACCGGGCCCGGGCGCGCCGCCCGGCCATGCCCCGGGAACCGAAACGGGAACCGATTGTCCGCCGCGGCCGGGCGGCGGCGTACCTCGCCGTCGCCGCGCTCCCGCTGTACGTGCTGCACCAGCCGGTCGTCGTCGCGTTCGCCTACGGCGTGGTCGGCTGGCCCGCGCCGATCGTGGTCAAGTACACGGTGATCGTGACCGCCTCACTGGCGGTGATCCTCGTGCTGTACGAGTTCGGGGTGCGCCGCACACGGCTGACCCGCTCACTGTTCGGGATGCGGACCACCCCACCGGCGGCGGAACCCGTGTGATCTGGTTTGCTGTCCCCGCAAGGCACGGACCTCACCACGCGGGGCGATCATGCGGGCAGAAGTGCAGCACGTGGCGGACGGCACCTACCTGGTGCACGGCAGCAACACCAACTGGGTGATCCTCACCGAGGGGGACGCCGTCACCCTGATCGACACGGGCTATCCCGGCGACCGGCAGCTGCTGCTGGAGTCCCTCGCCGCGGTGGAGAGCTCCCCGGAGGCCGTCGTGGCGGTGCTGATCACCCACGCCCACAACGACCACCTGGGCTCCGCCGAGTACCTGCGGAGCGCCTTCGGCACTCCGGTGTGGCTGCACGAGGCCGAAGTGCCGCACGCGCGCAGAGAGTTCCTCCAGCAGGTGAGCGTGGGCGAGGTGCTGCGCAACGTGTGGCGTCCGGGCGTCCTGCCGTGGATGGTGCACGCGCTGCGCTCCGGCGGCACCGAACAGCACCCCGTGACCGCGCCCGAGCCGTTCCCCGGCACCGGCCCGCTGGACCTGCCCGGCCGGCCCGTGCCCGTGCACACTCCCGGCCACACGGTCGGACACGCCGTCTTCCATCTGCCCGACGCCGGGATCGTCGTCTCCGGCGACGCCCTGGTCAGCGGCCACCCCACCTCGCGGGTGCGGGGGCCCCAGCTGCTGCCCGACATGTTCCACCACGAACGTGCCCGGGCCGTGGCCTCCCTGGACGTGATCGAGACCCTCTCCGCCGACCTGCTGCTGCCCGGACACGGCCCGCTGCACCAGGGGTCGGTGAAGGCGGCCGCACAGCTGGCCCGGGAGCGGGCCGCCTAAGCTCGGGCCATGGCTTTGCAGATCAGCGCCACGAACCCGGAGCACCCCGCGCTCCTTCTCGAACTCCCCTGGGACGTGCCTCTGGAGGAGTGGCCGCAGGAGTACCTGGTGCCGCTGCCGCGGGGCATCTCGCGTCACGTCGTGCGCTACGCCCGGGCCGGTGACGAGGTGATCGCCGTCAAGGAGCTCGCGCGGCGGCCCGCGCTGCGCGAGTACGAACTGCTACGCGACCTCGACCGGCTGGCCATCCCCGCGGTGGACCCGCTGGCCGTGGTCACCGGCCGCGCCGACGCCGAGGGAGCCCCGCTGGAGCCGGTGCTGGTCACCCGGCACCTCGGCGGTTCGATGCCGTACCGCTCGATGTTCGAGACGACCATGCGCCCGGCCACGATGCACCGGCTCATGGACGCCCTCGCGGTCCTGCTGGTCCGCCTGCACCTGGCCGGGTTCGCCTGGGGCGACTGCTCGCTGTCCAACACGCTCTTCCGGCGCGACGCCGGCGCCTACGCCGCGTACCTGGTGGACGCCGAGACCGGCGAACTGCACCCCCGGCTGAGCCCCGGGCAGCGCGACTACGACCTCGACCTCGCCCGGGTCAACATCAGCGGCGAACTGCTCGACCTGGAGGCGTCAGGCGCGCTGCACCCCGCCGTGGACCCGATCACCTTCGGCACCGAGATCTGCGACCGCTACGGGAGCCTGTGGCAGGAGCTGACCCGCACCTCCGTCTACCCGGCGGGCAAGTACCACTACATGGAACGCCGGATACGCCGCCTGAACGACCTCGGTTTCGACGTCGCGGAGATGCAGATCGAGCACTCCTCCAACGGCGACACCGTCACCTTCGTGCCCAAGGTCGTCGACGCGGGCCACCACCAGCGCCAACTGCTGCGTCTGACCGGGCTGGACACCGAGGAGAACCAGGCCCGGCGGCTGCTCAACGACCTGGAGAGCTGGATGGCCACCCAGGACGACCACGCGCCGGACGACCCGCTGGCGACGCGCCCCGAAGTGCTGGCGCACCGCTGGGTGCGGGACGTGTTCCGGCCCACCGTGCGCGCCGTACCGCTCGAATCGCGTGGCTCGATGGACCCGGCGGAGATCTACCACGAACTGCTGGAACACCGCTGGTACCTGGCGGAGCGGGCCCAGCGCGACATCGCGCTGGACACGGTCGTGGCGGACTACATCGAGAACATCCTCCCCAGGGCGCGCGAGACGCTGGAGCCGACGACGCCCGAGTGACTCAGCTGTGCGGGACGACGGCGACCGGGCACTCCGCGTGGTGCAGCACCCCGTGCGCGACGGAGCCGATGCGCGCACCCACGGCCGTACGGCGGCCCCGGCGCCCGACCACCGCCAGCTGGGCCCGCCCGGTCAGCGACAGCAGGACCTGGCCCGCGCTGCCCATCTCGACGTGCTCGACCACCGGCACGTCGGGGAAGCGGGCCCGCCACGGTGCGAGGGCCTCCGCGAGGGCCTTCTTCTCGTACGGCTCCAGGCCCCCGGCTTCGTCGAGGAGCTTGAGCGAGGCCGGGCTGTAGGCGAACACCGGCGGCAGCGTCCAGGCCCGTACGGCGCGCACGGTGGCACCCCGGGCCGCCGCGGTCTCGAAGGCGAACCGCAGGGTGTCGGCGCTGTCGTCCGGACCGCCCTCCTGCCCCACGACGATCTCGCGGCCGCCGGCCTCGGCGGCGGCGTCGTCACCGGCCCGCACCAGGACCACCGGACGGGCGGCCTCGGCGATCACGTGCTGTCCGACCGAGCCCAGCAGGAAGCCCACGACGGCCGCCTGCCCGCGCGAGCCCAACGCCAGCAGCTCTGCGTCCGCCGCGGCGGCGACGAGCGTGTCGGCCGCGGGGCCCTCCGGCACGTCGGTGGTCACCGCCAGGTCCGGGTGCCGCTCGGCCACCGTACGGACCGCGCCGCTCACCGCCTCCCGCACCCACCGCTCCTGGGCGTCCCGCCCGGCCACGTCCGGCGCCGTGTCCGGCTGGAACCGCCAGGCGTGCACCACGCGCAGCGGCAGGTCCCTGCGGACGGCCTCCCGGGCCGCCCAGGCGAGTGCCGCGAGGCTCTCGTCCGTTCCGTCGACGGCTGCCGTGATGGGGTGCGTCATCCGCGTTGCTCCCTGTGTCGTGTGCACGTCCGTGGCCCCCAGTCTCCCCCACGCAGTCCCGTCACCGCCCTGAACCGGGGACCGGCCGGTCCTGACGACATCCGGCCGAGCTGCACCTCTTACCTGGGCGAAGCGGGACGATCGAACATACGATGGCGGAAGTCGGCGCGGCGGCGACGGAGGCGCCGTGCCGCACATCCGACCACTCGGGGTGGGAGACGTATGGCACAGGCCGCCGAAGCAGCGCGGACCGTCATCTTGACCGTGGACGACGACCCGGGGGTCTCCCGTGCGGTCGCCCGGGACCTCAGGCGGCGCTACGGCGAGTCGTACCGGATCGTGCGCGCGGAGTCGGGTGAGTCCGCGCTGGACGCGCTGCGCGAGCTGAAGCTGCGCGGCGACCTCGTGGCCGTGATCCTGGCCGACTACCGGATGCCGCAGATGAACGGCATCGAGTTCCTGGAACAGGCCCTGGACGTCTATCCCGGTGCGCGCCGGGTGCTGTTGACGGCGTACGCGGACACCAGCGCGGCGATCGACGCCATCAACGTCGTCGATCTCGACCACTATCTGCTGAAGCCGTGGGATCCGCCGGAGGAGAAGCTCTACCCGGTCCTGGACGACCTGCTGGAGGCCTGGCGGGCCAGCGACTACCGGTGTGTGGCCACCACGAAGGTCGTCGGGCACCGCTGGTCGGCGCGTTCGTCGGACGTACGGGAGTTCCTGGCCCGCAACCAGGTGCCCTACCGCTGGTACTCCGCCGAGGAGCCCGAGGGGCAACGGCTGCTCAAGGCGGCCGGGCAGGACGGGCAGCGGCTGCCGCTCGTCGTCACCCCGGACGGCACGCCACTGATCGAGCCGGACGCGCCGGAGCTGGCCGCCCGGGTGGGACTGGCCACGACGCCGACCGCGGACTTCTACGACCTGATCGTCATCGGCGGCGGCCCGGCCGGGCTCGGCGCGGCCGTGTACGGAGCCTCCGAGGGACTGCGTACGGTGCTGGTCGAGCGGTCGGCCACCGGCGGCCAGGCCGGACAGAGCTCCCGGATCGAGAACTACCTGGGCTTCCCCGACGGGGTGTCGGGCGCCCAGCTCACCGACCGGGCCCGGCGGCAGGCGGCGAAGTTCGGCGCCGAGATCCTCACCGCGCGCGAGGTGACGGGCCTGGAGGTCAACGGCGCGGCGCGGATCGTACGGTTCTCCGACGGTTCGGCGATCGCCGCGCACAGCGTGATCCTGGCGACGGGCGTGTCCTACCGGCAGCTGACGGCCCCCGGCGCGACGGACCTGACCGGCTGCGGGGTGTTCTACGGGTCGGCGCTCACCGAGGCGGCCTCCTGCCAGGGGCACGACGTGTACATCGTGGGCGGCGCCAACTCCGCCGGGCAGGCCGCGATGTACCTGGCCAGGGGCGCCAAGTCGGTGACGCTGCTGGTGCGCGGTCGGTCGCTGTCGGCGTCCATGTCGTACTACCTCATCCAGCAGATCGACGAGGCGGCCAACATCTCCGTGCGCACCGGCACGGTCGTCGACTCCGCGCACGGCTCCGACCACCTGGAGCAGCTCACCCTGCGCGACGCGGCGAGCGGACAGACCGAACTCGTCGACGCGCAGTGGATGTTCGTTTTCATCGGCGCGGCCCCGCTGACCGACTGGCTGGACGGTACGGTCCTGCGCGACGACCGCGGGTTCATCCTGGCCGGCCCCGACCTGACGCCCGAAGGCACCCCGCCCGCGGGCTGGGAGCTGGACCGGCCGCCGTACCACCTGGAGACCAGTATTCCCGGCGTGTTCGTGGCGGGCGACGCGCGCGCCGAGTCCGCGAAACGCGTCGCTTCCGCCGTCGGAGAGGGAGCCATGGCCGTGATGCTCGTCCACCGGTATCTGGAGCAGTCATGAGCGGGCAGTTGATGCCGTGCAGTCCGCAGGAGATAAGCACGCTGTTCCTGTTCGAGAAGCTCGACCAGGAACAACTCGGCAGGCTGTGCCGCGACGGCCGGGTGGAGAGGTTCGAACCCGGCCCCGTGTACACCGAGGGCGACCCCGCCACCTGCTTCTACGTGATGCTCGAAGGCACGGTCGTGCTGTCGCACCGGGTCGGCGGCGACGACGTGGAGGTCGGCCGGACCTCGCAGCGTGGGGTCTACGCGGGGGCCATGCAGGCCTATCTCGGCGACCGGGTGCGGCAGGCCTACAACCAGTCGTTGCGCGTCACGGAACCGACGCGGTTCTTCGTGCTGTCCGCGGACACGTTCGCGGACATCATGCAGGAGTGGTTCCCCATGGCGACCCATCTGCTGGAGGGGCTCTTCTTCGGGTCGAAGAACATGCAGCGGGCCATCGGACAGCGGGAACGGCTGCTCGCGCTCGGCTCGTTGTCCGCCGGGCTCACCCACGAGCTCAACAACCCCGCCGCGGCGTCCGTACGGGCCACGGCGGCGTTGCGCGAGCGGGTGGCGAAGATGCGGCACAAGCTCAGCGTGATCGCGGCGGGCCCGTATTCACGCGAGGCGCTGGTGGGCCTCATCGAGATCCAGGAGCGCACCGCCGAACTCGTCGCCAAGGCACCCACGTTGAGCCCGCTGGAGGCCGCGGACCGCGAGGACGTCATCTCCGACTGGCTCGACGACCACGGCATCCCGGACGGCTGGCGGCTCGCGCCCACCTTCGTGCAGGCCGGCCTCGACGTCGACTGGCTGGACCAGGTCGCGGCGGCCGTCGACGAGGAGGTGCTGCCGGGCGCGGTGGGGTGGCTCAACTACACGGTCGAGACCGAGCTGTTGATGGACGAGATCGACGACTCCACCACCCGCATCTCGCGTCTGGTCGACGCCGCCAAGCAGTACTCGCAGCTCGACCGCGCGCCCTATCAGGTCGCCGACGTGCACGAACTCCTGGACAGCACCCTGCTGATGCTCTCGGGCAAGTTCGGGGAGCGGATCAGGGTCGTGAAGGAGTACGACCGTACGCTCCCCCGGGTCCCGGCATATCCGGCGGAGCTCAACCAGGTGTGGACCAACCTGATCGACAACGCGGTCTCCGCCATCAACAGCGTCGGCGGCGAGGGGACGTTGACGGTGCGGACCGCGCTGGAGAACGACCAGCTGCTGGTGGAGTTCGGCGACACGGGCGCCGGGGTGCCGCAGGAGATCCGCGGCCGCATCTTCGACCCCTTCTTCACCACCAAGCCGGTGGGCGAGGGCACGGGACTGGGTCTGGACATCTCCTGGCGGATCGTCGTCAACAAGCATCACGGCAGCATCGAGGTCGAGTCCGTGCCGGGCGACACCCGGTTCCGGATCCTGCTTCCGCTCACTGCGGCGGACCCCGACACCACCCCCGAGGAGGCGGTATGAGCAGCGGCGACGGCATCGACCCGAACGTCCCGCCGAGCGGCGCGGGCTGTATCGAGTGCGACGAGATCGGCGGCTGGTGGTTCCATCTGCGGCGCTGCGCGCAGTGTGGCCACGTCGGCTGCTGCGACTCCTCCCCCGCACAGCACGCCACCGCGCACTACAAGGCGACCGGGCATCCCGTGGTGAGCAGTTTCGAGCCCGGCGAGGACTGGTTCTGGAACTTCGCGACCAACGAACTGTACGAGTCCGGTCCCCGGCTCGCTCCACCGGACAGCCATCCCTTGGAGCAGCCGACTCCGGGTCCGCAGGGACGTGTCCCCGCGAACTGGGCGGAGGGTCTCAACTGACCGAAGGGTCTTCGGACCTATCGCGGGCCCTGAACTGCTCGGAGGGTCTTCGAACTGATCGGAAGCCCTGAACTGATCGGAGCGCGCGGACGGTCCCGGCCGCCGCGGGGGCGCTGTCGGTGGCGTTGTCGGTGGCGCGTGCCAGGATGGTGGCGTGCCCGGGATCGTCTTCACCACGCCTCTCGTCGGCCGGGAGGCCGAACTCGCCCGCCTCGCCGGTGTGCTGGAGCGCGCCCGCACCGGCGAGGCCCGGGCCGTGCTGGTCGCCGGGGACGCCGGGGTGGGCAAGACCCGGCTGCTGGACGAGGTCGCCGGGCGCGCGGCCGGAGCCGGGACGACCGTGCTCACCGGTCACTGCGTCGACCTGGGCGACGTGGGTCTGCCCTATCTGCCGTTCACCGAGATCCTGGGAGCGGTCGCCGCCGACGAGCAGTTCGCGGCGGTGCTGGCCGCCCATCCCGCGGTGGACCGACTGCTGGGTGCGGGAGCGGACACCGCGGGGAACGCGGGCGGGCGGCTGCGGCTCTTCGAAGGGGTCGCGGCGCTGCTGGCGGACCTGGCGCGCACCGCGCCCCTGCTGCTCGTCGTGGAGGACCTGCACTGGGCCGACCAGTCCTCCAGGGACCTGCTGCGGTTCCTGCTCAGCCGGGGAATCCTCCAGCGCCCGGCCGGGGGCGCGCCCGCCCATCGCCTCGCGGTGTTGGCGTCGTACCGCGCCGACGACCTGCACCGCCGCCACCCCCTGCGCCCGCTGCTGGCCGAACTGGTCCGGCTGCCCTCCGTGGACCGCCTGGAGCTGCGCCCGCTGACGGACCCGGAGGTCGCCCGGCTGGTCCGCGCCCGACAGGACGGTCCGCTGTCGGACGCCACGGTCAGCGGCATCGTGGAGCGCGCCGAGGGCAACGCCTTCTACGCGGAGGAGCTGCTCGCCGCCACGGACGGGCGGGCCGGCGGGGTGCCGAGCGCTCTGGCCGACGTCCTCCTGATCCGGGTGGAGCGGCTGTCCGAGACCGCCCAACTGGTGCTGCGGACCGCCGCCGTGGCCGGCCGCCCGGTCGAGCACGACCTGCTGAGCGAAGCGGTCGGGCTGCCCGAGGACGAGCTGGAGTCGGCGCTGCGCGAGGCCGCCGGGCACCAGCTGCTCGTCGCCGGGGACAAGGACACGTACGCCTTCCGGCACGCGCTGGCCCGCGAGGCGGTGTACGCGGACCTGCTGCCGGGTGAACGGGCGCGGCTGCACGGGGCGTTCGCCCGGCTGCTGGCCGGGCGCGGCCACCCGGCCGAGAGTGCCGCCGAGCGCGCCCACCACTACCGCGAGAGCCACGATCCGGCGGAGGCGCTCACGGCGTCGCTCGACGCCGCCGGGTACGCGAAGCGGGTCGGGGCGCCCGCGGAGGAGCTGCGGCACCTGGAGACGGCCCTCGACCTGTGGTCGGCGGTGGCCCCGGCCGCGCGGCCCGCGGGCGAGGGGGTCGACCGGATCACCCTCATGCTGCGCGCCTCGGTGGCGGCAGCGCACGCCGGTGACAGTCATCGCGCGGTCTCGCTCACCCGGGCCGCGCTGGCGGGCATCGGGCGCGACGCGGACTCCGAGCTCGCCGCCCGGGTCCGCTACACGCTGGCCGGGAACCTGCTGACCGTCGACAGCCTCACCGCGGCCTTCGCCCACAGCAGCGAGGCGCTCGCGCTGATTCCCGCCGATCCCCCGTCGCCGACCTGGGTGTGGGCGGCGGCGACCCATGTCATGGCGGCGCGTCAGCTCGGCGAGACCGAGACCGCGTTGCGCGTGGCCCACCAGGCGCTGCCCGTCGCGGAGAGGCTGCGGGTGACCGACGCACAGGCCGATCTCCTGATCTCCCTGGCCGGGCTCGAAGGGAGCACACGGCGCACCCCGCAGGGCCGCGAGCGGCTCGTCATGGCACGTGAGCTGGCCCGGCGTTCGGGCAACTTCACGGTGGAGATGCGCGCGCTGTTCCATCTGGCCGTCGGCTGCTTCGAGTCGGGCGAGCTGGAGGAGTGCCTGCCCTGGGTGGCCGACGGTCTCGACCGGGCCCGTCGCGCGGGGCTGCTGTCCGCGCCGTATCCGCTGGAGATGCGCTACCTCCAGCTGCTGGTGATGTACACGCTGGGGCGGTGGGAGGAGTGTCTGCGTGCGGGGGCGGCCGCGGCCGAGGCGCTGCCGCCGTCGGGCGGGTTCGCCCTCGGGCCCGTGTGGTACGTGGGACTCGCGCGCGGTGACCAGGCCGCCGTCGACCGGGCCCTGGCCCTGCTGGAGGGGCCCTTCGACTGGCTGGGGACGCTGGTCGCGGGTCTGGTGCTGACCGACGCGGCCGCGCTGCGCGGGGATCCGGAGGACGCCGTGGAGCGGGCCCGCGCCACGATCACGGCCCTCTCCGACGGGGGCACCCGCCCCGATGTCACGGTGCGGCTGGCCGCGCTCGCGCTGTCCGCGGTCGCCGACCGGACCGCCGTACTGCGCCCGGCTCGCGACGAGCCGGGCCTGCTCCGGTGGACGGACGTCGCGACCGAACTGGTGGAGCTGGCGCGGGAGACGGCCGGGCACGGCGGGACCGGACCGCCGCAGGGCCCGGAGGGGCAGGCGTGGCTGGCCCGGGCGGAGGCGGAGTGGACCCGGGCCGTGTCCGGACCGGATCCCGCGGCCTGGGAGAAGGCAGTGGCCGCGTTCGACTACGGCGACGTGTACGAGCGGGCCCGCTGCCGGCTGCGGTTCGCCGAGGCGCTCCTCGTCGCCGACCGCCGTGACGAGGCGGCCGTCGAGTCACGGATGGTGCGTGAGGCGGCCGACCGGCTCGGCGCCACGCTTCTGCGCGAACAGGTGGACGCCCTGGTCCGGCGCGGCCGGCTCGCGCAGAGCCGTCCGGCGGGTGGCCGCCTGTCGCCCCTGACGGCTCGTGAGCAGGACGTGCTGCGGCTGCTCGCGCTCGGTCGCTCCAACCGGCGGATCGGCGAGGAGCTGTTCATCACCGGCAAGACGGCGAGTGTGCACGTCTCCAACATCCTCGCCAAGCTGGGCGCGGCGAGCCGTACGGAGGCGGTGGCGATCGCCTACCGGGAGGGACTGATCGCGCCGGACCAGGGCGCCGGCGGCTGAACCGCGCGCCGTCCCCCGGCGCACCGCCGGACACGGCGGCCGGGTGCCCCGCCCGATGGCGGGACACCCGGACCGCTCGGATCCGGCGGGTCGCCCGGGTCGGGTGGACCGCCCGGGTCGGCCCGGCGTCAGTGGCGCGGGGCCGGTGTGTTGGCGGTGGTGACGTTGACGGCGGCCCAGGACCGGTCCACCGCCTTGTACTCGGTGCTGTCCACCCCGTAGAGGTCCTTCGCCGCCTTCAGCGTCGCGAGGCGCGCGCCATGGAAGTCGGTCGTGGAGACCATGTAGCGGGTCAGCGCCCGGTAGTAGATCGCCGTGGCCTTGGCGCGGCCGACGCCCGCCGCCGGAAGGCCGTCGTAGGTCGGCGAGTCGTAGGTGAAGCCGCCGACCGTCTTCTTGCCGCTGCCCTCGGCGAGGAGGTAGTACGCGTGCGAGGAGACGCCGGAGCCGGCGTGGACCTCGGTGTCGTACGTCGCCGGGGACCAGTAGTCGATCGTGCCCTCCAGCTTGTCGAGGGAGGGCTTGTCGAGCCGGCGCAGGAACTTCTGGGCGAGGCCCAGCTTCTCGCCCACCAGGTAGTTCGGCGGGTTCTTCGGGTTGTTCGCGCTGAACTCGACGTTGGAGCCGAAGATGTCGGCGAGCGACTCGTTCAGGGAGCCGGGCTCGCCGTACTGGTTGCCCTGCGCGTCCACCCGGGTGGGCTCCAGGCGGGCGGTCGCGTCGACGACGCCGTGGCTGAGCTCGTGGCCGGTGACGTCGAGGACGACGAGCGGCTTCCTGAACAGGTCCCCGTCGCCGTCGCCGTACAGCATGCAATCGCAGTACGGGTCCCAGAACGCGTTGCCCACCCCGTTGCCGAAGTGGACCATGGCGCGGGCGCCCTTGCTGTTGTTCTCGATGCCCTTGCGGCCGAAGGTCTTCTTGTAGAAGTCCAGAGTCTTGGCTATGCCGTACTGGGCGTCGACGGCGGCGGTGGCGCGGCTGGAGACGGCGCCGTTGCCCCACTTGTCGTTCGTGGTGGTGAACTGCTTGCCCTGGGCGAAGTTCTCCAGCTCCTGGCCCTTGGCGTCACGCGTCTCGGTGCCCCAGCGGGACGGGTCCTTCAGCACGTAGGTGCGGCTCGCCGTCCGGGTGGTGACCAACGGGACGGTGCCCACGAAGAGGGAGGCGCCGGTGCCGAAGGCGGTGGCCGGGTAGCGGGCGGCGGCTCCGGTCGCGGAGGCCGCCGAAGCCTTCGCGCCCGCGGAACTCACCGAACTCGCGGCGAGGGAGGTGGCCTGCGGGGCGGTGCCGACGGCCGGGTCGAGCCGCTCGCCGCGCTCGCTCAGGGTGTCCAGCAGCCGGGGCGAGAGGAACTCGTCGCTGTCGGGCGTGTTGCTGCGCACCTTGCCGGTGAGGGCGTCGATGACCACCGTGCGCGACCCACCGCCCTCGGTGGTGTCGCTGTCGCTCACGCGCACCTGGTACGCGAGGGCCGAGGAGCCGTCCCGCGCGTCGACCACGAGGGCGGCGCTGCCCGCGTCGCCCTTGGCGACGGCGGCGGCCTTCGCCTCGGCCTGTCGCGCCGTCAGCGTGGCTCTGGCGGCCGCCGGCTTGACCGTGTGGTCGGCGGCACGGGTGACACCCGCGTAGGTCAGCCGCCGGGTGAGGTGGACGACCAGGTCGCCGCCGAGGACCGGCATGCCCCGGTGGGTGCGGACGAACCGGACGTGGCGCGCGCCTTCCGGGTCGATCAGCACGTCCTGCGCGTGCAGTGCGTCGCCCGGGGTGACGCCGGTCGCCGAGGCATGCGCGAAGGCGGCGGCGGTGGCCGCCCCCACCACGGAGGCGGCCGAGGTCGAGGAAGCACCCGCGGCGGCCGCCGTGACCGGGTCCGCGAAGGCCGTGCCCGCCAGCCCCGTGGCCGCGGTCGTCACCGCGACGGCCACCGCCAGGCTGCGTATATGGGGTCTGCGCACTAGTGGGGGTTCCTTCGTTCACAGACGGCCGGTGGACCGACCGCTCTGACGCATGGCGCCGTTGGGCGCCATGGGGGCCGGTAGGGGCCCCGAGTGAACTCTTATGGATCAGTCATGTCCATGTAAAGCCCGAATGTATTCTTACGCGCTTTTCATGGCATTACTTTGCATATCCATCCCGCTCAGTGATCGGCGAATGACCAACTGTGCGTCGACTGGGGAGATATGACAGGACGCGAGATGGTTGCCCCGACACGGGTGTGACACATGTCGCATTGACGTGGGCCCGCCCGGCCGCCCGACGATCAGACAAGGAACCGCATGCTCACAGCTACGGTCCGCAGGGGCACGGCGCTGGGGACGGCCGCCCTGCTGTCCCTTCTCGTGACCCCGGCACACGCCGCACCCCGGGCCTCCGACCCCACCGCGGCCTCGGCCGCGGCGCTGCCGCAGCCCGACCTCGCCGGGCTGCGCGAGGTTCTGCGCACGGCACAGCGACAGGGCGCGCCCGGCGCGATGGCCCGGATCGACGACGCCGGCACGGCCCGCTGGGCGACCGTGGGCGTGGCCGACCGCGCCACCGGGCGGCCCCTGGCCGACACCGACCGCTTCCGCGTCGGCAGCATCACCAAGACCTTCTCCGCCGTCGTCCTGCTGCAACTGGCCGACGAGGGCAGGCTGAGACTGGACACTCCGGTCAACAGCTATCTGCCGCACCTGCTGCCCGACGACCGGATCACCGTGCGGCACGTGCTCAGCCACCGCAGCGGCCTGTACGACTACACGAACGACATGTTCGCGGCGTCGGTCGCCGGCTTCGAGGCGGTCCGCACCAAGGTCTTCACCTACCGCCAACTCGTGGCCCTCTCGCTGCGGCACCCGCGCACCGGCGGCCCGGGCGCCGCGTACTCCTACTCCAACACCAACTTCGTCGTCGCCGGCCTGCTCATCGAGAAACTGACCGGCCACAGCGTGGGGACCGAGTACCAGAACCGGATCATCAAGCCGCTGAAACTCGACGACACCTTCTACGTCCACCCCGGCACCCGGATCCCCGGCCGCTACACCCACGGCTACCTGACCCCCGACCGCGACGGCGACCCGCTCGTCGACTCCACCGAGCAGACCGTGTCCTGGGCACAGAGCGCGGGCGCCGTCATCTCCGGCACCCGGGACCTCAACACCTTCTACTCGGCCCTGCTGCGCGGCCGGCTGACCTCGGCCGCACGGCTGACGGAGATGAAGCGCTGGGTCCGGGTCAACAGCACGCAGGGCTACGGGCTCGGGCTGCGACGGCGCGACCTGTCCTGCGGGGTGTCCGTGTACGGGCACACGGGCACCGTGCAGGGCTACTACAGCTACGCCTTCACGTCCAAGGACGGCCGGCGCACCCTCACCGCGCTCGCCACCACCTCCAACAACGGCACGGTGCTCAACACGATGCTGGGCACGCTGGAGTCCGCGTTCTGCGGTGTCCGCGAGCGGACCGGGCCGACGGGTGTGCGCGGCGCGTCCGTCGAACGCCATGAGGACGTCGCTCCGGGGATCGCCCTGTACTGAGGCGCGCCGCCGGGCGCGGAACACTCCCGCCCGGATGCGCGTTGCTCGGGCACGGCCCCCCCACCCGGATGCGCGTTGCTCGGGCACGGAACCCTCCCGCCCCGGTGCGCGTCATCCGGACGCGGAACCCTCCCGCCCCGGTGCGCGTTGTCCGGACGAGGCCCCGACCGGTCCGGTACCACGACACCAGGGCGGCAGGATGAGCGAGTTGGTCCCCGGGGGCAACGTGCCCCTCCCGGACGGCGCCCTGACCGTCCGGGTGCCCGGCCCGTTCGACGTGTCCGCGCTCATCACCGACGACGGCGGCCGGGTGCGGGGCGACGGCGACTTCGTCTTCTACAACCAGCCGGCCGCCCCCGGCGCCCGCCTCAGCGGCGGCACACTGACCGTCGACCCGTCCGCGCTGCGCGCCGGAGCCACCCGGGTCACGGTCGTCGTCAGCCCCGCCGACCCCGGCGTCCCGCTGGGCCGGCTGCCCGCGCCCACACTCCTGGTGAGCGACCCGCACGGCGGTCCGCTCGCCCGGTTCGCCCCGCCGCGGCCACGGCAGGAGACGGTCCTGCTGCTCGCGGCGATCTACCGGCGCGGCACCGGCTGGAAGCTGCGGGCCGTCGGACAGGGCTACGCCGACGGACTGGCGGGCCTCGCCCGGGACTTCGGCGTGGACGTCGCCGAGGAGACGGGAGGCGGGTCCGCCGCCGGCCCCACAGCGGGCGCGTCCGCCGTCGCGCCCATGCCACCCGCCTCCGTACCGTCGCCGGGACCCGCCCCGGGACGCGGGCGGGCCAACGGGCCCGCTTCCGACCTCGACGGCCTCCTCGGCCCGGTCAACTCCGCCCGCGACGCCGCCGGTTCCCCGCCCGTGACGCTGGACGCCCGGCTGGTCTCCGCGGCCCGCGCGCACGCGGCCGCCATGGCCGCGGCCGGCCGCCTCGGCACCGAGGGCCCGGACGGCGTCAGTCTGCACCAGCGCGTGACCGCCGCCGGGTACCCGTATCTCACCGTCGGCGAGCACCTGGTCTCCGGCCCGCGCACCCCCGCCGAGTTCGTCGCGTACTGCCTGCGCACCGACCGGCCCCGGCGCACCCTCCAGGACCCGGCGTTCACACACGCCGGGCCGGCGTACGTCACGGGCGGCGGCGACACCTACTGGACCGTACTGTGGGCCAGCCCGCTCACGGCCGTCGGACTCGCCCGCACGGAGGCCGAGGTCATCACCCTCACCAACGCCGAACGCGCCCGGGCCGGACTGCGCCCCCTGTCCGCCGACCCGCACCTCCACTCCGCAGCCAGAGCCCACTGCGCGGACATGGTGGCGCGGGCGTTCTACTCCCACACCTCGCCCGAGGGCGGCCAACCCTGGGACCGTGCCGCCGCGGCGGGCTCCACCCGGCGCTCGATCGGCGAGAACATCGCCTGCGGGCAGCGCTCCCCCGCCGAGGTGGTGGACGGCTGGATGAACAGCCCGGGCCATCGCGCCAACATCCTCAAGCCCCGATTCACCCATATCGGCGTGGGTTTCGCGGGCGGCGGACCGGCCGGCACGTACTGGACCCAGCTCTTCGGCGCCTGAGAGGCAACCTCCACGCCGGATCCGACGTCTTGATCCACAGCAGCTGACGCCCCGGCCTCCTGGACCGGGGCTGTTTTCCGACGCACTATACACGCCATGTATACACATCGCGTATACACGTTGCGTATACAGGAAAGGCACCGATGTACGGCAAAGCAAGCGCCCCCGAGTACCAGGGCGCCCTCACCACCCTCTCCGTGAACTCCTCTCTGGTCGACGTCCTGGCCGCGGGCACCGAACGGCTGCGCGCGGCCGAGCGGTCCGGACAGCGCGGTGAGGCCGCCCGGTCGGGGCTCGCGGTGGCCGAGGCCCACCGGCGGCTGGGTCAGGTGGGGGACGCGGACCGGGCCTGGAAGGCGAGTTACCGCGCCGCCCGGGACGCCGGCGACACCGCCGCGATGGCCTGGGCGCTGTGGAGCGGCGGCACCCTGGCCCGGCAGCGCGGTGCGTTCGCCCTGGCCCGGCGGCTGCTGGGGCTCGCCGCCGAACTCGGCGAGCACGGCGGCGACATCGTGGTCCGCGGCTACTCACTCGCGGGCCTGGCCGAGACCGGCCGCATCCAGGGCGACTACGAGGCCGTCGGCAGACTGCACGAACAGCTCCTCGCCGAGGCCCGCCGGCGCGGTGAGGCGCGGCACACGGTGTGGGCCCTGGAGGGCATCGCGCAGATGCACCGCAACTCCGGTGCGTTCGACACCGCGTACGACCTGTTCGAGGAGGCGGCCGGGATAGCGGAGCGCGCCGAGGACCGGCGTGGGCATGCCTGGGCGCTGCGCGGACTCGCCGACGTCGTCTCGGTCCGCGACGGCGACACCGAGCTGGCGCTGGCCCTGCTGTCCGAGGCGGAGACGACGTGCCGGGCCATGAACCTGTCGAGCGCGCTCGCCTACAACCACAAGATGCGGGGCAACGTCCTCTACCGGGCGGGGCGTTGCGCCCAGGCCCGCGACCTCTACGAACTGGCGCTCGACGAGTTCCGCGCCATGGGCGAACCGCGCGGCGAGGCCCTCGCCCGGCTCGGCCTCGCCAAGTCCCTGGCCCGGCTGGGCCGCGACCGCGCCGAGACCGCGACCGAACTGGCCGATCTGGCACGGACGCTGGACCGGATCGGGCTGCGGCACGCCCGGGAGATGGTGACCCGGGCCCAGGAGGAGTTCTGCGCCGGGGTGTCCGACGCGGACGAGGGCGAGGGGACCGCACGATGACGACTCTTCCCGCGGCCCTCCCCACGACTCTTCCCACGGCTCTTCCCACGGCCCCTCCCGCACCCCTCCACGTGACCACTCCCGCACTCCCCCGGTCCGCCGCCCACGCGTCCCATGTCCTGGACCGATGCCGGGCGTTGGTGCGTCCGGCGCTGCGGGAGGCCGTGGGACGGCTGCACCCGTGGGTCGGGGAGATGGCCGGGTACTCCTTCGGCTGGTGCGAGGTCGGCGGCGCGCCGGTCGCGGGTTCCGGTGGCAAGGGGGTGCGACAGGCACTGGCCGTGCTGGGCGCGGAGGCGGCCGGCGCGCCGGGGCGGGCCGGGGTCCCGGCGGCGGTCGCCGTGGAACTCGTGCACGCCTTCTCGCTGTTGCACGACGACATCATGGACGGCGACCCGGTCCGGCGCAGCCGCCCCGCCGTGTGGAAGGCGTACGGCACCGGCCCGGCGGTCCTCGCGGGGGACGCCCTGTTCGCGCTGGCCGTGCAGACGCTCGCCGCGGCACCGGGCGGGCCGGGTGCCGTGGGCCTGCTCTCCGCCGCGCTGGGCGACCTGGTGCGCGGGCAGGCGGACGACCTGCTGTTCGCCGAGCGCCCCTGGACGGGGCCCCGCCGGGTGCGGCCGGACGAGTACCGGGCGATGGCGGAGGGAAAGACGGGCGCCCTGCTGGGCTGTGCGGCCGCCCTGGGCGCCGAACTCGGCGGCGCGCCCTCGGCGACGGTGACGGCCCTGGACCGTATGGGCCGGCGACTGGGCACCGCCTTCCAGATCGTCGACGACGTGCTGGGGCTCTGGGGCGATCCGACCGTCACCGGCAAGCCCGTGCACGGCGACCTGCGCGCACGCAAGAAGACGCTGCCGGTGCTGCTCGCCCTCGACTCACCGTCCCCGCCGGCCCGTCACCTCGCGGCGTTGCTGGAGGCCGACGGGGACGCGGCCGAGGTGGCGGAGCTGGTCGACGCGGCGGGCGGGCGCACGGCGGCGCTGGGCGAGGCACGCCGCAACGTCGACGCGGTGGAGGCGGCGTTGGCTTCGGCGGCGCTGGAGGAGAGCGACGCCGCCGGGCTGCGTTCCCTGCTGCACTTCCTGGTGGACCGCGACCTCTGACGCCGTGCCGACCCGCCGCGGGCGGCGGGCGAGGGGATTGCGCCGATTGCGACGCACCGGATTGGCGGACGCGACGCTGTTCGTATTCACGTTCGTTTACCGCTGGTTACCACCAGGTCGGCGCAACGGCATTCACGCCACTGATTACTGGCGGATGAATTCCGGCGCGCCGCACGGGTGCCGCCCGAGGTCGGAGTGGCACTCCATGGCACACGCCACGGGTGCCGCCCGAGGTCGGAGCGGCACTCCATGGCACACGCCGCCGTTCTGACGCTTTTTCATCGCGCAGACCCGCGCCGCCCTTTGAATGGAAGACAGAAATCTCACCGAACTCGCAGCGGATTGAACGCACCCCGTCACGAGCGCCGTACCCATGGGAGAGATGAATATTCGGGGGTGCAGCGAGGGATGACCATGGTCAAGGCGCACGTCTTCACGCACGAGTTGGTGGCCGGTCGATATCGGCTCCTCGACGTCGTCTCCCGCGAAACGAACCGGGTCTGCTGGTACGGCGAGGACCTGGAGGCCCAGCGCCCCTGCCTCCTGACCCAGATCGGGTTCCCGCCCGCCGCCGATGACGGCGACGCCGCCGGGGAGGGGGACGCGCGCCGGACCACCGGTCGCATCCTGCGCATGTCGGAGACGCTGGACCGGGTGTGCCCGGGCCGGGTCGTGCCGGTCGTGGACGCCGTCGAGGAGGCGGGCGCCCTGTGGACCGTCACGGAGTGGGTCGACGGCACGCCCCTGAGCGAACTCCTCGGCCGGCACGGCACGTTCAACTACGTCCGCACGGCGCGCATCGGGCTGGAACTGCTCGACGTGCTGGAGGCCGCGCACGGCCAGGGCATCACCCACGGCGAGCTCAGCCCGGGACAGGTGTACGTCCGCGACGGCGGCCCGGTCGTGGTCACCGGCTTCGGGCTGGCGGGCGCGACGCTCGCCCCCCGGGTCACGGCACCGTCGTACGCCTCCCCCGAGCAGGCACGTGACGAACGCATCGGTCCCGCGGCCGATCTGTGGGCCCTCGGCGCGATCCTCTACACGATGGTCGAGGGACGTCCGCCGTTCCGGGAGCGGGACCGGACCGAGGCCACCCTGAAAAGTGTGGACCGGCTGCCGCTGCGCACCCCGCTGCGCGCCGGGCCGCTCACCCAGGCCGTGCAGGGGCTGCTGCGCAAGGACTCCCGGGAGCGGCTGACCCGCCCGGTGGTCCGCGAGGTCCTCACCCGCGTGCTCAACGAGGATCCCGACGCGGTCCTGCCGACCGTGCCCACGCCCCGGCTGCGACGCGCGTACGCCACCGTCCGCCACGCCGGTCCGGGCTGGAGCGGCCGGACCATGGCCGCCGGGACCGGCCTCGCCGTCGTCACCGTCGCGGTCGCCGTCCTCGCCACGACCGGTCTGCCCGGCACCGAGAGCTCCGCGGCCGGCGGCCGCACCAGCCCCTCGGCGGCCGCGGCCCCGTCCGCCCCGGCGACGGCGCCGGACGACGCCGACGGCGAAAGAGCCTCCGGCACGCCGACGCCCCCACCGACTCCGACACCCACGCCCACCCCGTCGTCCTCGGCGTCCGCCAGCACCCTGCCGTCCGGGTACCAGCTCTTCGACGCGCCGGAGGGCTTCTCCGTCGCCCTGCCCGACGACTGGAAGCGGTTGCGCACCGAACGCTCCGACCAGGCCTACCGGGTCACCTTCGGCGCCGAGGGCGACCCGCGCACGCTCGCGGTGACGTACAGCGAGAGTGCCGGTGCGGATCCGGTCGCCGTCTGGCGGGACGACGTCGAGCCCGGGCTACGGCAGGACGCGGGCTTCCAGCGGATCGGGGCGATCCGTGCCACGACGTATCTGGGGTACCGGGCCGCCGACATGGAGTGGCTCGTCGACGTGGACGGCACCCAGGTGCGCACCTTCGGCCGCGGCTTCCTCCTCGGCGGCCGGCGCAGCTTCTCGCTGCGCTGGACGACGCCCGCCGCCGACTGGGGCAGGACGGCGAACCGGCAGGCGCTGGACGTCTTCCTGCGTACGTTCGAACCGGACTCGAACTGACCGGAACGGGACCCGGACGGATTCGAGCCGACCCCGTGGACCGAGGGGACCGAGGGGACCGAGGGGACCGAGGGGACCGAGGGGACCGAGGGGACCGAGGGGACCGAGAGGACCGAGAGGACCGAGGGGACCGAGAGGACCGAGAGGACCGAGGGGACCGAGAGGACCGAGGGGACCGAGGGGACCGAGAGGACCGAGGGGACCGAGGGGACTCATCGGAATCGCGCTCCGACTGATCCGGACCGGCGTCAGACCGAACCGCGTGGCGCGCGCAGGGAGCGCAGTCGCCCGCCGTGCAGGGGCTGGGTGAGCCAGCGGGCGGTGAAGGTGAGGTCGTCGAGCGAACAGGTCAGCACCAGCCGGTGCGGCGTCTCCAGGAAGGCCACGTGTGCCTTCAGGGTCCGCGCGTCGGCCCACCCGCCGCTGACGGCGGTGGGCAGCGGCTGCTCGGCGCTGTGCCATCCACCCGGCCCGAGGCCGAGTTCGAGGCGCTCGCCGTCCTCGGTGAGCGTCAGCGTCCAGCCGTCCGCGCCGGCCGAGACGCCGACCGAGGCCAGGCCCGGCTGGGCCGCGCACACTCCGCCGGCCGGGGTGAACCGGGCCCCCGACCAGGCCTCGGCCCGCTCGGGCGGGGCGCTCGCTCCCGCGGCCGGGGGCAGGGCGAGCCGCGCCAGCCGCCGCGCGAGGGCCGCGTCCGACTGCTCGCCCCCGGACCGGGGTTCGGGGCCGAAGGCGGGCAGCAGATGTGTCCAGACCAGGTTCAGCAGGTCCTGCATCTGCACGGTCGCGGCGGTCGTCGCGATCACGGCGTCGTACTCGGGCAGCACCAGGCAGAACTGGCCGTACGCCCCGTCGCCGCGGTAGCCGTGCCGGGACCGCCAGAACTGGAACCCGTAGCCCTGCTCCCAGTCCCCCCGGTCCGCCTCGGGCGTGCCGACCGCGGTCGGGATGTGCTTCCGGGTCGCCAGCTCGACCCAGTCCCGGGACAGCAGCCGTACGCCCTCCCCCACGCCTTCGCGCAGATAGAGCAGGCCCAGCCGGGCGACGGCGTCGGTGGTGGCGTGCAGTCCGCTGTAGCCGAGTTCACGGCCGGCCCGGTCCCGCAGCCACGACACGGCGCCGACACCGAGCGGGTCCAGCAGCCGGGGCCGCAGGTAATCGGTGAGGCGCTGCCCGGTCACCCGTTGCACGATCGCGGCCAGGGTGTACGTGGTGGGCTGGTTGTAGGCGAAGACCGTGCCCGGGTCGCGTTCGGGCGGCAGCAGCAGGAACCCCCGTACGGGCTCCTCGGGGTCGAGGGCGAGGGACTCGTGGACGGTGTCGGCGAGATGCCCGCTGGACATGGACGCCACATGCCGGACACGCATCGCGCGGCTGCGCGGATCCGTGATGTCGGCCTCGAACTCGGGAAAGTACGAGATCACCGGGTCGTCGAGCCCGATCAGCCCCTCGGCCAGGGCGAACCCGGCGGCCGTCGCGGTGAAGCTCTTGCTGAGCGAGTAGAGGAGATGGGGGCGCTCGGGCGTGTACGGGGCCCACCAGCCGGACGCGACCAGCCGGCCGTGCCGCATGATCATCAGGCTGTGCGGCTCGATGTCCGGGGCCGCCTCCAGGGCGTCGAGGAAGGCGTGCACACCCGAGGCGTCGACGCCCCGGTCGGCGGGGGTGCTCGTGGGCAGGGTACGAACGCTCATACGGGCATCCTGCCTCCGGCCGGGCGCCGGAACAGGCCGGAAGAGGAACGTGCGCCGGAAAAGCGTCGCCAAAGGGTCGATATAGGCTGCCGGTCTGCATGCCGCGTGGAGGCATCCAGACCGACCGGCCGCACCTCCAGCTGACAGGAGAGTCACCCGTGACCCTGGCGATCGTCCCGCCCGAGACCTCCCCCGCGCCCCTGTCCGACCTCGTGGCGCGGGACGCGCGCGAGTTCGGCGTCTACGCGCGGACCGGCGGCTGGGCCTTCGGCCTGATGGTGGCGCGGAGCGTACGGCCCGGCGGGCAGAGCGCGGACGAGACACCCAAGGTGTCGGCGAGGGAGTTCGCCGAGCTGGCCGGGTGTTCCGCCGAACGGGTCATGCGCTACTACAAGGCGTGGGACCGAGCCGCCGACGACGGCATGGTCCCGCACTTCGAGGCTCTGGCACCGGGTCAGGAGGTGGAACTGCCGGACGCCGAGGTGTGGCTGAGCTACTACGTCTCCCGCTCCGGCGCCACGTCCGAGCGCGGTACCGCCATCGCCGAGGCCGCCGCGGCCGAGGGCATCCGCCCGACGAAGGCGCTGGAGGTGGCCGAGAACCCGACCGCCCTGCGGGCCGCGATCCTCGCGGACCCCTCCACCGCGCGGGCGGCCCGGCAGGCGCTGCTGGACCGGGTCCGGGAGGACCCCGAGCTCCAGACCGAGCTGGCCCGTGACGTGGTACGCACCGACGACCTCAAGAAGGCGGTGGCGTCCGAGAGCCGGTCTGCCGACCGCATCGGGTACGTGCGTCAGATCGCCGAGTCCGGTCAGATCAGGACGCCGGCCGGGCAGACCGTCGACGCGCCCGTCCCGCTGCGCCAGGAGGCCGAACGGCATCTGTCGCTCCTCGACGAGCTGGAGGACGACGAGGACACCGTCGAATGGGCGGCCGAGGCCTACGGCACCATGAAGTCCCTCGTCGTCGAGGCGGTGGAGACGGACCCCGAACTGCGCGTGCAGGAACGGCGCACGAAGTTCTACAGCAGCCTCCAGAAGGCGACGAAGGTCTTCGAGGAGCTGACCTTCGACGACGCCGAGGAGTTCTACGAGGACGACATGGTCCAGCAGCTCGAGGAGCTCCGGAGCGCGATCGGCACGTGCATCGCCGCGCTGCGCGGGTCACGCGAGAATCACCCTGAAGGCTGAGCATTCCCCGCGCAGCAGGGGTACTAGAGGGCTCTACGACCGTTCTTCTCGGAAGGCCCGCTGTGATCCCCTTCGTGCGCAAGACCCTGGTGATGCAGTTCCGGGCGGGCGCCACGAACCGATTTCCGGTGCTCGCCCACCTGGGCTACGACGCCGAGGACCCGTTCGCCGTCACCGCGGTGTTCAGCCACGACGGCCGGGTCCTGGCACGGTGGCGGCTGGACCGGGAGATGCTCGCCGCCGGACTGCGCGGCCCGGTCGGGGTGGGCGACGTGCGGTTTCGCCCGGTGGCGACGGGCCAGTGGGAGGAGCTGCGCATGGAGTTCCTCGGCGACGCCCGGACCGACGGCGGCCGGCACCAGGCCGTGGTGTTCGCCTGGGCTCCGGCGGTCGCCGCCTTCCTGCGCGAGACCCGCGAGGTGGTGCCCCCCGGGCGGGAGCGGGTCCGCGTCGACGACTTCCTCACCCAGGTGCTGGCTGGTGGCTGAGCGCGCCGTGAGCTGAGTAGCCGTACTCATGCCGGGCTGCGCCCGGTGACGCCACCATGGGGCCCTCACCGACAAGGAGCCCGCTCATGCCCGCTGCGAGTCCCGTACCGCGCCGGACGACGCCCGCCGTGTTCGCCTGTGTGGCCGTGACGGGTCTGGCCGTGTCCGGCTGGAATCCGCACGACCGCGCCACATGGTTCCTGGAGACGGTCTGGGTGATCGTCGGACTGCCCCTGATCCTGCTCACCTGGCGGCGGTTCCCGCTGACCGGCCTGCTGTGCGGCCTGCTGACGGTGCACGCCCTGGTGCTCGCCCTCGGCGGCCACTACACGTACGCGCAGGTGCCGCTCGGGGATTGGGCGCGCGACACGTTCGGCCTGGACCGCAACCCCTACGACCGCTTCGGCCACCTGATGCAGGGCTTCGTCCCCGCCGTGCTGGTACGGGAGTTGCTCAGCCGTACCTCACCGCTGCGCGGCAGCCGCTGGCTGGCCCCGCTGACCGTGTGCGCCTGCCTCGCCTTCAGCGCCCTGTTCGAGATGTTCGAGTGGGCGGCGGCCGTCATCGGGGGGCATTCGGCGGACGCGTTCCTCGCCACCCAGGGCGATGTGTGGGACACCCAGTGGGACATGTTCTGCGCGCTGATCGGCGCCGGCGTCTCGGTGCTGCTGCTCGGGCGGGTGCACGACCGGCAGCTGGCCGCTCTGCGCCTCAGTGCGAGGTGTAGCGGTGCCGGGTCCACATCGGCAGCGCGAACCAGCACAGCAGGTACCACATGACCACGCCGGAGACCAGGTAAGGCACATAGCCGTCATGGGTCGCCACCCGCAGGATCAGCAGCAGCGCGGCGGTCATGGTGGCGAGCAGCAGAACCAGCCCGACGAACGTCAGCCGGGCGGCCCACCGCACCGCCTCGGGCTTGACCCGGCGCCCGGCCACGACGCGGTGCAGCGCCACCGGGCCGATCAGGGCGCCGGTCGCGGCGGCGCCCAGCACGACGGTCACGATGTAGATGACCTGGTCGACGTGTTCCAGTTGGGCGTACTTCGGGGTGAACACGACGGTGAGCAGGAAGCCGAACAGGATCTGGACGCCCGTCTGGGCCACCCGGACCTCCTGGATCAGCTCCCCCCACATGCGGTCGGCCCGCTCCTCCGCGGTCTCGTCCCGCCCTCTGCTCCGGTCCGTCCCGTCCCCGCCACCCGCCACGATGCCTCCTTGTCCCGGCCGCAGCCGTTCCCGTTCGCCTTCAAGTTCCCCGGGAACGGCCGTCGATACAGCCGAGGTGGCCGTCGCACTACCAGCGGGCTTCCACCTGGTCCTTGATCCGGCGGTCGTAGAGGTCCCGGATCGCGGCGAGGGTCGACTCGGACAGCTCGGGGAGCTTGGCGGCGGTCGCGTTGGCGCGCGCCTGTTCGGGTGAGCGGGCGCCGGGGATCACGGTGGTCACACCGGGCTGCTGGACGACCCAGCGCAGCGCGAGCTGGGCCGGGGTGTAGCCCTCGGGGGCGAGGGCGGCGAACTCCGCGGCCGCCTCGACGCCGGTCGCGAAGTCGACACCCGAGAAGGTCTCGCCCTGGTCGAAGGACTCGCCGTGCCGGTTGTAGGTGCGGTGGTCGTTCGCGGGGAAGACCGTGTCCTTGGTGTACTTACCGGACAGCAGGCCGGAGGCGAGCGGCACGCGGGCGATGATGCCGACTCCCGCCGCCCGGGCCGCCGGGAGCACCTCGCGCAGCGGCTTCATGCGGAACGGGTTCAGGATGATCTGCACGCTCGCCACGTTCGGCCGGGCGATGGCGGTCAGCGCCTCCTCGCAGGTCTCCACGCTGACGCCGTAGGAGGCGACGCGCTCCTCCGCGACCAGGGTGTCGAGGGCGTCGAAGACCTCGTCGGAGGAGTAGACGGGCGTCGGCGGGCAGTGCAGCTGCACCAGGTCGATGCGGTCGACGCCGAGGTTGCGGCGGGAACGGTCGTTCCAGGCCCGGAAGTTGTCCAGGACGTAGTTCTCGGGGATCTGGTCGACCCGGCGGCCCATCTTGGTGGCGATCTCCACGTGCAGGTCCGGCCGGCCGCTCAGGAACGCGGCGATGGTCTGCTCGCTGCGCCCGTCGCCGTACACGTCGGCGGTGTCGAAGAAGGTCACCCCCGCCTCCGCCGCCGCCTCCAGCACCGCCAGGGCTTCCTTGTCGTCCACGTCGCCCCAGTCGGCGCCCAGCTGCCAGGTGCCGAGGCCGACGACGGATGCGTGCTGGCCCGACCTACCGAATTCGCGCTCGTCCATACCGCCAGTCTGTCATCCGTCACGCGCCGGCGCGGACTTGGCTCCCGCCGCCCCTCACCTGGGCGTATTTCACCCACGCGAGTGAACCGCCGTGTGCCGTCGCCGTCTGCGCCGGGTCCCCGCACGGCAGGCGTCCGCCGGGCGCTACGGCGTGAGCTGGGCCTGCACCGTGGGGCCGTAGCGGTCGACGATCGCGTCGATCCCGGCCGAGCGCAGTTCGGCGCCCCGGGCGATGCCGAACATCACCCCCAGGCCGAGCAGCGTGGCCAGGGCGAGTTCGGCGCGCAGGCCCGCGTCGGGGCCGTCGAGGCGGTCGGCCAGGCGAGCGGTGACCTGGCTGCGGAAGTTGGCGCGCAGCACGTCCCCGTGCGCCCCGTGCAGGGGTGCGAAGGCGATCCGCAGGACGGGGTCGGCGCCACGTTCGACCTGGCTCTCCAGCACGTGACGGACCATGTGGCGGCCGAGTTCGCCCACCGGGGCGTCCAGCAGGAAGTCGGCGTCGGTGTCGAAGGACATCACGCGGGCGAACAGGGCGTCCTTGTTGCCGAAGTACTTCAGGATCAGCGGCGGGCTCACCCCGGCGCGCTCGGCGACGGCCCGCAGCGTGATGTCGGCGTGCGCGTGCCGGGCCAGCAGATGGCGGGCCGCGCGCAGGATGGCCGCCTTGGTGGCCTCGGCGTCCCGGCGGGCGGGGGCGGACACGCCGGACGGAGTGCTGCTCATGGCACTCATGCTCCCTTCATCGCGCCGCCGCGCGCGGAGCGGGTGCGTCCACGGGCACGCCGGGTGCCGTCGGACGGGGTGTCGCCCGGGATGGTCAGCGCCACCGCGCTCGCGGCCAGGGCCACGACGCCGGCGATCGCGAACGCCATCAGGTAGCCGTGCAGCGTCGGCACCGGGATCCCGCCGACCGGGCTGGTGTGGCGGACCAGGACCGCGGCGACGGCGGCGCTGGAGACGGCCTGGCCGATGGTGCGCATCAGCACGTTGACGCCGTTGGCGGAGGCGGTCTGGTCGGCCGGTACGGCGTGCAGGATCAGGGACGGCAGCGCGGAGTAGGCGAGGGTCGTACCGGTGGCCACCACCGCGGCACCCACCATGATCATCCATAGTTGGCGGCTGTCCGCGATGCGCACCGCGTACCCGGCCGCGATGACGCCGGCCCCGACGGCCAGCGTGACGCGCGGTCCGCGGGCCGCGGAGATGCGCGCCGAGAGCGGCGAGAACAGCAGCATGATGATCCCGCCCGGCAGCAGGCACAGTCCTGTCTGGACGATGGTCAGGCCGAGCCCGTATCCGGTGGCCCGGGGCGCCTGCACCAGCTGTGCCGTCACCAGGGTGTTGGCGTAGAACGCGAACCCGGTCAGCAGGGCGGCCACATGGGACAGGCCGACCTTCGGGCGGGAGACCAGGCGCAGGTCGACCAGAGGCAGGCGGGCACGCAGTTGCTGTCGGCACCACAGACCGAGCGTCACGGCCGCGGCGAGGAACAGCCCGGTGATCCGGCCGCTGCCCCACCCCCACTGGCCGCCCTGCGACACGCCCAGCAGCAGACAGATCAGCCCGGCGGCCAGTCCCAGCGCTCCGGTGATGTCGAACCGGCCGGGCGAGCGCACGGGTGACTCCGGCACCGCCCACCGGATCAGCGCCACCCCGGACGCGCCCAGGGTGGCCGTCACCCAGAACATGACGTGCCAGTTGGCGTACTGCACGATCAGGGCCGCGGCCGGCAGGCCCAGGGCCGCGCCGATGCCGACGGTGGAACTCATGAGCGCCACCGCGGAACCCCGGCGTTCCGGGGGCAGTTCGTCCCGCAGGATGCTGATCGACAGCGGTACGACGGCCGACGCGGCGCCCTGGAGGGCGCGGGCGGCGATGAGAACGCGGATGTCGGAGGTCAGGGCACAGGTGACGGAGCCCGCGGTCATCAGAGCGAGGGCCGCGAGCAGCACCCGTCGTTTGCCGTACATGTCGCCGGCCCGGCCGAGCACCGGGGTGAGCACGGCACCGGACAGGAGGGTCGCCGTGACCATCCAGGAGACCGTGCCCGGCGAGGCGCCCGTCAGCCGCGGCAGGTCCGGGAGCAGCGGTACGACGACGGTCTGCATGACGGCCATGAGCGTGCCGCCGAAGGCCAGCACGGGGATGGTGAGCCGGCCCCGCAGGGTCCCGGCACCGCGGCTGTCGGCAGTGCCGGTCGTGGGTCCGTCGGTGGTGGCGGACGGGTCGGGTATCGGGGCGGGCGACGCCATGGGCACTCCAGCGGCCGACGCGAAAGACAAACGGGTGAATGACGATTCACCTTATCGGTGAATCGTCATTCACCCCACCGGACCGGCGCGCGGGGCTATGTGCGGTCGGACAGCGTCCGGGCGTGCACGCCGCGCGCGACCTTCGGCCCCAGCCAGCGCTTGAGCCGGCGCAGCGCCTCCAACTGCCCGGCCGCCCTGTCGATCCGGTAGTAAAGCTGGGGCGGCACATGGGGCAGCAGGGGCGAGTGTCGCTGGCCGAGCAGGGCGAACATCTGCTCCGGGGGCAGGTGGATGTAGCGCGTGAGGTTCTCGTACCACTCGGCGCTGTAGCGGGCGGCGCTCTGGACGGACAACAGGGCCGCCCTGCGTTCCTGTTCGTAGCGGACGAGGGCGCTCGGAAGGTCGGTGTGGTCGCGCAGCGCGGCGGCGAGCGCCATGGAGTCCTCCAGGGCGAGGGTGGTGCCGGCGCCGATGGAGTAGTGGGTGGTGTGGGCGGCGTCGCCGAGCAGGACCAGGTTGCCCCGGTGCCAGGTGCGGTTGGTGAGGGTGCGGAAGGTCAGCCACTGGGCGCTGCCGTCACCGGAGGAGCGCCCGACCAGGGGACTGCCGTCCAGCACATGGGCGAAGAGCTTCTCCAGCCGGGCGAGTCCGTCGCTCTCGCTCGCCCGGTCGAGGCCGAGGCCCGTCCAGGTCTCGGGGGCGCATTCGACGACGCAGGTGCTGTGCCCGGGGCCGAAGGGGTAGCCGTAGCACCAGATCCAGCCGTGCCCGGTCTCGACGAACGCGAAGGTGAAGGAGTCGAAGACCTTGGGGGTGCCGAGCCAGATGTAGGAGTTGCGGCCCGGCCTCAGCTCCGTGCCGAAGTGTCCGGCGTGGTGGGTGCGCAGGGCGCTGCGCACGCCGTCACCCGCCACGACCAGGTCGGCGGCGGGCAGGTTCTCGGGGGTGACCTCGTGGTCGTACTCCAGTCGCACGCCGAGGGAGCGGGCGCGGGCGGCGAGGATCTCCAGCAGTCGGTGGCGGCCGATGCCGTGGCCCTCGTCGCCGGGCTGCCGGGTCGCCAGGTCCCGTACGTGGGCTACGCCCTGGTTCCAGCGGACCGAGCTCTCCTCGACGGCGCGCGCCGACTCGGGATCGTGCGTGTGGAGCTTGTCGAGCAGTTCGCGCCAGTACGTGACGCCCCAGCCATAGGTGGAGCCCTCGGGGTCGCGCTCGTGCACGGTGATGTCGTGGGACGGGTCCTGCCTTTTCAGCAGGATGGAGAGATACAGGCCGGCGGGCCCGCCGCCGACACAGGCGACCTTCACGCGCACCCCTACTAATTACCCAGAGCCGTCAGTTGACGACGCAGAGTAGCAGGCCATGGACGGGGGTCCGCGCCCCCCGGATCACGCCAGTTTCGCGAGGTGAGCGGCACCACCCCCGCCCCCTCCCCTCGCGAAAGATCGTCCGAAACCCGGCCGCCAGGGGCAGGATTTCCCCCGTCCGGGGGTCCGAAGCGCCCCGCGACGACAAGATCATCTTCGTTCAACCTTGCACGACATGTGGTTAATTGTCCGGATCGGAGCCAACCACTCCACAGCGATTTCTCCCGCTCTGAACCGGACCGATAGGCATACGGGGTCGTCAACCCAACACACCCCGGAGGTCCCGTATGCCCGAACTCAGCCGTCGTCGCGCCCTCGCCGCCGCGGCCGCCCTCACCGCCGCGGCCGCCGCCGCGACCGTCGCCGGACCGGCCGAGGCCGAAGAGCACTCCCACGACACCCCCGAGACGTTCGACGAGATCTACCGGGGCCGCCGGATACAGGGCCGGGCGAGCGCCGGGGGCGGTCACCACGGGGACCACCACCGCGGTGGCTACGCGGTGTTCGTCGACGGCGTGGAACTGCACGTGATGCGGAACGCCGACGGGACCTGGATCAGCGTCGTCAGCCACTACGCCCCGGTGGCCACCCCACGGGCCGCCGCACGCGCCGCGGTCGACGAACTCCAGGGCTCGCGGCTCGTCCCGTTCCCCGCCAACTGAACCGCCCGCACGCACCTTTGGAGCACCCGCACATGACCGTCCGCAAGAACCAGGCGAACCTGTCCGCCGACGAGAAGCGGCGCTTCGTCGCGGCCGTCCTCGAACTCAAGCGCAACGGCCGCTACGACGCCTTCGTCACCACGCACAACGCCTTCATCGTCGGGGACACCGACAACGGCGAGCGCACCGGCCACCGTTCGCCGTCGTTCCTGCCCTGGCACCGCAGATTCCTGCTCGAGTTCGAGCGGGCGCTGCAGTCGGTGGACCCCTCGGTGGCGCTGCCGTACTGGAACTGGTCCGCGGACCGCTCCACGCGGGCCTCGCTGTGGGCGCCGGACTTCCTCGGCGGCACCGGGCGCAGCCTGGACGGCCGGGTGATGGACGGCCCGTTCGCGGCGGCCGCCGGCAACTGGCCGGTCAACGTCCGGGTGGACGGCCGGACCTATCTCCGGCGCTCGCTCGGCACCGGCGTGCGCGAGCTGCCGACCCGGGCCGAGGTCGACTCCGTACTGGCGATGGCGACGTACGACATGGCGCCCTGGAACAGCGGCTCGGACGGCTTCCGCAATCATCTGGAGGGCTGGCGCGGGGTCAACCTGCACAACCGGGTGCATGTCTGGGTCGGCGGGCAGATGGCGACCGGGGTGTCCCCCAACGACCCGGTGTTCTGGCTGCACCACGCGTACATCGACAAGCTGTGGGCCGAGTGGCGGCGCAGGCATCCCGCCTCCGGCTACGCGCCGGCCGGCGGGACGCCGGACGTCATCGACGTCGGCGAGCGGATGAAGCCCTGGAACGACACGTCCCCGGCGGACCTGCTCGACCACACCGCCCACTACACCTTCGACACCGACTGAGCGGCGCGCGGCGGTGTCGGGGGGTGCCGCCGCCGGTCAGCCGGTGGCCGCCGTGCGGCACTCCGGGTGGCCCCAGCCCTGGTCGTTCTTGGCGATCGCCTCGCCCGCCGCGTAGGGACGTCCACAGACGCAGCGGCCGGGGAACTTCGCGTTGATCGTCCGCACGGAGCCGCCGCCACGCGGCCGGGAGGCGGCCTTGGACGACGACGGGGCGGACCGGCGGCGGGGCGCCCCGGCCGACGGGGTGTCGGGCGAGGGCGGCGGCTCCGGCGAGCCGAGGTCGCTGCCCGCGGCCTCCTGGACGGACGCCGCCTGGCTGGCGGCGCGGTCGGCGAAGTCGTTGAGCCGGTCGCCGTCGACCTGGTGGGCGGGCACGTAGCGGAACTCGACCGAGCGGCCGTCCAGGAGCTCGTCGATGCGTACGACGAGCTCCTGGTTGGCGACCGGCTTGCCGGCGGACGTCTTCCAGCCGTTGCGCTTCCAGCCGGGCAGCCAGGTGGTGACCGCCTTCATGGCGTACTGCGAGTCCATCCGGATCTCGAGCGGCAGATCGGGGTCTGTCGCTGCCAACAGCCGCTCCAGGGCGGTGAGTTCGGCGACGTTGTTGGTCGCCCTGCCGAGCGGCCCGGCCTCCCAGCGGGCGGGGGTCTCCGCCTCGTCGGCGACGACCCAGGCCCAGGCCGCCGGTCCCGGGTTCCCCTTCGATGCCCCGTCGCACGCGGCCACCACACGTTCACGCATGCGCACGATCATGCCACGGCCGGCCGGGGTGCCCGGCCACGGGTCAGGAGACGTCGGTGGCCTTCGGCATCTCCCCCGCCGTCGTGGTGATGTCGATCACCGAGAAGTTCGCGCCCTGCGGGTCGCTGATCGCCGCGAACCGGCCGAACGGGCTGTCCATCGGCCCGAACCGCAGCACACCGCCGAGCTTGGTCGCCTTCGCGACCGCCTCGTCGCAGTCGGCGACGGTGAAGTAGACGTTGACGTACGACGGCACCTCGGGCGGGAAGTCGTCCGTCATCGTCATCCGGCCGAGGACCGTCTGGTCGCCGAGGTCGAACATGCGGAAGTCGATCGCCTCGTCCTCCAGCTGCTTCGCCGTGTACGAGAAGACCGCGGGGAGGAACGCGTCCGTCTTCTCGGGCTCACGGGTGAAGACCTCGGCCCAGCAGTAGGCGCCGGGCACTGCCGTCGCCTCGAACCCCTCGTGGAGGCCGCCCTGCCACACGCCGAAGACGGCGCCGCTGGGCTCGCGGGCCAGGCACATGGTGCCGAACTCGCCGACCTGCATCGGCTCCATCAGCACCTCGCCGCCGTTCTCCCGGATCTTCGCCGCGGTGGCGGCGGCGTCCGGCGAGGAGAAGTAGAGGCACCACTGCGACTGGCCCTCCTGACCGGGCATGGGCGGTACGACCGCGGCGACCGCCTTGCCGTCCGCGTAGGCCTGCGTGTAGTTGCCGAACTCCGACGACGACTCGCCGAACGTCCAGCCGAGGACGTCGCCGTAGAAGCGCTTGGCTCCCTCGACGTCACTGAACATCGCGTCGGCCCAACAGGGGGTTCCCTCAGGTGGTACGGCCATGACTGCGGCCCTCTCGGATCGGTGGGACGGATCGGTGGGTTGTCCGATTCCTCACGCTAGTCACGGCCAGGGCCTCGCGCGCGCCGAACACGCTTCTCCGTTACAGACTGGAGGAGAGGAGGGAAGACCGACGGACCACGGACAGACACCCATGGACACCGACGGGCCCGGCGAAGCCGGGTGAACCCGGGGTGGCTCTGCGGCGGACGGGGCACGCGATGACGGACGGCACGATGCGGGCATGGGCGGTGGGCACACCGGGACCGGTGACGGAGGGCTCCCTGCGGCTCGTGGAGAAGGCGGTGCCGGTGCCCGCGGAGGACGAGTTGCTGGTGCGGGTGCGGGCCTGCGGGGTGTGCCGGACCGACCTGCATGTGACCGAGGGCGATCTGCCGGTGCACCGGGCAGGGGTGACGCCCGGACACGAGGTGGTCGGCGAGGTGGCGGGCCTCGGGACGGCGGTGCGCGGCTTCGCGCCGGGCGAACGGGTCGGGGTGGCCTGGCTGCGCCGCACCGACGGCACCTGCGCGTACTGCCTGCGCGGGGCCGAGAACCTGTGCCCGGCCTCGCGGTACACGGGCTGGGACGCCGACGGCGGTTACGCGCAGTACACGACCGTGCCGGCCGCGTTCGCCCACCGGCTGCCCGCCGACGTCGGCGACGTGGCGCTGGCGCCGCTGTTGTGCGCGGGCATCATCGGCTACCGGGCGCTGCGGCGGGCCGCGCTGCCGCCGGGCGGACGGCTCGGGCTCTACGGCTTCGGCGGCAGCGCCCATCTGTGCGCGCAGGTCGCGCTGGCGGAGGGGGCCACCGTGCATGTGCTGACCCGGGGCGCGGCCGCGCGGCGGCTGGCGCTGGACCTGGGGGCCGCCTCCGCGCGGGACGTCCACGAGATGCCGCCGGAGCCGCTGGACAGCGCGATCCTGTTCGCCCCGGCCGGTGACCTGGTGCCGCTCGCGCTGCGCGCCCTGGACCGGGGCGGGGTGCTGTCGATCGCCGGTATCCATCTCAGCGACGTACCGCCGCTGCACTACGAGAGCGAGCTGTTCTACGAGAAGGAGGTGCGCAGCGTCACCTCCAACACCCGCGCGGACGCCCGGGACTTCCTGGCGCTGGCCGCCCGCCACGGTGTGCGCGCGACCACGCACACCTATCCGCTGTCGCAAGCGGCGCGGGCGCTTCAGGATCTCGCGGCCGGCCGCTTCGACGGAGCCGCGGTACTGGTCGACGACCTCTCCTGACCTCCTCGTTCACACAGCTGTTCCAGCGCACGGCAGCACACAGAACACCCCTTCCGCATCATCCGACGGGTTTGCACTTCCATGGTGCGAAGCCGCCCCCTTCACGCCGTGTCCCGAGCGCCGCCCGGGCTGTTTGGCTTGGTCCAGCGCACGACCCACCAGCGCAACGACGACCACGACCGTTCCGCTCACCCTCGTTCACCTCCCAGGAGGGGATGTGTCCACACCGGACAGCGCCACCGGTCCCGCCCTCGCCGAAGCCGCACCCGTACCGCCGGCCGACGAACACCGCACCAGCCTCGGCACCCAGGCCGCACGACAGCTCGCCACCACCACCAAGTCCGCACCGCAGATGCAGGGGATCAGCTCACGCTGGCTGCTGAGATCACTGCCCTGGGTGGACGTCAGGGGCGGCACCTACCGGGTCAACCGGCGGCTGACGCTGCGGGTCGGCCGGGGCCGGGTGCAGTTCGAGCAGAACGGCGCCGACGACATCAAGGTCGTGCCCCGGACTCTGACCGAACTGCCGTCCCTGCGCGGCTACTCCGACATCGAGGTCCTCAAGGAGCTCGCCTCCCGGTTCCGCGTCCGGGAGGTGCGGGCCGGCCAGGTCCTCTTCGAGGCCGGGCAGCCGGTGACGGAGGCGTACCTGGTCGTCCACGGCCGGTTCACCCGCTTCGCGGCCGGCAAGTACGGCGAGGAGGAGATCGTCGGGGTCGTCAGCGGCGGCGACCAGCTGGGGGACGAGGGCGTCGGCGAACCCGACCCGCTGTGGCTGACCTCCATGCGGGCGGAGACGGCCGGGGTGCTGATGGTGCTGCCCTGGGACGTCGTCACGGAGCTCACCGAGCGGGTGCCCTCCCTCGCCGCGCACCTCCAGGCGTTCGCCGAGCGGCAGAAGCTGCCGATGAACCGCACAGGCGAGGCGGACGTCCCGCTCCAGGCCGGTCATGTCGGCGAGCCGACGCTCAACGGCGGCTACGTGGACTACGACCTCGCCCCGCGCGAGTACGAGTTGTCGCTCACCCAGACCGTGCTCAAGGTCCACACCCGGGTCGCGGACCTCTACAACAACCCGATGAACCAGACGGAGGAACAACTCCGGCTGACCGTCGAGGAGATCCGCGAGCGCCAGGAGTGGGAGCTGGTCAACAACCGGGAGTTCGGGCTGCTGCACAACGCCGACTACGGGCAGCGCATCAGCACCTTCACCGGCCCGCCGACCCCCGACGACATGGACGAACTGCTGTCCATGCGCCGCGAGACCAAACTGTTCCTCGCCCATCCGAAGGCGATCGCGGCCTTCTTCCGGCAGTGCAACCGGCGAGGTCTGATGCCCGGTTCCACGACCGTCGACGGGCATCGGATCCCGGCCTGGCGGGGCGTACCGATCTACCCGTGCGGCAAGATCCCGGTCAGTCGGCAGCACACCAGCAGCATCGTGGCGCTGCGCACCGGGGAGTCCGACCAGGGGGTCGTCGGGCTCTACCAGACGGGCATCCCCGAGGAGTTCCAGCCGGGGCTGAACGTGCGGTTCATGGGTATCGACTCCGCCGCGATCATCCGTTACCTCGTCACCGCCTACTACTCGATGGCCATCCTCGTTCCCGACGCGGTGGGGATCCTGGAGAACGTGCAGATCGGCCGGACGGCCGAGTGACCGCGTGGAGAACGACATGAGCACGCCCCCCGCCCCCGGCGCCCCGCTGTCCCTGCCCGGGCCGCCCAATCTCGCCCGCAGCCTCACGACCCGGCGCGGCGGGGCGATCCCGGGCCTGAGGTACCGGCCTGTCGCCCCCGCCGACCCCGAGAAGGCCGCGGAGATCGACCGCAGACTGGAGGAGTGGGCCCGCGGTCTCGACCTGTTCCCCGAGGCCTGGAACGGGGACTTCGCCGGATTCCAGTTCGGGCGCGCCGTGGTGCTCCAGCACCCGGAGGCGGCCGACCTGGAACGCCTCACGGTCGCGGGCAAGCTGCTGCTGGCCGAGAACATCGTCGACGACTGCTATTGCGAGGAGGACGGGGACAAGGGCGGATCGCGGCGCGGCCTGGGCGCCCGGCTGATCCTGGCCCAGTCGGCACTGGACCCGTACCACGGCACACCCGAACTCCAGGAGCAGTGGCTCCAGGGGATGCAGTCCGACGGACCGCTGAGGTCGTACTACTGGGCCCTGAAGGACTACTCCGCCCTCGCCACGCCCAGCCAGACGGACCGCTTCGTGCACGACATCGCCCGGCTTCACCTGGGCTATCTCGGCGAGGCGGCCTGGGGCGAGACCGGGTACCGGCCGCGGGTGTGGGAGTACCTGGTGATGCGCCAGTTCAACAACTTCCGGCCCTGTCTGTCGATCGTCGACGCGGTGGACGGCTACGAACTGCCCGAGGCGCTCTACGCCCGCCCCGAGATCCAGCGCATCACCGTGCTCGCGAGCAACGCGACCACGATCGTCAACGACCTGTACTCCTTCACCAAGGAGCTGGCCGACCCGACCCACCTCAACCTGCCGCAGGTCATCGCCGCCAACGAGCGGTGCGGACTCAAGCCCGCCTACCTGAGGGCCGTCGAGATCCACAACGAGATCATGGACGCCTTCGACGCGGAGTCCGCCCTGCTGGCCGCCACCTCGCCGCTCGTCGAGCGGTACGCCCGGGGCCTGTCGGACTGGGTGGCCGGCAACCACGAGTGGCACGCGACCAACACCCACCGCTACCACCTGCCCAACTACTGGTAACGCGCAAGCACGTCGCTGACTGACCGTCAGACAGAACACGAGGAGCCATAGTTGACCACCGTCCCCGCCGCCGTCCGCACGACAGCCCCGGTGCCGACCCAGTCCACGTACCAGAACCGCGTCGCGGACTACTGGAACGCCGAGGAGAACCCGGTCAACCTCGAACTCGGCAGGCTCGACGACCTCTACCACCATCACTACGGCGTCGGAGCCGTCGACTGGACCGTGCTCGACGAGCCGGATCCCCTGCGGCGCCAGGCGCGGATCACCGCCGAACTGCACCGCCTGGAGCACGCCCAGGCCGAGATCCTCGCCGGCCGCCTGGGCGCCCTCACCCCCGACGACCACGCCTTCGACGCCGGCTGCGGCCGCGGCGGCGGCAGCGTGGTGGCGCATCTGCGGCACGGCTGCCACACGGACGGGGTGACGATCTCCGCCAAGCAGGCCGCCTTCGCCAACGATCAGGCCCGCAAGCGGTGCATCGACGGCAAGGTGCGCTATCACCACCGCAACATGCTCGACACCGGCCTGGAGACCGGCGCCTACGCGGCGTCGTGGAACAACGAGTCCACCATGTACGTCGAGTTGGACCTCCTCTTCGCCGAGCACGCGCGGCTGCTGCGCCGCGGCGGACGCTACGTGGTGATCACCGGCTGCTACAACGACACCTACGGGCAGGCCTCCCGCGAGGTGTCCCTCATCAACGCCCACTACATCTGCGACATCCATCCGCGGTCGGCGTACTTCCGGGCCATGGCCCGCAACCGGCTCGTGCCCGTCCACGTCGAGGACCTCACCGAGGCGACGATCCCTTACTGGGAACTGCGCCAGCAGGCCGACCACCTGGTCACGGGCATCGAGGAGACGTTCCTGACCGCGTACCGCAACGGCAGCTTCCAGTATCTGATGATCGTGGCCGACCGGGTCTGAGCCGCGGTGCCGCACCGGTCCCGGGAAACGCCCCGGGGCCGGTGAAAACCGTTCGCCCACGGCGATCCCCGTGCGCTGGAATGGGGCCCATGTGTGCCCTGAAGATGCGTCCGGACGAGGTGGACCTCGATGCCTCGCTCGTCGGCCGGCTGGTCGCCGGGCAGTTCCCGCAGTGGGCCGGTCAGCCGGTCGAGCGGCTGAAGTCGTCCGGCACCGAGAACGCCATGTTCCGGCTCGGCACCGGTCTGGTCGTACGTCTGCCCCGGTATCCGGGCGCGGTCGGGGACGTGGAGCACGAGCAGCGTTGGCTGCCCCGGCTGGCACCCCGGCTGCCCGTCGCCGTACCCGAGGCGCTGGGCCGGGGCGAACCGAACGCGGAGTTCGCGTGGCCCTGGTCCGTCTTCCGCTGGCTGGACGGGCACAATCCCGTCGCGGGCGCCGTCGAGGAACCGCGACCGCTCGCCCAGGACCTGGCGGAGTTCGTCCGCGCGCTGCGCCGGATCGACCCGCAGGACGGGCCGCCGAACCCCCGGGGCGTACCCCTCGCGACCCGGGACGCGGCGACCCGCTCGGCTATCGCCCAGCTCGACGGCAGGATCGACACCGGCGCGGTGACGGCCCTGTGGGAGGAGGCCCTGCGGGCCCCCTCGCGGCAGGCACCGCCCGTCTGGGCCCATGGGGACCTGTCGCCCGGGAACGTCCTGGTGGCGGAGGGACGACTCCGTGCGGTGATCGACTTCGGCACCGTGGGCGTGGGCGACCCCGCCGTCGACCTCGTCGTGGCCTGGAACCTGTTGCCCGCGTCGGCCCGCGGGACCTTCCGGGACGCTGTGGGCGCCGACGACGCCGAATGGGCGCGCGGCCGCGGTTGGGCGCTGTCGATCTCGCTGATCCAGCTGCCGTACTACTGGCAGACCAACCCGGCGCTGGCGGAGAACTCACGGCACGTGATCCGCGAGATCCTGGCCGAGGCCGGATGACGCGGCCGGGACGACGCGGCCCGGCCGGCGACCCGCCGGGCCGGCCGGGCCGCCGGCCGCCCGGCGCCTCACTCGCCCGCGTAGGCCCGCTCCAGGGCGGCGACGTCGAACTTGCGCATGGAGAGCATCGCCTCGGTCGTGCGGGCCGCCTTTCGCGGATCGGCGTCGCCGATCATGTCGATCAGCGTCTCGGGTACGACCTGCCAGGACACGCCGTACCGGTCCTTGAGCCAGCCGCAGGGGCCGGGTTCCCCGCCGTTCTCGGTGAGCTTGGTCCAGTAGTAGTCGATCTCCTCCTGGTCCGCGCAGAAGATCTGGAACGAGACCGCCTCGTTGAACGTGAACTGCGGCCCGCCGTTGATCCCGACGAACCTCTGGCCGTTGGCCGTGAACTCCACGGCCAGCACCGAGCCGGCCGGGCCGGGACCGGCCTCGGTGTAGCGGCCGATCCGGACGATGCTGGAGTTCTTGAAGATCGACACGTAGTAGTGGGCGGCCTCCTCCGCCTGGCCGTCGAACCAGAGACACGTGGTGAATCCGTCGGTGGTCATGAGCACCTCCTGGGGCGTGGAACGCGGTCAACAGTGTCGACCCGTGCCGACCGGTAAACTCATCGGCCCGGCGGCCGACTCATCCGAGTGGCGCAGTCGCCGGGGCGAACCAGGGCGTGTTTCGAAAGTCCCGTCCGGCCGCCCTCCGGGCGGAGGACGCCACTTTCGAACCACGCCTTAGCATCCCGACCATGACGTCATCATTCGCCGACGACGGTGTCCGCCCCTTCCGTATCGACATCCCGCAGAGCGACCTGGACGATCTGCACGACCGCCTGGACCGCACCCGCTGGCCGGACGAACTGCCGGGCGCGGGATGGTCGTACGGGGTTCCGACGGACTATCTGCGCGAGCTCGTCCGCCACTGGCGGCACACGTACGACTGGCGGGCCGCCGAGGCACGGCTGAACGAGTGGCCGCAGTTCGTGACGACCATCGACGGGACGAACGTCCACTTCGCGCACATCCGCTCCGCCGAGCCGGACGCCACCCCGCTGATCCTCACGCACGGCTGGCCCGGCTCGATCGTGGAGTTCCTCGACGTCGTGGAGCCGTTGACCGATCCGGCCGCCCACGGCGGCGACCCGGCCGACGCGTTCCACGTCGTCGTACCGAGCGTTCCCGGCTTCGGGCTGTCCGGGCCGACCCGGGACAGCGGCTGGGAGGCGGGCCGGATCGCCGACGCGTGGGCGGAGTTGATGACCCGGCTCGGCTACGCGCGGTTCGGCGCGCAGGGCGGGGACTGGGGCGCCGCCATCTCCCGCGAGCTGGGACGCGCCCATCCGGACCGCGTGATCGGCGTGCATCTGAACCTGCTCCCGGGCGCGCAGCAGGCCACCGAGCCGACGCCCGACGAGTTGGACGCCCTCGGCACGCAGGAGCAGGAGCGGGCGCTGCTGTCATGGCGCCGGTGGAGCGAGTGGTCCCGCGAGGGCACGGGGTACGCCGTCCTGCAGTCGACCCGGCCGCATACCCTGGCGTACGCGCTCACCGACTCGCCCGTCGGCCAACTCGCCTGGATCGTGGAGAAGTTCCGGGAGTGGACGGACTCGGAGCTGCTGCCCGAGGAGGCCGTGGACCGCGACCGGATGCTCACCGACGTGATGCTGTACTGGCTGACCGGGACCGCCGGTTCCGCCGCCCGTATCTACTACGAGCGTGCGCACTCCACGGGTCGCGCCGCCCGCCCCACCGAACCGTCGACCGTGCCGACCGCGCTCGCGCTCTTCCCGGGCGAGCTTCAGCTCCCGCTGCGGCACAAGGCCGAGCGGACCGAGAACCTGGTCCGGTGGACCGAGTTCGACCGGGGCGGGCACTTCCCGGCGATGGAGGAGCCGGACCTGCTGGTCGGTGACGTGCGGGCGTTCTTCCGGCAGGTGCGCGAGAAGGGCTGAGGGCGGGCTCTGCCCGTGGCGAATCTGCCGCGGGCAGAGAAACCGCGGCGACGGGCCGCTCCGGGCCGACAGTGGAGTCGACGGCATCACCGCTCGACGGGAGGACCCATGACTCCACTCACCGCACTCACGCCCCGGGCCGAGGAGGGCGACACCCTTCCCACCCGGTTCGACGACCAACTGGCCGCCCAGCTGCTCGCGCAGCGGATCGTGCTGCTGGGCACCCAGGTCGACGAGGTCTCCGCGAACCGGGTCTGCGCCCAGTTGCTGATCCTCTCGGCCGAGGACCCGCGCACCGACATCGGTCTGTACATCAACAGCCCCGGCGGGTCCGTGCACGCGGGTCTCGCCATCTACGACACGATGCGGCTGATCCCGAACGACGTCTCCACGCTCGCGATGGGGTTCGCGGCCAGCATGGGCCAGTTCCTGCTGAGCGTCGGCACACCCGGCAAGCGCTACGCGCTGCCCCACGCGCGGATCATGATGCACCAGCCGTCGGCCGGGATCGGCGGCACCACCGCGGACATCGAGATCCAGGCGGAGAACCTGGAGTTCACCAAACGGACCATCGAGCGGATCATCGCCGAGCACACCGGCCAGAGCCCGGAGACCGTCTCCCGGGACGGCGACCGCGACCGCTGGTTCACGGCCGAGCAGGCCAAGGAGTACGGCATGGTGGACGCGGTCGTGGAGTCCCTCGCGGACGTTCGCCCGGCCGCCTCCCGGCGACGGACGGGGCTGTGACATGGGGACCTACACGATTCCGAACGTCGTCGAGCGGACCGCGCAGGGCGAGCGGTCGTACGACGTGTTCAGCCGGCTGCTGGCGGAGCGGATCATCTTCCTCGGCACCGAGATCGACGACGGCGTCGCCAACGTCGTCATCGCCCAACTCCTGCATCTGGAGTCGGCGGCACCGGAGAACGAGATCGCGATCTACCTCAACTCGCCCGGTGGCTCGTTCACCTCGCTGATGGCGATCTACGACACGATGACGTTCGTACGGGCGCCGATCTCGACGTTCTGCGTCGGGCAGGCGGCCTCCACGGCGGCCGTGCTGCTGGCCGGCGGCGACCCGGGGCGGCGGTTCGTGCTGGAGCACGCGCGGGTGCTGCTCGGGCAGCCGGCCAGCGGCGGCCGGCAGGGCATGGTCTCCGACCTCGCGCTCCAGGCCAAGGAGATGGTCCGGATCCGCGCCCAGGTGGAGGAGGTGCTGTCCCGGCACACGCATCACGACATCGCGACGCTGCGCGCGGACATGGACCGGGACAAGGTGTTCACCGCACGGGAGGCGGTGGCGTACGGGCTGGCCGACGAGGTGCTGGACCGGCGCCTCATGCCCTGACGCCGGCCCGTCACCCGGGCGGTCAGGCGACCAGGCAGAGCCCGTTGTGCGGCGAGGTGTTCCTCGTGGCACGGCTCCGGTCGGGCCGCCGCGCGAGCTCGCGGTGGGCCAGCGACAGCAGGTCGCCGAGCCCGAGACCGAGGGCGTGGGCGGCGGCCGCGAGCACCTCCGAGGAGGCCTCCTTGCGGCCGCGTTCCACCTCCGACAGGTACGGCATGGAGATACGGGCCTCGTCGGCGACGTCCTTGAGCGTGCGTTCCTGCGCGAGGCGCTCGCGGCGCAGGACCTCGCCGATCAGGTCGCGCCAGAGGGGTTCCCGGGGAGCGGGCGGGCGGGCGTCCGGGCGTTCGGACAGGGGGCGGGCGGTCCCCGGGCGCGCGGCCGGCGGGCGCAGGGGGATGACGCGGGCTTCGTTCGGCGCTTGGTTGCTCACCGTCCCAGCCTAGGAGCGGCGGTGGTGAGGGGAAGGGTCCGGCGTTCCGCCCTCGGTGGAATCGGCGCCGCCTGCCGGGGACACTGGTCGGGACCGCTCGGGCAGGGACGGAAGGGACGGGCCGCCGGTGCTGCGTGACACGTTCGACGAGGTGGCGGAGCTCTACGACCGGGTCCGGCCGCGCTATCCCCCTTCCCTGGTCGAGGAGCTGGCTCGGGCGGCCGGGCTGGGACCGGGCAGCCGGGTGCTTGAGATCGGCCCCGGCACCGGTCAACTGACCGTTCCACTGGCCGGGTTCGGCTGTGAGGTCACGGCGGTGGAGCTGGGGCCGGCCCTGGCCGCCGTGGCCCGGCGCCGGTTGCGGGAGTTCCCGTCGGCGCGCGTGGTGGTGGCGGACTTCGAGCAGTGGGAACCGCCCCGGGAAGCGTTCGACCTGGTGGTGAGCGCGACCGCGTTCCACTGGCTCGATCCGGCGCTGCGGGTGCCCCGGGTCGCCGACGCCCTGCGGCCGGGCGGGCTGTTCGCGCTGGTCACCACGCACCATGTGGCGGGCGGCACGGTGGACTTCTTCGCCCGTGCCCAGCGCTGCTACGAACGCTGGGACCCGGACACCCCGCCGGACTGGCGCCTGCGGGACGCCGCCGAGACCGCCACGGACACGGGTGAGCTGGAGCGGGAGTCACGCCTCTCGGACATCACGGTCCACTGCCACACCCAGGACCTCGCCTACAGCGCCGACGGGTACCTCGACGTCCTGCTGACCTACTCGAACCACCGGGCCCTCGACGCGACCGCCCGCCGAAATCTGCTGACGTGCATTCGGCAACTGATCGAGTCGGACTACGACGGCAGCGTCACCAAGCGCTACCTCCATGAGCTGATCACGGCTACGCGCGTGTGAGCGCCTACTGGCCGACCCGTCCGTCGATGCGTTCCCGGAGGAAGTCGGCGTGGCCGTTGTGCCGGGCGTACTCCTCGATCATGTGGACCAGCACCTCGCGCAGCGCGACCGGCTCGTCCCCGTCGATGCCGACGATGTCGAGGCTCCTGGCCCCGGCGACGAAACGTTCGGCGAACTCGACCTCGGCCCGCCAGGTCCGCCAGGCCTCGGCCACGACCTCGGGATCAGGCACGGCACCGTCGAAGTCCGCGTCGGGGCGGTCCTCGGCCCAGAAGTGACGCGGTACGTCCTGACCGGCCAGGACACGGCGGAACCAGTTCTGTTCCACCCGGGCCAGATGCCGCACCAGGCCCAGCAGCGAGAGGTTCGAGGGCGCCACCGCACGGCGGGCCAGGTCGTCGGCGTCCAGTCCGGCGCACTTCAGTTCCAGGGTCAGCCGCTGGTCCCGCAGGTACCCGACGAGCGTGTCGAACTCGCCCACGAACCCGCCGTCGCTGCGGGGATCCTCCTCGGGCCGGACGAAGACGTCCCACCATCCGAAGTTCCGGTCGGGCCGCGCGGACCGCGCCTGCGTGTCGTCTGTCATGCGGCCGAGGATTCGCCCCGCTCGCCATGACCGCCACCGAATTTCCACCGCCCTCGCACACGGCGTGCATGCGCCGCCGCGCCCCGGGTAGGCGAAGTGCCGAGGGGGCCGCCGGTGTCTCACTGTGCGGGCGGCCGAGGAGGCGGACGGGTGACCGTCACTTTCGTGGGAGGGGTCGGCAATGTCCACCGTCGTGATCCGGTCGGAGGCGGGATGCGCCGAGGAGAGCGCCGGAACCGGCACGGGTGAGGGACCGCTGCCGGGGGTCACGGACCCGCGGAGCGTGGCTCCGCGCGACGCGCGGGCGCTGTCCCGCCCGTTCTTCCGGCGCCTGGCGGAGCTCGACGAGGGCACGCCGGAGTACCAGTACGCGCGCAACACCCTGATCGAGATGAACATGTCGTTGGTGCGGTTCGCGGCCGGGCGGTTCCGCGGGCGCGGTGACGACATGGAGGACGTCGTCCAGACCGGGATGATCGGTCTCATCAAGGCCATCGACCGGTTCGAGCTCGCGCGCGAGGTGGAGTTCACGTCCTTCGCGCTGCCGTACATCGTCGGCGAGATCAAGCGCTTCTTCCGGGACACGACCTGGGCCGTGCATGTGCCACGCCGACTCCAGGAGTTGCGCGTCGAGCTGGCCAGGGCGCGCGACGAGCTCGCCGGGCGGCTGGACCGGGAGCCGACGGTGGCGGAGCTCGCCACGCTGATGAACCTCTCCGAGGCCGAGGTGGTCGAGGCGCAGATAGCCTCCAACGGCTACAACTCCACGTCCCTCGACGCCGCGCTGACCGGCGACGGAGGCGAGCACGGCGAGGCGGTTCTCGCCGACTTCATCGGCGTCGAGGAGGAGGGTCTGCGGCTCGTCGAGGACTTCCAGTCGCTCGCCCCGCTGATGGCCGGGCTCGGCGAACGCGACCGGCGGATCCTGCACCTGCGGTTCGTGGAGGAGGCCACCCAGGCGGAGATCGGCGAACGGCTCGGCTGTTCCCAGATGCATGTGTCCCGCCTGATCAAACGGATCATCACGCGACTGCGCGAGGGCATGCTGGGGGACCTGGACCGCGCCTGATCGGGGGGCCGCGCGGCCTGAGCCGGGTGCGGCTCGGTTCGGTGGTGCGGCTCGGTTCGGTGGTGCGGCTCGGTTCGGTGGTGCGGCTCGGTGCGGTGGTGCGGCTCGGTGCGGTGGTGCGGCTCGGTGCGGTGGTGCGGCTCGGTGCGGTGGTGCGGCTCGGTGCGGTGGTGCGGGTTGAGCCGCGTGCTGCGGCTCGGCTGCGTGGCGGCGGCTGGTCTGCGTGTCGGCCGCTCAGTCGCATGCTGCGACGTTGCGTGCTGCGGCCGATTCCGTGCCGCGGCTCAGTTCGCGCTCAGCCGCAGCACGGCGCACACGCGCTTGCCGACCGGCACCCGCTCGGCGCTGACCTGCGCGGCCAGAGCGTGCACGATCTCCAGTCCGTGCCGGCCCACGCGCTCGGGGTCACGGGGAAAGCGCAGGGGCAGGGCGGCGCTGCTGTCGTAGACGCTCACCGTCACCGCGGCGTCCGTGCCCTCCAGTTCCAGGATGTACGGCCCGTTGCTGTGCCGGTCCGCGTTGGTGACCAGCTCGCTCACCACCAGGAGCAGCGCGCCGCTGGTGCGCTCGCCGATCGTGGCGCACCACTCGGTGCGCAGCTGCTCGAGAAAAAGGCCGGCGAAGGCCCGCGCCTCCGCTATGCATCCGGGCTCGCCGGTGAAGTGGGTCGCCCGCCGCAGGGGCTCCACGGGTACATCGAAACCAGTCGGTATCACTGCCCCGTCCAGGTGCTTGATCATGCGTTTCTCTCTCGGAAGCCGGACTGGCCGGACGCTGCTGCACCTGTGCTCGTACCCCGAGCCGCGCCCCGCACTCCCCGTAACCGCTGTCCCTCTTCGGGAGGACGTGGCGGACCGCGCCCCGGTGGCACGGAGGGCGCCGGATCCGGGGCCTCGGCGCGGCGGTGTGCGGGCCTCCGGCCCGGCGTCAGGCGACCGGCATGGCCAACGCCGGGGCGGCCCGCTGCATCCGCAGCGCGTCGACGGACTCGGCGAGCAGCTCGTACTCGGTGGTGTCGTCGCTGGTGGCGATCCGCACCAGCCGACCGCCGGCCAGCTCCTCGGCGACCGACGCCTGCCGCTCCACGTCGGCGCACCAGTCCCGCAACAGCTCGGGAACGTCGGGGGCGCTCGCGGCGACCGGGACGAGCGCGCCCGACGGGAAGTGCGGGCTCTCCGGGCTGGGGTCCAGCCGCTCGGCGATCCAGGAGGCCCGGTCGCGCAGCCACCACAGGGCCAGTGCGAGGGTGGGCGCCCGATAGGTGCCGAGCGGTACGCCGATACGCCGCCCGTCGCACACGCCGTACGCGGTGACATGGCACAGGAATTCGTCGTGCACGGTTCACTCCCCCGTCGCGTCTGTCGCTTGCCGGTCGGGCCTCGCTTTCCGTGCGGCTCCTGTGCGATGAACTGCCCTTGACATTCGAGTATGTTGACTACTGAAACACTGTCACCACGACTTTCCGGCCACTCTCTTGGCATATTCGCGGCCGCTATTGGCCGAAACGTGACGAGTGGGTCGATCACCGGTATTACCCGCGAGGTAATCGACCTTTCCCGCGGAGCCGGGCATGGTCGATGGCACCGGATTGCAAGCACCGTTATCCGGGTCCTGACCAGCACATACGACCTCGACGGAGGCTGATTTCCCATGTCCGCGAACATCGACCGTCACAAGAACGCCGTCACCCGTTACTTCGAGGCCTGGAACGCCGCCGAGCCGGACGCCGTGGCAAAGACGGTCGCCGCCGCGTGGTCGACGGAGGGTACCTACACCGACCCGCTCGCCGACGTCCGCGGCCACGACGCGATCGCGGCGGTGATCGCGGCCGCGCACGCACAGTTCCCGGGATTCGTCTTCCGGCTCACCGGCGCCGTCGACGGCCACCACGACACGGCGCGCTTCTCCTGGGAACTGGTGAGCGAGGCCGACGGCTCGGCGCCGGTGGCCGGGTCCGACGTGATCACTCTGGACGCCGAGGACCGGATCAGGACCGTGCTCGGATTCCTGGACCGGGTGCCCGGCGGTGCGTGACCGAGGGGCCACCGCGGCGACAGCCTGACCACGCTCGCGGGTGAGGGGCGGGAGGGAGGGGGAGAGGGACAGGGACAGGGAGGCGGCCCGGTGGTCGGCCGCCCCCGGCGGGACCGCTCAGTCGGTGGCCGCGCCGCCCCGTGCCGTCTCCCGGTAGCGCCGCGGAGCGACACCGACCGTCCGCTTGAAGGCGTTGCTGAAGGCGCTCTCGGAGGTGTAGCCCACCGACCGGGCGAGCGCCGCCACCGAGGTCTCGTCCTCCCGCAGGGCCCGCGCCGCCAGGCTCATGCGCCAGTTGAGCAGGTACGTCAGCGGCGGTACCCCGGCCGCCTCCTTGAAGCGCAGGGCGAAGGTGGTGCGCGACATCGCCGCCGCCCAGGCCAGCTCCTCCAGCTGCCACGGCCGCTGCGGCTCACCGTGCATCAGGCGCAGGGCCGGGGCGAGCCGCTCGTCGGCGAGGGCCCGCAGCCAGCCCGCCGGGAGCCTGTCGGCGTCCGCGAGGCAGACGCGCAGCACCTGCACGAACAGCAGCTGGGCGAGGTGGTCCGAGGCGAACTCGCCGCCGGCCCGGCCCGCTGTCATCTCCCGCAACAGCTGCCCCGTCAGCCAGCTCAGCACCGGCGCCTCGACCGCGCCGGCCCGGACGTGGATCAGCCGCGGCAACGCCCGGCGCAGCAGGTCACCGCTGTCCCGGCTGACGTCGATGTGGCCCGAGACGCAGACGACGTCCTCGCCGTCGCCCAGGTGCGCCATGCGGTTGCGGGGATCCACGTGGACCTCACCCGCGCCCACCGGCTCCAGGCCCGGGTCGCTGCACAGGACGTAGGAACGTCTGCCGTCGGAGACGACGATGTCGCCCTCCTCGAGCACGAGGGGCGCTCCGCCCTCCTCGGGGACGAGCAGACAGCTGCCCCGCACCACGGCGTTGACCTTGAGTCTGTCCCGCCCCCGGAGCCTGATGGCCCACTCGCCGCCGGCCGTGAAGCCACCGGAGAAGACACAGCGGGCGTCGGCGACCGCGAGGGCGTCGGAGAGGGGATCCACGGACATGCCCGAACTATCGCGCAAGTAGTGCGGACTCTCAAGCATTCATCGTCCGGATTCGCGGATCTACGGTGGTCCGGACAGCTCGCCGCGGCCGTCCGCCGCCGGCGAGCGGACCACCCGTTCGACTCACCGACCGAGCGCACCTGAATCAGCTCGTCGGTTCAGCTCACCAGCAAGGAGTCACCGCCCATGGCCACCGCCCAGCAGCCACTTCCCTCCGGCTTCGGCCCCGCGTCCACCGCGGACGACGTCATCAAGGGCGTCGATCTCACCGGCAAGGTCGCCGTCGTCACCGGAGGCTATTCCGGCATCGGGCTGGAGACGGCCCGCGTGCTGCGTTCCGCGGGCGCAGAGGTCGTCGTGCCCGCCAGGGACGTCGACCGGGCCCGGACCGCCTTGAAGTCCGTCGAGGGGGTGGAGGGGGTCGAGGTCGAGCCGATGGACCTGATGGACCCCCCGTCGGTCGACGCGTTCGCCGAGAGCTTCCTGGCGTCCGGCCGTCCCCTGCACATCCTCGTCAACAGCGCCGGCATCATGGCGACCCCGCCGGCCCGCGACGCCCGCGGCTACGAGTCCCAGTTCGCCACGAACCACCTGGGGCACTTCCAGCTGGTCTCCCGGCTGTGGCCCGCGCTGGTCGCGGCCGGCGGGGCGCGCGTCGTCGCGCTGTCGTCGCGGGGCTTCCGCTTCTCCCCCGTCGTCTTCGACGACCTGCACTTCGAGCACCGCCCGTACGAGCCCTTCGCCGCGTACGGCCAGTCGAAGACCGCCAACTCCCTGTTCGCCGTCGAGCTGGACCGGCGCGGCCGAGCGGACGGTGTGCGGGCCTTCGCCGTGCACCCCGGCACGATCATCGAGACGGGGCTCGCCAAGCACGTGTCCGACGAGGCCGTACGGGCGGCCGGCGCCGTCGACGAGGACGGCCGTCCCGTGCGGGACCCCGCCCGGCAGCTCAAGACCGTCCCGCAGGGAGCGGCGACCAGCGTCTGGTGCGCCACGAGTCCGCTGCTGGCCGGGCTGGGCGGGGTCTACTGCGAGAACAGCGACATCAGCCCGCTGGTCGCCGAGGCGGACGAGGCCGCCTGGCGGGCGGGGGCCGAGACGAGCGGCGTCCTGCGGTACGCGGTCGACCCGGAGGCGGCCACCCGCCTCTGGGAGGAGAGCGAGCGCCTCACGGCTCGGTGAGCACCGCAGGGCTCGAGGCACGGCGAGGAGGACCGCGGGACCCGGGGACCACGATGGGCGTGGGATCCCGGGGCACGGCGGCCGTGGGATCCCGGGACCACGGCGGCCGTAAGGAGGTGACAGCCGCCGTAGGGGGACAGAGGGCGACGACCGCCGTACGGATCAGAGGGGGACGGCCGCCGAAGGCCTCAGCCCTTGATGACCGCGTCGATCCGCGCCAGCTCCTCCGCGTCGAAGTCGAGGTTGCGGATCGCACCGACGCTGTCCTCGACCTGCTGGGCGCTGCTCGCCCCGACGAGGGCGGAGGTCACCCGGCCGCCGCGCAGGACCCAGGCCAGGGCCAGCTGGGCCAGGGTCTGGCCGCGCGTCTTGGCGATCTCGTCGAGGGCGCGCAGCCGGCCCACGAGGGTCTCGGTGACCGCGTCCGAGTTCAGGAAGGGGCTGTCGCTCGCGGCCCGGGAACCCTCCGGGATGCCGTCCAGGTAGCGGCCGGTCAGCAGGCCCTGCTCCAGCGGGGAGAACACGATGGAGCCGACCTGGAGCTCGTCCAGCGCGTCCAGCACACCCTCCTCCTCGGGACGCCGGTCGAGCATCGAGTAGCGCGGCTGGTGGATGAGCAGCGGGGTGCCGAGCTCGCCGAGGATGCGCGCGGCCTCGCGGGTCTGCTCGGCGGAGTAGTTGGAGATGCCGACGTAGAGCGCCTTGCCCTGCTGGACCGCCGTGTGCAGCGCGCCCATCGTCTCCTCCATCGGAGTCTCCGGGTCGGGGCGGTGCGAGTAGAAGATGTCGACGTAGTCCAGGCCCATCCGGCTCAGGCTCTGGTCGAGCGAGGACAGCAGGTACTTGCGGGAGCCCCACTCGCCGTACGGGCCGGGCCACATCAGGTAGCCGGCCTTCGTGGAGATGACCAGTTCGTCGCGGTAGGGCGCGAAGTCCGCCCGGAGCGCCTCGCCGAACGCCGACTCGGCGGCGCCGGGCGGCGGGCCGTAGTTGTTGGCCAGGTCGAAGTGCGTGACGCCGAGGTCGAAGGCGCGGCGCAGGATGGCCCGCTGGCTCTCGACCGTACGGTCCGGGCCGAAGTTGTGCCACAGTCCGAGCGACAGCGCGGGGAGCTTGAGTCCGCTGCGTCCGGTGCGCCGGTAGGGCATGTCCGCGTAGCGGTCGGGGTGTGCGGTGTACAACGCGACTCCATCAGGGGTTGGTACAGGCAATCAGGTCCAGGGAACCGGTATCCACTCTCGCGCGCCCCGCGGGCAGTGGTCCAACAGAAGAATCCGATGGTATTCAGCGGATACGCTTCTCAATCATGGAACTGCGCCATCTCCAGCACTTCGTCGCCGTCGCCGAGGACCAGCACTTCACCCGGGCCGCCGAACGGCTGCTGGTGTCCCAGTCCGGTCTGTCGGCGTCGATCCGGGCCCTGGAACGGGAACTGCGGGCCCCGTTGTTCGTGCGCACCACCCGCCGGGTGACGCTGACCGAGGCCGGGCGGGCGCTCCTCGCCGAGGCGGAACGGATCCTGGCACAGGTCAGGTCCGCGCACGAGGCGGTGGCCGCGGTGCAGGGCGTGCTGCGCGGCACACTGGCGGTCGGCACCGAGCAGTGCATCGCCGGGGTGAACGTGGCGTCGCTGCTCGCCGCCTTCCGTCGGCGCCACCCGGACGTGGAGATCCAGCTGCGGCAGACCGGGTCGGGCGCGCTGGCCGAGGAGGTGGCCGCCGGGCGGCTGGACCTGGCGTTCGCCTACCGGACGGAGGCGGACAGCGACCAGCTGCGCTCCGTGTCGCTGGCCGGTGAGCCGATGACGCTGCTGTGCCACCCCGACCACCGGCTGGCCACGGCCGGTGCCGCGGTGACGCCTCAGGAGGTCGGCGGCGAGGTCTTCGTGGACTTCCACCCGGACTGGGGCGCGCGCCGCGCCACGGACGCCGCGCTGGCCGCGGCCGGGGTGCGCCGGAGCGTCGCCCTGGAGGTGAACGACGTGCACAGCCTGCTCGACCTGGTCGACGAGAACCTCGGTGTCGCCGTCGTGCCGCGCCACTTCCGGCACAAGCGGGAGTCGCTCACCGCGCTGCCGCTGAAGGGCACCGGCGAGAAGGTGTACGAGACCGCCGCGCTGCTGCCGTCACCGCAGGCCACCAGTCCCGCGGCCCGCGCGCTGATGGGGCTGCTGGAAACAGGGGGCGTGTGAGCGACGGCTGGGCGATGGTGGACGTATGCATGCAAAGGACGTCCTCATCGACGCGTACGACCGCATCCGGGAAGAGGTCCACGCCGTGGTCGACGGACTGGGCCCCGACGACCTCAACGCACGGCCCGGCCCGGCAGCCAACTCCATCGCGTGGCTGGTCTGGCACCTCGCCCGGGTGCAGGACGACCATGTGGCCGACGCCTTCGACCTGGACCAGGTGTGGGTGTCGAAGGAGTGGGAGAAACGCTTCGGCCTCGACCTGCCGCGCGGCGACATCGGCTACGGGCACTCCTCCGCGAAGGTCGCCAAGGTGCGCGTCGACGCCGGCGAGCTCTTGACCGGCTACTACGACGCCGTGCACGAACAAAGCCTCCAGGCCCTGCGCGGGCTGGCCGCCAAGGACCTGGAGCGCGTCGTCGACACCCGCTGGGACCCGCCGGTCACCCTGGGCGTGCGCCTGGTCAGCGTCCTGTCCGACGATCTCCAGCACGCCGGACAGGCCGCCTACGTCCGGGGACTGCTTCAGAGCGCGGCGGCGTAACCCGGCAGGACGACGTCCTCGATGAGGGCCTTGCGCTCGTCGAACGGGATGAACGCGCTCTTGACGGCGTTCACCGTGACCGTGCGCAGGTCCTCTAGGCTCCAGCCCGCCTCCGCGACGAGCAGCGACATCTCTCGGGTCATCGTCGTGCCGGACACCAGACGGTTGTCGGTGTTGAGGGTGACCCGGAAGCCCAGGTCCTTCAGGGCCGTGATCGGGTGTTCGGCGATCGAGGTGGCGGCGCCGGTCTGGAGGTTGGACGTCGGGCACATCTCCAGGGCGATACGGCGGTCGCGCACCCAGCCGGCCAGGTGGCCGAGCTTGCCGTCGACGATGTCCTCGGTGATGCGCACGCCGTGGCCGATGCGCTGGGCGCCGCACACCTGGAGGGCCTGGTGGATGCTGGGCAGCCCGTGGGCCTCGCCGGCGTGGATGGTGAACGGCACGCTCTCACGGCGCAGGTGCTCGAAGGCGGCCAGGTGGTCGGCGGGCGGGAAGCCGTCCTCGGCGCCCGCGATGTCGAAGCCGACGACGCCGCTGTCGCGGAACGCCACCGCCAGGTCGGCGATCTCACGGGTGCGGTCGAACATCCGCATCCCGCACAGCAGCGTGCCGACCCGGAGCGGGGTGCCCGCCGCCGCGGCCTTGGCCATGCCGGCCGCGAGTCCCTGCTGCACGGTCCCGACGACCTCGGGCAGGGTCAGCCCGCCGCTCACCATCAGCTCGGGGGCGTAGCGCACCTCGGCGTAGACGACGCCGTCCGCGGCCAGGTCGAGGACGTACTCCTCGGCGGTGCGCAGCAGGCCCTCGCGGTTCTGCATCACGGCGAGGGTGTGCTCGAACGTGGCGATGTAGCGGACCAGGTCGCCGGAGTTGGCCGCGTCGTAGTACCAGGCGGCGAGCGCGTCGGGGTCGGTGGTCGGCAGGGTGTGGCCGACCTCGGCCGCGAGTTCCACCACGGTGGAGGGGCGCAGTCCGCCGTCGAGGTGGTCGTGCAGGACGACCTTGGGCAGGCGGCGGAGGGTGTCGGCGTCTATGCGGGCGGCGGTCATGGGCGGTCTCTCTGTGACGGGCGGAACGAGGGCGCTACGCGGCAGAACGGGCTACTGGACGGCGGGCTGGAGCAGGTCCCAGCGGTTTCCGTAGAGGTCCTGGAAGACGGCGACGGAGCCGTACGGCTCGTGGCGCGGCTCCTCCAGGAAGGTCACGCCCGCGGCGCGCATCCGGGCGTGGTCGCGGGCGAAGTCGTCGGTGTGCAGGAAGAAGGCCACCCGCCCGCCCGTCTGGTCGCCGACCCGGCCGCGCTGTGCCTCGTCCTTGGCCCGGGCGAGCACCAGTCCGGTGCCCGCTCCCCCGGTCTCGGCCGTACCGGGTTCCACGACGACCCAGCGGGAGCCGTCCGGGCGCGGGGCGTCCTCGACGAGGCGGAATCCGAGCGCCTCGGTATAGAAGCGGATCGCCTCGTCGTAGTCGTCGACGACGAGGGTGACCAGGGCGATGCGAGTCATCGGGGCCTTCCGGTACGGGTGATTGACGGGAGAGGTTATACGTAAAACTCGATGCACGCCAATCACTCCGCACCCGGCTGGACATCCCTGCCGCCCGGGCGGCAGGAAGTCTGTACCTACCAGTACGTATAGGCCGGTACGCATCGGTGCAGTCGCCGCGCCCGGAAGGAGAGCACCGTATGGGCCGGCGCGGTACGCGGTGGACGCGGAGGGCCCGGCCCAGGTCCGAGGACCGATCCCCCGGCAGCGCGGCCGCCCGTCCGGGACGCCGCCTCGTGCGGGAAGGGTGCCGCCGTCCTCTCAGCCGGACTTCCGCCGCAGGGCGTCGAGCCGGCGCACCTCTTCGTCCGTGAGGTGCAGCGCGCCCGCCGCCACGTTCTCCACCAGGTGGTCGGGGTCGCCGGTGCCGGGGATGGCGAGGACGTGCGGACCCTGGCGCAGGGTCCAGGCGAGCCGGACCTGGGCGGGGCTCGCACCGTGCGCGCGGGCGACGGCGAGCACCTCCTCGCCGTGCGCGCCGGCGGCGCCCCGGGCGCCGCCGTCCCCGGCGATGGCGAAGAACGGCACGAAGGCGATCCCCTGTTCGCCGCAGAGCCGCAGGAGCTCGTCGGTCGCGGGCTCGTGGAAGTCCAGGGCGTACCGGTTCTGCACGCTCACCACCGGGGCGATGGCCCGCGCCTCGGCCAGGTGCCGGGGTTCGACGTCGGAGAGGCCGAGATGGCGCACGAGGCCCGCCGCGCGCAGCTCGGCGAGCGCGCCGAAGTGCTCGGCGACGGAGTCCTGTCGCATGCGCCGCAGATAGACGAGGTCGAGGTGGTCGCGGCCCAGCTGGCGCAGGTTCTCCTCGACCTGGCCGCGCAGCTCCTCGGGCCGCGCCGAGCGGCCCCACTCGCCCGCGTGGTCGCGGAACGGGCCGACCTTCGTGGCGATGACGAGGTCGTCGGCGTACGGGGACAGCGCGCTGTTGATCAGTTCGTTGGCCGAGCGCAGCGAGGAGAAGTAGAAGGCGGCCGTGTCGATGTGGTTCACGCCGAGTTCGACGGCCCTGCGCAGAACGGCGATCGAACGGCCGCGGTCGCTCGGTACGCCGTGGTGGAAGGCCGCGCTGCCGGTCAGCCGCATCGCGCCGAAGCCGATGCGACGGACGGACAGGTCGCCGAGCTGCCGGCTGCCCGCGGCGTCCGCGGTGATCGTCCGTGAGGTCATCGGCGGAGTCTGGCACACCCCGACGGGCGGGGGCGGGCGCATCCACCGCCCCCCGGCCCGGGTCAGGCCAGCGGCTTCTCCAGCACCGCCTTGCGGTGGCTGAACGTCTCGATGGAGTAGCGGCCGTGGTAGCTGCCCGTGCCGCTCTCGCCGACCCCGCCGAACGGCAGGTCGGAGACGGTGAGATGGGCGAGCGGAAGGCCGTACCCGAGGCCGCCGGAGGAGGTCTCGGCGGCGATCCGGCGGCGCGTGTCGTCGGAGTCGGTGAAGACGTACAGGGCGAGCGGCTTGTCGCGGTCGTTGATGAACTCGACCGCCTCCTCCAGGCCGGGCACGGTGACGATCGGCAGGATCGGGCCGAAGATCTCCTCGCTCATCACGGGCGACGCGGGGTCGACGTCGGCCAGCACGGTCGGCGCGATGTACTTCGTCGTACGGTCGGCGCCGCCGCCCACGACGACCCGGCCCGAGTCGAGCAGCCCGTGGAGCCGGTCGAAGTGCCGCTCGTTGATGATGCGGCCGTACTCGCCGGAGGCGGACGGGTCGCTGCCGAACAGTTCCTCGAGGGCGGCGGTGAACAGGGGTTCCAGGGCGGCGGCGGTCTCCGGGTCGGTCAGGACGTAGTCCGGGGCCACACAGGTCTGGCCGGCGTTGAGGAACTTGCCCCGGACCAGTCGGTCGGCGACGACCCGGAGGTCGGCACCCCGGTCGACGAACGCCGGGGACTTGCCGCCGAGTTCGAGGGTGACCGGGGTGAGGTGCTCGGCCGCGGCGCGCATCACGATACGGCCGACGGTGCCGTTGCCGGTGTAGAAGATGTGGTCGAAGCGCTCGGCCAGCAGGGCCGTGGTCTGCGGGACGCCGCCCTCGACGACGGCGACCGCGTCGGTGTCGAGATACGCGGGCAGCAGCGCGGCGAGGGCGGCGGAGGTGGCCGGTGCCAGCTCGCTGGGCTTGACGACGACCGCGTTGCCGGCGGCCAGGGCGCCGGCCAACGGGGCGAGCAGCAGTTGGGCCGGGTAGTTCCAGGGGGCGATGACGAGGACGACGCCGAGGGGGTCGTACTGCGTCCAGGCCGTGGCGTCGGCGCCGAGGTGGGCCGGGACGGGGGCGGACTCGGGGCGCAGCCACTCGTCGAGGTGGTCGAGGGTGTGGTCGATCTCGCGGATCGTGAAGTCGATCTCGGTGCGGTAGGCCTCGGTGGCGCTCTTGCCCAGGTCGGCGTGGAGGGCGGTGGCCAGATCGGCGCCCTGCTCGGTGAGCATCTCCCGCAGTCGGCGCAGCTGGGCGGTACGCCATTCGACGGGCTTGGTGCGGCCGGTGCGGAAGGTGGCGCGCAGCCGGGCCACGGTGGCCGCGGGCTGCTCGGGGATCTGGTTCACGGTGCCTCGCAGGTGGTGTGCGGGTCTGCGGCCCGCCGGTTCGTTCGTCCGCGGCCGGCCTGTCGCGCCGGCCGCCTCAGCTGGATGTAATTGCCAACCTTTCATGTGGCAAAGCACATGCCGGGGGCCCGGTACAGTCGCACCACCACTTTCCCCGATTCTTGATCACCTCGCGCGTTCGAGTTCTCCGCGTCGGCGTTCGAGGTACGCACGTTCCGCCGGGCTTGCGGTGAGCGCGATCGCCGCCTCGTAGGCGCGGACCGCCTCGGCGGGCCGGTCCAGGCGGCGCAGCAGGTCGGCGCGGACCGCGTGGAAGACGTGATAGCCGTCCAGGCCGAGGGCGTCCAGCAGGTCGAGCGCCGGGCCGGGGCCTCGCACCTCGGCGACGGCCACGGCCCGGTTCAGGGCGACGACCGGGCCGGGGGCGAGGGCCGTCAACTGGTCGTAGAGCCGCAGGATCTGTCCCCAGTCCGTGGCGGCGGCGGTCGGCGCGTCGCTGTGCACCGCGTTCACGGCGGCCTGGATCTGGTAGGGGCCGGGGCGGTCGCGGCGCAGGCAGCGGCGGACGAGGTCGTGTCCCTCGGCGATCAGCCCGCGGTCCCACCGGGTGCGGTCCTGCTCGGGCAGCGGGACCAGCGCGCCGTCGGCGCCGAAGCGGGCCGGGCGACGGGACTCGGCCAGCAGCATCAGCGCGAGCAGGCCGGTGACCTCGGGTTCGTCCGGCATCAGCGCCGCGAGGAGCCGGCCGAGGCGCACCGCCTCGGCGCACAGGGCGGGATCCCCGGTGTACCCCTCGTTGAAGATCAGGTAAACGACGGCCAGCACGCCCTTCAGCCGGTCGGGAAGGTCCGCGTCGCGGGGCACGCGGTACGGGATCCGGGCGTCGCGGATCTTGGCCTTGGCGCGGACCAGGCGCTGGGCCATCGTCGGCTCGGGGACCAGGAAGGCGCGGGCGATCTGCGCGGTGCGAAGGCCGCCGAGCAGGCGCAGGGTCAGCGCCACCTGGGCCTGCGGGGCGAGCGCGGGGTGGCAGCAGGTGAAGATCAGCCGGAGCCGGTCGTCGCGCACGGGTCCCTCCTCGGCGGGCGGATCGGCGGCGTACAGCCGGGCGGCCTCGGCCTGGCGGGCGTCCCGGGTGGACTCGCGGCGCAGCCGGTCGACGGCCCGGTTGCGGGCCGTGGTGATGATCCAGCCCGCCGGGCTCGGCGGCACGCCGGTCTCCGGCCAGTGCCGTACCGCCGTGGCGAAGGCGTCCTGGACGGCTTCCTCGGCGAGGTCGATGTCACCGAGGAAGCGGACCAGCACGGCCACCGCGCGCCCGTACTCCGCGCGGAAGACGGCCTCGACGTCCAGCGGCATCAGGCCTCGCCCATGAACGGGCGCACCTCGATGGGCAGAGTGGTGGCCCAGGTCGCCCGGCGGCCCCAGTGCAGGGCCGCGTCCAGGTCGGGCGCCTTGATCAGGCAGATGCCGCCCAGATACTCCTTGCCCTCGGCGTACGGTCCGTCGGTGACGAGGACATCGCCGTCAGCGGGCCGCAGCACGGTGGCCGTCTCCGTGCCGTGCAGGCCGCCCGCGAAGACCCAGGCGCCCGCCTCGTGCAGCTCCTGGTGGAAGGTCTCCAGGTTGCGTCCGATCTCCGCCATCCCCTCGGGCGAGGGCGGCTCTCCGTCGGTCGGCGTGATCACGCTGAGCAGGTAGTACTTCATGGCGGCCTCCTGGGCGTCGTGGCGTTCTCTCACCTCCTACACGAACGGCGGCCGGGCGGATCGACATCCCGCGCCACGACACCGGAAGAATCTTCCTCATGACCGTCGCACCGCACCCGCTCGTCAGCCGCGCCCGCCGTCTCGCGGACGGCCTCCTCGCCCCGCACGCCGAGCGCGTCGACCAGGAGGGCGTGCCCGCGAGCCATGTCGAGGCCGTCAAACGCTCCGGGCTGCTCGGGGTGAACGCGCCGAGTGAGTACGGCGGCTCGGCGGCACCTGGCGCGGTGGTGCGGGAGACGGCGGAGATCCTGGCCGGGGCGTGCTGCTCGACCTGGTTCGTGCAGACGCAGCACCACACGCCGGTGCTGACCCTCGCGAAGTCGCAACGTCCGGTGCGCGAGCGGCTGTTGGGCCCGCTGGCGAGCGGGGAACTGCTGTCCGGGGTGGCGTACGCGCAGCTGCGCGCCCATCCGCGGACGCCGGTGCGGGTCACGCGCGAGCGGGGTGGCCGACGGTTCGACGGGAGCGTGCCCTGGTACACGGGGTGGGGCCTGAACGACGTGATGCTGCTGGCCGGGGTGACCGACGCGGACGAGGCGCTCTTCGCCTTCGCCGAGGCGCGGGAGCAGCCGGGCCTGCGGGCGTCGCCGCCGATGCGGCTGGCGGCGCTCACCGCCGCGCGCACCGTGTCGCTGGAGCTGGACGGCCTGTGGCTGCCGGAGGAGGCCGTCGTCCTGTGCACACCGTACGACCGGTGGGCCGCGACGGACCGGGCGAAGGCGGTGAACGCCTCACCCGCGGTGTTCGGGGTCGCGCGGGCGGCGCTCGACCTGCTGGACGAGGACACCGCGGGCCCGCTGCGCACCCGTCTCGACGAGGTGCGGCGCCTCGCCTACGACCTCGCCGACCACCCGCTGGCACACGAGCACCTGACGGACCGGCTGGCGCTCAGGACGCGGGCGTTCGAGGTGCTGCGGGCGGCCACCACGGCGGCGGTGGTGGCCGGCGGCGGGCGCGCGATGGCCCTGACCAGCAAGGCCCAACGCCTTGCCAGGGAGGGCCTGTTCCTGCTGGTCCAGGGCCAGACGGCACAGTCCCGGCGGGCACACCTGGACGCGCTGGCCGGACGGGACTTCCGCAGCACTCCCTAGTGCCGTGGCAGGCGACGTCTGCCCGTGCAGGAGCGGCGTCCTGTGCGTGCTCCCGGCGGGCCGGCCGGAAGTCCTCGTACTGGACGTACTCGGGCTTTCGGCCTGTGCGGCGGGAGTGCGTGCCGGGCGTCGCGACGGGGCGAACGTCGCCTGCTGCGGCACTAGGACGCGAAGGGCACCCGCACGGCCGGCTCGGCCGTCGGTCCGGCCGGATGACGCCACACGCCGTCGGCGGCCAGCCTCGGCAGCACTCCCTCCCCGAACCAGTACGCCTCCTCCAGGTGCGGATACCCCGACAGCACGAACTCCTCGATGCCGAGCGCCGCGTACTCCTGGATGCGCTCGGCGACCTCCGCGTGACTGCCCACCAGCGCCGTGCCCGCGCCGCCGCGGACCAGTCCGATGCCCGCCCAGAGGTTGGGGTGGATCTCCAGTCCGTCGCGGGCGCCGCCGTGCAGCGCCAGCATCCGCCGCTGCCCCTCCGACTCGCTGCGCGCCAACCCGGCCTGTACGGACCTCACCGTCTCCGGGTCGAAGCCGTCGAGCAGCCGGTGCGCCTCCGCCCAGGCCTGCTCGGCGGTGTCCCGGGTGATGACGTGCAGCCGGATGCCGAAGCGGAGGGCGCGGCCCTCCCGCGCGGCCAGCGCCCTGATCCACGCGATCTTCTCGGCGACCTGCGCGGGCGGCTCGCCCCAGGTGAGGTAGACGTCGGCGTACCTGGCGGCGACCTCGCCCGCGACCGGCGACGACCCGCCGAAGTACACCTCGGGCACCGGGTCGGGTACCCTCGCCAGCTTCGCGTCCTCGACCCGGAGATGCTCGCCCGAAAGGTCGACGGTCCTGCCCTCCCACAACTCCCGCACGATCTCGAGGAACTCGCCGGTACGGCGGTAGCGCGCGTCCTTGTCGAGGAAGTCGCCGTAGGCGCGCTGCTCGTGGCTCTCGCCGCCCGTGACGACGTTGAGGAGCAGCCGCCCACCGGTCTGCCGCTGGTAGGTGGACGCCATCTGCGCGGCGAGCGTGGGCGAGACGAAGCCGGGGCGGAAGGCGACCAGGAACTTCAGGCGTTCGGTGTGCCGGCTGACCATCGCGGTGGTGAGCCACGCGTCCTCGCACCAGGCGCCGGTGGGGGTCAGCGCGCCGACGAAGCCGAGGTCCTCGGCGGCGCGGGCGATCTGGCTCAGATAGGCGACCGTCGGCGGCCGGTCCCGTCCGGAGGCGGTCGCCGGGGTGCCGTGGCCGCCGCCGACGACATGGCGGCTGTCGCCGTTGGTGGGCAGGAACCAGTGGAAGGTGAGGGACACGTGGGGTCTCCGATCGGGGCGGTCGGCCGCGGCGGCTCACGGCGGTCTGTGTCAGGCCTGAGTTCTGCCTGCGTTTTTGCTAGAGCAGGCCGTGGCGGGGCGGTTTCGTTCCGTTGAGCACGTACCGGCCGATGTGCTGGATCTTCCAGCGGGTCGGGTCGTGCAGCGTGTGGGTGCGCGCGTCGCGCCAGTGCCGGTGCAGATTGAGGGCGTTGAGCGCGGAGCGGGTGCCGGCCAGCTCGAACAGCGCGTCGGCGACCTCGACCGCGGTGAGCGCGGCCTGGACCTTGGCGGCGGCCACGGCGATCGACGCCTCGGCCGCCGTGTCGTCGGTGAGGTCGGCGTGCGCCGCGTCCACGGCACGGGCCGCCTCCCGCAGCAGCGCCTCGGACGCCCGCACCCGCACGGCGAGTTCACCGAACCGCTGGATGAGCAGGGGGTCCTCGGCGGCGGTCTCGACACCGCTCTCGAACCACGGCCGGCTCTTCGTCCGTACGAACTGCGCGGCCTGCGCGAGCGCTCCCCCGGCGATCCCCGCGTCGATTGCCGCGTGCAGCAACTGGGCAACCGCACCGTGAAGTTGCGGACCCTCGAAGGTGAGGTGGTGCGGCAGGACGCGGTCGGCGGGGACCGGCACGCCGTCGAGTCGGACGGTTCCGCTCGCGGTCGTGCGCTGGCCCATGCCGTCCCAGTCGTCGACCACCGTGAGGCCGGGGGTGTCGCGCGCCACGTACGCCACGTGGAGGAGGTCGTCCTCGGTGCGGGCCAGTACCGGGATCCAGTCGGCGAACAGGGCGCCGGTGCAGTAGTGCTTGACGCCGGTGAGGACGTACGAGCCGTCCGGCCGCGGGGCGAGGCGGGTGCGGATGTCCTGCACGTGCCGGGTGCCCGCCTCCGACTGGGCGTTGCCGAAGCGGCGCCCGGCGAGCAGCTCCGCGAAGAAGAACTTCTGCTGTTCGGGGGTTCCTTGACGGCAGATCACGTTGACGTAGACGAAGTGGCTCTGCGGGATCTGGGCGAGGCTGCCGTCGGCGGACCCCAGCAGCCGGAAGATCTCCGCGAGGGTCCGCGTGCGGACGTCGGCGCCGCCGTGCTCGGCGGGCACGGTGACGGCGAGCAGCCCGGAGGCGGACAGCCTGTCCACCTCGGCGTGCGGGAGCCTGCGGGCGAGGTCGCGCTCCGAGGCGCCGGCGCGGAACTCGTCGGCGAGGACCGTCGCGACGGCGACGGCTTCGGCGTCGTCGCTGATGACGTGGACGCTCATGGGCTCAGCTCGCCACGGCGAGCAGCGGAGTGCGGCCCAGCGCGGCCGAGAACTGGTCGACGACCTGGGTGAGGGCCTCCGCCGCGCCGGGGGCGACGGTCAGCGAGCCGTTCTCGTGCACGGTGATGTCCGTGTCGAGGGTGAACCAGCCCTGCACGATGTGCCCAGCGCCCATGGAGCTGAGCACCGGCCGCAGCGCGTAGTCGATGGCCAGGACGTGCGCGACGGAGCCGCCGGTGGCCAACGGCAGCACGGTCTTGCCGGTGAGGGCGTACTGCGGGAGCAGGTCGAGGAGCGCCTTGAGGACACCGGAGTACGACGCCTTGTAGACGGGGGTGCCGACGACGACGCCGTCGGCACGGGCGAACAGTTCGGTGGCCTCGACGATGGCCGGGTGCCGGAAGTCCGCGCCGAGGAGTGCCTCGGCGGGGACGGTGCGGATGTCGAGCGGGATCACCTCGTGGCCCTGGGCGATCAGCCGCTGGTCCAGGTGGCGCAGCAGACGGTGGGTTCGGGAGGAGGCGGAGGGGCTGCCGGACACGGTCAGGACGGTGGCCATGAGTTCTCTTTCGGGGCGGCGGGACGCGGCAGGTGGCGGCGGGGCGCGCCAGGGGCGGCTGAGTCGTCGGGCGGCCGCGGGGGCGGAGTCGAACTCGCTGTCCGGGAGTTGGGTTTCCAGCTCCCGGTCCAGGGGCTGCCGGCGAAGGTCGAGTCCTGACTGCGGTCGCGGAATTCCGGGAACGCCGAATTCACCTGGCGCGGTGATCCGGCGTGGTGAACTCGGCACTCGGGCAGCGGCGGGCGACGCAGGTCTGCCCGACGGCACAGAGAGGGAAAGAAACCGCGACGAAAAACCGGCGAAAAACGACGAGAAACCAGCGAATCGCAGCGACTTTCAGGCTGCGGCGCAACAGGAGGCGCTGGAGACGCGCGCGAGGTCGACGTGGCGTCGCCGCGTGAGGTCCAGTCGCATCGTCATACCGTCGATCGTGGCAGCCACCGCTCAAGGCAGTCAAGGAGAACCCGGCCGGTCTCGAATCGCGGACCATGGAATTTCACCGAGTTCGGTCAGTCGCGCTCACCACCCGGCGATCGCCGGGAGTTCGGCCCCGGCGAGCACGACGGAGCACAACGGCGCCTGCCCGTGCGTCCCACGCGGTCAGGCGCGTTGTGCTCCGTCGTAGTCCTCAGCAGTAGTGCTCGGTCGTCGTCCTGCGTAGTCGTGCTCGGTCGTCGTCCCCAGTAGTCGTGCTCCGTCGTCGTCCTCAGTCGTCGTCGCCCCGGGGGACCACCACGAGGAAGGCGTCCGACTTCAGATCCATCACCACGGTCGCGGGCTCGCCCTGCGCGCGGCGCGCAGCCGCGTACTCCTCCGCGGGCCAGGAGCCTCGCGGTGCTCCCGCGGGAAAGCGCTGCAACACCTTCGCGCCCATAGCGGCGGTCACCTCCGGAATCGCTCGTCCACCGACTTCTTCTTGTACGTGTCTGTCTCGTAGGGATCGCCTGCCCCCGATCGACGCGACCATGTGCGTCGGCCATGGACCCCGCTGCCGCCAGGTCCCCGCTCAGCCAGGCGAGTGCTCGGGCGCCGTGGACCCCGGCCCGGCCGTGTCGGCCGGCCGGTCGTCCGCGGCGGTCGCGGCGGGACTGCGGCTCAGCCGTCCCGGCCACCACGCCGCGGCGCCGATGTCCCGTACCAGGGCGGGCACCAGCAGCGAGCGCACCACGACGGTGTCGAGCAGGACTCCGAAGGCGACGATGAAGGCGATCTGCACCAGGAAGGCGAGCGGGATGACGCCGAGGGCCGCGAAGGTCGCGGCGAGCACCACCCCCGCGGAGGTGATCACCCCTCCGGTGGTGACCAGGCCCCGCAGCACGCCCTGGCGCACCCCGTGCCGCAGGGACTCCTCCCGGACCCGGGACATGAGGAAGATGTTGTAGTCGACGCCGAGGGCGACCAGGAACACGAAGCCGTACAGCGGTACGGACGCGTCCGTACCCGTGAAGCCGAACACGTGTGGGAAGACGAGTGCCGAGATGCCCAGCGTGGCGAGGAAGTTGAGCGCCACGGTGGCCACGAGCAGCACGGGCATCAGCAGCGAGCGCAGCAGCGCCATCAGGATGACGAGGATGATGGCGAGGACCACGGGGACGATGAGTGTGCGGTCGCGTTCGGCGGTGCGCAGGGTGTCGTACTGCTGGGCCGGGTAGCCGCCGACGAGGGCGTTCGCGCCGGGGACCGCGTGCAGCGCGGTCCGCAGCCGGGCCACGGTCCGCTTCGCCGCGTCGCTGTCCGCCGCGGCGGCGAGGGTGACCTCGACGCGCACTCGTCCGTCGACGACCAGGGCGCCGCCGCCGGGGCGGCCCGACTTCGCCACCCCGGCGGCGGAGGCGACGCCCTCGGTGTCGCGGGCCACCGCGACGACCCGGTCCAGGGTGTCGGCGTCGGCGACGACCACCGTGGGGTTGCCCAAGCCGCCGGGGAAGTGCGCGCCGAGGGACTTCTGCGCGGCGACCGAGGGTGCGTCGGCGACGAAGATCTCGTCGAGGGGGACACCCCGGGAGGTGAGGGCCGGCGCGAAGGCGGCACACGCCAGCAGCACGGCGAGGGTGGCCGCCCAGACCTTGCGCGGCGCACGGTCGACCAGGTTCGCGACGCGGTGCCAGATCCCGCCCCCGGCGGTGCCGCCGTCCGTGCTCCGGGGCTTCGCCGGCCAGTACGCGGCCCGGCCCAGCAGGACGAGGACCGCGGGCAGGAACGTCAGGGCGCTGAGCACCGCGCAGCCGATGCCGATGGCGCCGACCGGTCCGAGCGCCCGGTTGTTGGTCAGGTCGCTCAGCAGCAGTGCGAGCAGCGCGAGGGCGACGGTCGCCGCACTGGCCACCACGGCGCCCCAGGACTGCCGCAGCGCGGCCCGTACGGCCATGAACCGGTCGTCGTGCCGGGCGAGTTCCTCCCGGAAGCGGGCGGTCAGGAGCAGGGCGTAGTCGGTGGCCGCGCCGATCACCAGGATGGAGAGGATGCCCTGGACCTGACCGTCGACGCGGACCACGTCGTGGTCGGCGAGCACGTACACCACCGCGCAGGCGAGTCCCAGCGCGAAGACAGCGCCGAGGACGACGACCAGCGGCAGCAGCAGGCTGCGGTAGACCAGTAGCAGGATCACCAGGACGGTGGCCAGCGCGACGGCGAGGAGCAGGCCGTCGATCCCGGCGAACGCGTCGGACAGGTCCGCCTGGCTCGCGGCCGGCCCGGCCAGCTGGACCGTGCTGCCGGGCACTCGCTCGGCGGCGGCGCGGATCCGGTCGAGGGTGCCGGGGAGTGCGTCGCCGAGGTCGGGCCGCAGCTGGACCACGGCCTCCAGCGCCGCGCCGTCCTCGGCGACGAGCGCGGGCGGCACCCGGCCGACCACGCCGGGCACACCGGACAGGGAGGCCAGCGCGCGGTCGGCGTCCGCCCGCCGGTCACCTAGTCCGGCGCCGGATTCGCTGTCGGTCCCGCTGTCGGTGTCGCTGCCGGTCCCGCCGCCACTGTCGCTGCCGGTGCCGGTGCCGGCGGTCCAGAGGACGATCGCCGGCAGCGTCTCGTCCTGGCGGAAGGCCCGTTGTTCGGCGATGACTTCGGTCGACTCGGCGCTGCGGGGCAGAAACGCGGCCTGGTCGTTCGTCGCGACCTCGCCGAGGCGCCCGGCGAAGGGGCCGAGGACGCCGCCGATGCCGAGCCACACGACGAGCAGGAGCAGCGGGACGAGCCGACGGGCCCGTCGAGGAGTGGGGGACATGGTTCTCCGGGTTCCGAGGGGGCAGCGGCGGGTGCCTCGAGGGAAACAATCTCGAAGACAAGCAATCTCAATGACAAACAATCTCAATAGTTGAGATATACGGGTCGCCGGTGATCGTAGACGACGCCTGCTCTTCCGTCGCCGACCGGGCCACGGATGCACCGGCCCAGCCGCGGTTCCACCCGGTCACGCCGCGCTCCGCCGCGCGGTCACTCCCCGAGCGTCGTGGTCCCGGCGAGTTCCTCGTTCATCGCCGCGAGGAACCGCAGCACCAGAGCCAGTTCGTCGTCCGTGAAGTGGGCCCGTGCGGCCTCGGTGGCCTCCGCGAGGGGACGGAAGTACGTACGGGCCGTCGGCCGCGCGTCGGCCGCGTAGTACAGGTGGACCACCCGGCGGTCGGCGCTCTCCCGGACCCGGCGGATGTGTCCCGCGCGCTCCAGCCGGTCCACGCACGCGGTCACGGCGCCCGAGGTGAGTCCGAGGTGTTCGCGCAGCCGCTTGGGGGTCATCGGCTCGTCGGCGTCCAGGATGGCCGCGAGCGCCTGGACGTCCGTGGGGTGCAGCCCGTGCGCGCCCGCGAAGCCCTGCATCAGCCGGTTGATCCCGCCGTTCATCCGCCGCAGCTGGACGGCGAAGGCGTGCAGGTCGGTCGGCACCGCGCCGGCGGGGGACCGCTGTCCCCGCGCGCGCTGCTCCCGGTCGTTCGCTGTGGCCACGTGGCCAGCGTATAGACACCCGTACGCCGCATCCGGGGCGGTCTCGCGCGGGGAAGTCAGTGAGGGAGGGAGTGATCACCGGGGGCCGCGACGGGAAGGGCCGAGTGCACATGAACGCAGACGACCGCGTGAACGCGGGCGACCGCGAAGGCGGACTGCGCTGCCTGGTGACAGGCGCCACGGGGTACATCGGCGGCCGGCTCGTCCCGGAGCTGCTCGACGCGGGACACCGGGTGCGCTGTCTGGCCCGCTCCCCCGACCGGCTGCGCGACCATCCGTGGGTGGGCGACACCGAGGTGGTGCGCGGCGACGTCACCGACGCCGCGTCGCTGGGCGCCGCCCTGCGGGACATCGACGTGGCGTACTACCTGGTCCACGCCCTCGCCGGCGGTGGGGACTTCGAACGGACCGACCGCGAGGCCGCCCGGATCTTCGGCGAGCAGGCCAGGGCCGCGGGCGTACGACGGATCGTCTACCTCGGCGGTCTGACCCCCGCCGACGTCCCCGAGCGGGAGCTCTCGCCCCATCTGCGCTCCCGGGCGGAGGTCGGCCGCATCCTGCTGGACTCGGGTGTGCCGACCACCGTGCTGCGGGCGGCCGTCATCATCGGCTCGGGCTCGGTCTCCTTCGAGATGCTGCGCTACCTCACCGAACGGCTGCCGGTGATGGTCACCCCGAGCTGGGTGCACACCCGGATCCAGCCGGTGGCGGTGCGGGACGTGCTGCGCATCCTCGTCGGCAGCGCCCGGCTGCCCGCGGAGGTCAGCCGCGCCTTCGACATCGGTGGTCCGGACATCCTGACGTACCGGGAGATGATGGTGCGCTACGCCACCATCGCCCAGTTGCCGCGCCGGCTCATCGTCTCCGTGCCGATGCTCTCCCCGGGCCTGTCCAGTCACTGGGTCGGCCTGGTCACGCCGGTGCCCGCGGCCATCGCCCGGCCGCTGACCGAGTCGCTGCGGCACGAGGTCGTCTGCCACGAGCACGACATCGTCCGTCACCTGCCCGACCCGCCGGGGCATCCGTTCGGCTTCGACAAGGCGGTCCGGCTGGCCCTGACGCGGGTGCGCGAGGCGAAGGTGACGACGCGGTGGTCGTCCGCCTCGGTGCCCGGCGCACCGAGCGACCCGCTGCCCACCGACCCGGACTGGGCCGGGGGCAGCCTGTACGCCGACGAGCGCGAACGGACGGTCGACGCCTCGCGGGAGGCGCTGTGGCGGGTGGTCGAGGGCATCGGGGGCGAGAACGGCTGGTACTCCTTCCCGCTGGCCTGGGCCGTGCGCGGCTGGCTGGACCGGCTGGTCGGCGGCGTCGGACTGCGCCGCGGGCGCCGGGACGCGGCGCGGCTGCGGGTCGGCGACTCGCTGGACTTCTGGCGGGTGGAGGAGATCGAACCCGGGCGGCTGCTGCGGCTGCGGGCCGAGATGCGGCTGCCGGGGCTGGCCTGGCTGGAGATGTACGCGGAGACGGACGACGACGGCCGTACCCGGTACCGCCAGCGGGCCCTGTTCCATCCGCACGGACTGGTCGGCGAGGCGTACTGGTGGAGCGTCTCCCCGTTCCACGCCGTGGTGTTCGGCGGCATGGCCCGCAACATCGCGCGGGCCGCCGCGGCGGCGGACCCGCCCTCCCGGGAGGGGGAACGCGCACCGATCGAGTGACGCGTGCATCCGTCGGACACCCCGGGCCGGAAGCACCTCAACGCCCCTCACCCTCTCCCGGAGCCTGCCCCATGAACGTCTCGGTCGTCCTGTTCACCTCCGACCTGCGTCTGCACGACCATCCTGCGCTGCGGGCCGCCCTCGACGGTTCCCGTCAGGTCGTGCCGCTGTTCGTGCGCGACCGGGCCGTGGACGACGCCGGATTCGCCGCCCCGAACCGGCTGGCGTTCCTCGCGGACTGCCTGCGGGACCTGGACGCGGGACTGCGCGAGCGCGGCGGGCGGCTCGTGCTGCGCTCCGGTGACGTCGTCGAGCAGGTCTGCAAGGTGGCCGCCGAGACGGATGCCGACGAGGTGCACCTGGCGGCCGACGTCAGCGGCTACGCGCAACGGCGTGAGGAGCGACTGCGGCGCGCGCTGGAGGCGCAGGGCGTACGGCTGCACGTCCATGACACGGTGACCACGGCCGTCGCTCCGGGCGCGGTGACGCCGGCCTCCTCGGACCACTTCGCCGTCTTCACGCCCTACTTCCGGCACTGGTCGCAGCAGGCGCTGCGGGACACCCTCGGCGCACCGCGCGCCGTGCCGGTCCCGGACGGCGTCGGCTCCGAGGAGATCCCCTCCCGTGGCAGCCTCGGCGTGTCGCCGCTCCTGGCGGCCGGCGGCGAGACGGAGGGCAGGAGACGGCTCACGTCCTGGCTGCGCTCCGGCATCGCCGACTACGAGGGCGGCCGCGACGACCTCGGCGGCGACGCGACCTCCCGGCTCTCGCCGCACCTGCATTTCGGCACCCTCTCCGCCGTCGAGCTCGTCCACCGGGCGCGTCACGCGGACGGTCCCGGCGCCGAGGCGTTCGTACGACAGCTCGCCTGGCGCGACTTCCACCGCCAGGTGCTCGCGGCGCGCCCGGCGGCGGCCACGGACGACTACCGCACCAAGCGGGACCGCTGGCGGTCCGAGCGCACGGCGCGGGACGAGGTGGCGGCCTGGCGGGAGGGCCGCACCGGCTACCCGGTGATCGACGCGGGGATGCGCCAACTGCGCGACGAGGGCTGGATGCACAACCGCTGCCGCCTGCTGACCGCGAGCTTCCTCGTCAAGACGCTGTACATCGACTGGCGGGTCGGCGCCCGGCACTTCCTGGACCTGCTGGTCGACGGTGATGTCGCCAACAACCAGCTCAACTGGCAGTGGATGGCGGGGACCGGCACCGACACCCGCCCGAACCGGGTGCTCAACCCCGTCGCCCAGGGCAGGCGCCACGATCCCGACGGGGCCTACGTCCGGCGGTGGGTACCGGAACTGGCGGACGTGGCGGGGCAGTCGGTGCACGAGCCGTGGAAGCTCCAGGGCCTGGACCGGGCCGCCCTCGACTACCCGGAGCCGATCGTCGACCTCGCGGACGGTCTGGCCCGCTTCCGGCAGGCCCGCGAACGCGACTGACGGCGATGGGGGCGCGGGCGCGGGACGCGCAGGGGGCGGGGCGCGCGGGGGGCGGGGCGCGCAGGGGGCGGGGCGCGCGGACCGGGCAGCGCGCGGACCGGGTGCCGGCCGTCTATCCGCCGTACGTCCCGTACAGCCCCGCCAGCAGGTCCACCGCGTCCTTCAGGGAGTTCGGCCGTGCCATGCCGTGGGTGGAGCGCCCGAGCCAGCCGGGACCGGCGAGTATCACCAGCGGCTGCCGGCGCGCGCCCTTCACGCCCCACTGCGCGGCGGCGACGTGCTGGGCCAGCGGCAGGGTCGCCGAGGAACGTGCCTGCGCCCACAGCACGACGGCCGCGGGGCCCAGCCGGTCGACCGCGGCCATGAGCGCCTCGGCGGGCACGGCCGCCCCGAACATCCGGGTGGGGAGGCCGGCTTCGCTCAGCCCGGCGTTGAGCGCCTCCAGCGGCAGCGTGTGCTGTTCGCCGGGGACGCACGCCAGGACGGCCGGCCCGGGGGCGGCGGCGTCGCCGCGCCGCGGCTGGGGCCGGGTGTGCCGGTGCAGCGTGCCGGACACCTGCCAGGACAGCAGATGTTCGACCTCGACGTAACGGTCCCCGGAAGAGGCCCACTTGCGTCCGACCGCGTGCAGCGTCGGCACCATCACCTCCTGCCAGGCGACCGTCAGCCCGTGCTCCTCGACGGCCGCGGACAGCTGCTCCCGGACGGCGGGGGCGTCGAGCCGGACGGCGGCACGGGCGATACCGCGGCACTCCTGGCGCACGTCGCCGAGCGGCAGCGGGCCGGCCGGCCGCGCACGGCCCGCCGGCCGCGGCGCGGCGTGGGCGATGGCAGCGGCAGCGGTGTCGTCGGCACCGGACGGGACATCGTCCGACTGCGCCTTCGCGACCCGGGCCGCCTCGGCGGGCGGTACCCCGGTGGAGGTCAGCCGGCACATCGTCTCCAGCATCGCCACGTCCTGCCCGGTCCAGCGCCGGTGACGGCCGTCGGAACGGACCGCGGGACCGATGCCGTACCTGCGGTCCCAGGAGCGCAGCGTGGTGGGTGACACCCCCAGCCGACGTGCCACCGCACCGGTGGTCAGACCCGTGGCGGCGAGCTCCTCCGGCGATTCACCCATGAGGCCGACTATACGATGCAGAACCGATGCACATTGAGCCTTTCGCCCTCCTGCTCGCACCATGACGGCACCGGGGCTCGCCGACGGTGGCGTGGACCGGTCCGTACGACGCGAGGAGTCTCCGTCATGAGTCCGCAGCCGAGTCCCGCACCCCCTGCCGTCGCGCTGTGGGCCCCGGCGCAGGAGTCGCTGACCGACGAGGAGCTGGCACGGGGTCTGGTGGCGGGCGACGAGGACTGTCTGGCCGCCGCCTACCATCGCTGGTCGGCTCTGGTGCACACGCTCGCCCGGCGTTCCCTGGGGGACCCGCGGGAGGCGGAGGACGTCACACAGCAGGTGTTCCTCGGGGTCTGGCGCGGCCGCCTGGGCTACCGGCCGGAGCGCGGCACGATCGCCGGGTGGATCGTCGGCATCACCCGGCGCAAGATCGCCGACGCGCTGGCCGCGCGCACCCGTCGCGCGGACCTCCTCTCCTCGGCCGGTTCCGCGCTCGCGCTCCACGACCCGGCTGCGCAGTGCCCCGAGGCCGTCCTCGACCGGGTGCTCGTCCACGAGGAGCTGGCCCAGCTCCCGGCGCCCCAGCAGCGGGTGCTGCGGCTGACCTTCTACGAGGACCTGACCCAGACCCAGATCGCGGAGCGCACCGGGCTGCCGCTGGGCACGGTCAAGAGCCACGCGCGCCGTGGGCTGCACCGGTTGCACAGCTGCCTGCGGCAGGAGATGTGCGCCTGAGTGGAGAGACAGGCGAACGGACCACCTCCTCGCACGCATTTTCGATGCACAAACAGTGCGTCGAACTCGCCCGTCGTGTCCTGCCGGACCGAGCCGTCGCTGCCTCAGGCCCGGAGCAGGCCCGGAGCAGGCCCGGAGCAGGCCCGGACAGCTCGCACTCCGCCCGGACAGCTCGCACTCCCGAAGGACTCCCCCGTGAAAGAAGCCGTGCACCTCGGCAGGAATCCCTCGCCGCGGCCCGACCTGGAAGAGCTGCTGAGCATGGTGGCACTGGGCGACCAGGGTGCCTTCGCCACCCTCTACGACGCCGTGGCGAGCCCCGTCCTCGGCGTCGTGCGCAGTGTGCTGCGCGACCTGGCGCAGTCGGAGGAGGTTGCCCAGGACGTGCTGGTCGAGGTCTGGCGCACCGCCCCCCGGTACCGGCCCGACCGGGGCACCGCCGTCAACTGGATCCTCACACTCGCCCACCGCCGGGCGGTGGACCGGGTCCGGTCGGCCGAGGCCGCCGCCGCGCGGGAGCACCGGGCGGCGCTGCTCGACCGGATGCCCCCGTACGACGAGGTGACCGAGCAGGTGGAGGCGCAACTCGAACGGGAACAGGTACGGCGCTGCCTGGGCACACTGACGGAGATCCAGCGGCAGGCCGTCACACTGGCGTACTACCGGGGGCTGACGTACCGGCAGGTCGCGGAGGACCTCGCGCTGCCCCTCGGCACGGTCAAGACCCGGCTGCGCGACGGGCTCATCCGGCTGCGCGACTGCCTGGGGGTGAGCGCGTGATCCCACCGAACCGCACACGTCGACGGGGGCCTGCGCCCTGCTCGCCCGCGCCGACGACGAGCGCGCCGCATGCGAGCGTCGTGTCGCCCGCCGCGAGAGACGAAAGCGGCCGGACGACGGGCCGTCAGCGCCGCGGCGGCCACGGGAAGAACCCGCTGGTGCGGGCGACGTACCCGGCGTAACCGGGACGCCCCTCCATGTGCCGCTCCAGCAAAGACTTTCCGCTCCCCTTCAGCAGCAGGAAGCTCATCACCACGGGCGAGACGAGCGACACCGCGGCCGCCGCGCCGGCGTCGCACGCGATCAGGTACAGGCCCCACCAGACGCAGAAGTCGCCGAAGTAGTTGGGATGCCGGGTGTAACGCCACAGACCCCGGTCCATGATCCGGCCTCGGTGGGCGGTGTCGGCCTTGAAGCGGGCCAGCTGGGCGTCGCCGACCGCTTCGAAGAACAGGCCCACCGCCCACAGCGCCGTGCCCGCCCAGGCGAGGCCGGACATCTCGGCCCGCACGTACGGCGCGGCCTGGACCGGCAGCGAGACCAGCCACACCAGAGCACCCTGGAGCAGGTACACCATGCGCAGGGCGTACAGGTCACGGTTGCCCGGAGCCTTCGCGAGCAACGCCTCGTAGCGCGGATCCTCCCCGTGGCCGCGCCCGCGCCGGGCGATGTGCACGGCGAGGCGCAGACCCCAGACGGACGTCAGGACGCTCACCAGCACCCGGCGCCCGGTGTCGCCCTCGCCCGCCGAGGCCGCGCAGCTGACGAGGGCGACCACGGTGAAGCCGACACCCCAGGCGCTGTCCACGATCCGGTGCATGCCCCGGCGTACCGCGACGGCGAAGGTGACCAGCATGACGGCGAGCGCGGCGAGGGCCGCCCACAGCAGGTTGAGGGCGAAGGCCCCCCAGGCGAACCCGTTCACGGCCGGCCCCGTCCCGCGTACCACCCCGCCGGTGTCGCGGGCATGCCGCTCAGACCGTCGGCGGTGGGGCGCACGCCGAGGATCTGGTCGACGCCCATACGGCCCTGCTCGAAGGCGAGCGCGCCGCCGACCAGGTACAGCCGCCACACCCGCGCCGTCTCCTCGCCGACAAGCCGTACGACGTCGCTCCAGCGGTCCTCCAGCGTGCGGTGCCAGGCGCGACGGTGCGGACGTAGTGCTCGCGCAGCGACTCCACGGAACGCACCTCGAGCCCGGCCCGCTCCAGCAGCGAGACGGTCTTACCGAGCGGCCGCATGTGCATGTCGGGCGCGATGTACGTCTCGATGAACGCCCCGCCGCCGGGCGCGGTGGCGCCCCGCGACATCTGCTGCACCAGCACCCGGCCACCCGGCCGTGCCAGCCGGTGCAGGGAAGCCGCGAACGCCGGGTACTCGGCGTCGCCGACGTGCTCGCCCATCTCGACGGTGGCGACGGCGTCGTAGGCCCCGCCGCTGATGTCCCGGTAGTCCTGGCAGACCACGTCCACCCGGTGCTCCAGGCCGCGTTCGCGCACCCGTTCGCGCACATGGGCGGCCTGCTCCCGGGCCAGGGTGACGGCGGTGACCTGCGCCTTGTACTCCTCGGCCGCGTACAGGCCGAGGGAGCCCCAGCCGCAGCCGATGTCCAGCAACCGGGCGCCGGGCACCAGGCCCAGCTTGCGGCAGACCAGCTCCAGCTTGGCGTGCTGCGACTCCTCGGCGGTGCCGCCGGGCTCCTCGCCCGGCCAGTAGCCGCACGAGTAGGCCATGGTGTCGTCGAGAAGCAGCCGGTAGAAGTCGTTGGACAGGTCGTAGTGGTGGCTGATGGCGGCCCGGTCGCGGGCCCTGCTGTGCAGGCCGCCGCGCAGCCGCGCCTGCGACGCCGGGGCGGCCGGGCGCGGGCCGACGGCGCCGAGCCGCAGCGCCGTACCGAGCGCGCGGGCCCGGTCGCCGAGCGCGGGCCGCGGCGCGTGCGGGCCCTGCTCCCGTACGGCGGCCCACAGGACGCGCAGGCCCTGGGCGAGATCGCCGTCCACGTCGAGTTCGCCGGTGACGTACGCCTGGGCGAGTCCGAGTTCGCCGGGCTGCCACAGCAGTCGGCGCAGGGCGCGCCGGGAGCGTACGACCACGGTGGGGCCGTCGGCCGGGCCGGTCTCGCTGCCGTCCCAGGCACGCAGCCGTACCGGCAGCGGGCCGCCGAGCGCGTCCTCGACGACTGCGGCGAGCCGGTGCGCGGCACCGGTGCGGGTGATGCGGGCAGGGCGCGCGGTACTCATCGGGTGTGGCCTTCCTTCGTGTCCTTCGTGTCCTTCGTGTCCTTCGTGCACAGGTACTGCTGTAGGTCGAGGTAGCCGGAGCGGAATCCGGCCTCGGAGTAGGCCAGGTACAGGTCCCACATCCGGCGGAAGGTCGCGTCGAAGCCGAGGGCGGCGATCTCGTCCGTGTGCCCGGCGAACCGCTGCCGCCACAGACGCAGGGTCTCGGCGTAGTGCGCCCCGAAGGCGTCGCGCCGGGTGACGGTGAGCCGGGTGTGGTCGCGGACGGTCTGTTCGACGGCTTCGACGGAGGGCAGCAGGCCGCCGGGGAAGACGTACTTCTGGATCCAGGTGTAGGTGTTGCGGGTGGCCAGCATGCGGTCGTGCGGCATCGTGATGGCCTGGAGGACGGCGCGTCCCCCGGGGGCGAGCCGCTCGTCGAGGGTGCGGAAGTAGACCGGCCAGAACTCCTCGCCGACGGCTTCGATCATCTCGACGCTGACGACGGCGTCGTAGGTGCCGCGGGCCTCGCGGTAGTCGCACAGCTCGACGGCGACCCGGTCGGCGAGTCCGGCGTCGCGGACGCGGGCCAGGGCCAGGTCGCGCTGCTCGCCGGAGAGGGTCAGCGACGTGACGTGCGCCCCGCGCGCGGCCGCCCGGATCGCGAGTTCGCCCCAGCCGGTACCGATCTCCAACAACCGTGTGCCCTCGCCCACTTCGGCGAGGTCCAGCAGCCGGTCGATCTTGCGGTGCTGGGCGGCGGCGAGGCCTTCCCAGCGGGCCGGGAACCCGCGGAAGACGGCCGAGGAGTAGCTGAGGGTGTCGTCGAGGAAGAGGGCGAAGAGGTCGTTGGACAGGTCGTAGTGGTGACTGATGTTGCCGCGGGCGCCGTCGGGCGTGTTGCGCCGGCCGCCCGGCTGCCGCAGCGCCCACAGCCCGCGCAGCCGCTGGAGCGGGGCGGGGATCAGGTCCGCCGCGTGGGCGGCGAGCACGGTGAGGGCTCCCACCAGGTCGGGGGCGTCCCACTCGCCGGCCAGGTAGGACTCGCCGAAGCCGATCAGGCCCTTGGCGCCGATCCGGCCGTGGAACGCGCGGGGATCGTGGATCTCCAGCAGCGGTCCGCCCCGGCCGGCCTCGGTGCCGTCGCCGTACCGCACCCGCAGCGGCAGCCGGTCCAGGGCCCGGCGCACGACCGCCGCGGCGACGGCGGTACGCGGCCACGAGGCGTCCGGCGGGGCCGCCACGTCCGGCCAGCGGGCCGGGTCGACGCCCGCGGGGCCCGAGCGTACGGCGCGCCGCGCGGCGGCGGGACGGGGCTCGACTGTCGTCATCTCACGCTCTCTTCGGTGGTGCGGGTCGGTGTGGACGGGCGCGCGGGGCGGGGTTGGACGGGAAGTCCCCGCAGCAACAGGCGGATGCCGTGCAGCCGGATGGCGGCGGACACGACGGCGGTGGACCACGGGTGGCGCAGGGCCTGGCGCAGTACTTCCGTGCGCGTGACCTCGCGCCGGGCGCCGCGCACGGTCGCGGTGAAGGGACGGCCGCCGTCCCGCTCCAGGTGCACGGTGAGGTCGAGCCGCCGGTCCGGGGCCGGCAGGCGCATGCGGTAGCGGCCGTCGACGGGGAAGAACGGCGAGACGTAGAACTCCTTGTCGACGTGCGCGGTCCCCGACGGGTTCGGGCGCAGCAGGTAGCTGTGCCGTTGGCCGTAGGTGTTGTGGACCTCGGCGACGACGTGCCGCGGAACGCCGTCGGGGTCGTGGCACCAGTAGAGGGTCAGCGGGTTGAAGACATGGCCGAGGACGCGGGCGTGCGTGAGCATCAGCACCGGGCCGCCCGGCGCTCGCACCCCGTGCGCGGCGAGGAACTCCTCGAGGCCCGCCCGGACGGAGCGCCCGTCGCCGGCGAAGTGGTCACGCGGGTCGAACCGGGCCAACGGCCGCAGCGGAAGCGGGAGTTCGGGCGGCTGGTCGATGTCGACGAGCCACATGTACGTGCGGTGCCGCAGCGCGTACCGGGTGGGTGCCGTGCGCACATGGGTGATGGTGCACGGGTAGAGGGCGGGTACGGGTGTCACCAGCGCACCCCGAGTGTCTCGGCGGCCCGCACGCCGGAGCCGCAGCCGTCCTCGTGGAACCCCCAGCCGTGATAGGCGCCCGCGTACGCGGTGACGGACGTGCTCAGCTCCGGGAGCCGTTGCTGGGCGGCGACCGACTCGGGCGTGTAGACGGGGTGTTCGTAGACCATGCGGGCCAGCACCCGGCCGGGGTCGACCCGGTCCTCGCCGCCGAGGGTGACCACGAACGTCTCGGTCGCGTCGAGGCGTTGGAGCCGGTTCATGTCGTAGCTGACCCGGACCCGGTCGGCACCGGCGGCGCAGGAGGGGAGCAGGTGGTTCCAGGAGGCGCGGGCGCCGCGGGCTCGCGGGAGGAGCGTGGTGTCCGTGTGCAGGAGGGTGGTGTTGCGGCTGTAGCGGAACGCGCCGAGGATCTCCTTCTCCTGCGGGGTGGCGTCGGCCAGCAGTCGCAGCGCCTGGTCGGGGTGCACGGCGACGACGACGGCGTCGTACGACTCGGTGGTGCCGTCGTGGCCGGTGATCTCGGCCCCGTCGGCGTGCCGGCGCAGGGAGCGGACCGGGGTCGCGGTGCGCACCTCGTCGAGCCGTTCGGCGACGCGGTCGACGTAGGTGCGGGAGCCTCCGGTGACCGTGCGCCACACCGGCGAGCCGCCGACCGAGAGCATGCCGTGGTGCGCGAGGAAGCGGAACAGGTAGGCCGCCGGGTACCGTTGGGCGGTGGCGGAGTCGCAGGACCACACCGCCGACACCAGCGGCGCCATGAAGTGCGCGCGGAAGTACGGCGAGAAACCCTCGCGGTCCAGGAACCCGCCGAGCGTCAGCGCGTCGTCGGCGTCCCGGCGAAGCTGTCCGCGCGCCGCCCGGTGGAAGGCCGGGATCTCGGTGAGCATGCGCAGGTAGGCGCCGCGCACGGCGTTGCGGGGCCGCGCGAGCAGTCCGGCCGGGCCCCGGGCCCCGGCGTACTCGAGGCCGCAGCCCTCGCAGCGTACGGACAGGCTCATCTCCGACTCCTGGGTGGCGACGCCGAGTTCGGCGAAGAGACGCAGGAGGTTCGGGTAGGTGCGGCGGTTGTGCACGATGAAGCCGGAGTCGACGTGGTGGACCCGGCCGTCGGGTGATGTCAGCCGGTGGGTGTGGGCGTGTCCGCCGAGCCTGTCGTCGGCCTCGTACAGGGTGACGTGGTCGGTGCGGGCGAGCACATGGGCGGCGGTCAGACCGGCCACCCCGCTGCCCACGACGGCGGTCCGCCGCCGTCCGACCCGCGCCGCGTCCCCGGAACCCTCCGGCATGTCCTGCCACCGCCTTCTTCCCGCCGCGTCCCACCAGGGGCTGTCACGCGTAATCCGTGGCTGGGACGGGAGTGGATTGGTCGGTGTTCGCCCGGCGGGGACGGGTGGAGCGCGGCCGGGCCGGGGGCGGCGGCCACCTGACTCACGGCTGTTCCATCGGTCTCCACACTCCCCCTACACATAAGGGAGAAATAAGGGCAGAATGGACACACACGGCATATACCGCTACCGCATCAGACGCGGTCGGGCCTGCTACCCGAAGGAGACGAGTCATGGCCAACGTCTCGCCCACCAGAGGTGACATATCCACTCACCCCGACGTAACCGAAATGCGGGAGCGCTACGCCCGCATGCTCGGCGGTCGTGATGTGGCGCTCGTGGACGGACCGGTGTTCCTGCTCGGTCTGTACTGCGCCGTATCCCCATGGATACTCCACTACACGACGAGCCAGCCCTCACTCGTGGCCCACAACCTGATCATGGGAATCGCGATCGGCCTGCTGGCCCTCGGGTTCACCGCCGCTCCGGCACGGATGTACGGACTCAGCTGGGCCATGTGCGCCCTGGGCGTGTGGATGATCATCTCGCCATGGATCGTCGGCCGGAACCCCGACGCCGGCGTCATAGTGAACAACATCGTCATCGGCGCCCTGGCGCTGATCCTCGGGCTGGTGTGCGCGGTTACGGCGGCGAGGACGGCGAAGACGGCAAGGAACGCACACAGGCCATAAAAGTCTCGCAACTATCACAGGAGGCGAGTCAGAGGCCGGCCGGTCCGCGTGCCGCGGGCCGGCCCGCCCGTGTCCGCTCAGTCGTGGGGCACCAGCCACGGTTCCTGCGGAAGCGGACCACCCGTCTCAAGAAGAGACTTGAGGTTGGACAGCACCGCCGGCCAGCCCGTGGACACGTCGGCGAGTTCACCCTCGCCCGACAGGTTCTCGTGGGTGACGGTGAGCCGGACGATGTCCGCGTACGGCTGGATGTCGAAGGTGACCCTGGAGCACCTGTCCTCGCGCCCCTCGTCCGCGGGCGCCGCCCAGGTGGTCACCAGCCGGGTCGGGCGTTCACTGGTCACCACGGTGCCGACCACGTCGGCGATGCCGGAGCCGTCCGTGCGGACGTGTTCCCAGCGGGAGCCGGGCCGCCAGTCCGAGACGTTGGCATGCCCCCAGTAGGAGGCGGTCAGGTCGGCGTCGGTGAGGGCGTCCCAGACCTTCTCGGGCGTGCTCGCGATGTAGGTGACGTAGACGAATTCGGGCTTGTCGGTCATGGCTTCCTCGGCTTGTCGCTTCACGGCGCCGAGCACGCGCAGGCGCGGGCGCTCGAACTTGTCGATCCACCGCTCCTGGATCTCGTGGAGCGGGACCGGATTGAGGTAGTGCAGCTTCTCCCGCCCCCGCCGCACGGTGGCGATCAGGTTGGCGGCCTCCAGGACGGACAGGTGCTGGGTCACCGACTGCCGGGCCATGGCGATGTGCTCGCACAGCTCACCCAGCGTCTGCCCGTTGTCCTGGTGCAGCCGGTCCAGCAGCCGCCTGCGCGTGCCGTCGGCCAGCGCCTTGAAGACCTTGTCCGTCGCGGAGTCGTCGTCTGATCGCACACCCGACGTTATGCAGGCGATTGCCTGCATGTCAAGCGCAGGTGTTCACCTGCATGTCGATACGGCACCGCGCGCCCGGTTGCCGCCGTGAGCGGCTCCGGGCGCGCGGTGTGCCGGACGTGGACAGTGAGCGGTACGGCGTAAGGGGCGCGCGGCGCGCCGAGGACGATTGTGAGCGCCGCTCCGATGGGGCGTCCGATCAGGTGCCGGCGGGCTCTCCCTCCGGCGCGGGCGCACCGGCGTACTCCTCGACGATCTCCTTCTCCCCGAACGGCCACACCTTCTCCAGCCGCGCCCAGACCAGGAACGCCACGCAGCCGAGGCCGACCCAGGCCAGGGACCATTCGATGGGATGGCGGCCCGGGGAGTTCTTGTCGGCGTAGCCGTAGATCACGCACCAGCCGACGAAGGCCAGGATGCTCGGCAGCGGGTAGAGCCACATCCGGTACGGGCGGCGGAGCGTCGGTCGGCGCCTGCGCAGGACCGTCAGCGCGACGATCTGGGCGAGGGCCTGGACGATCACCATCACCGTGGTAAGGAGCTGGATCAGTGTCGCCAGGTCGGTGTGACGGCCGATGAGGAAGCCGATCGCGGTGATCACGCCCATCGTGGCCAGGCCCAGCATGGGGAACCGGTGCCGGGGGTGCAGCTTCCCGTACGGGCGGAAGAACACCCGGTCACGGGCGGCGTCGTAGGGCACCCGCGAGCCGCCGAGGAGGCCGGTGAACACGGAGGCGAAGGCCGTGATCAGGATCAGGACGGTCACCGTGTCGGCGGCGCCCTTGCCCCAGGTCTCCTCCAGCACCGCCGACGCCACCGAGGTGGAGGCGATGTCCTGCGGGTCGGCCATCCGGTGCCAGTCGATGACACCGAGCGTGCCGATCTGGAGCAGCAGGTAGATCGCCATGATGCCGAGGATCGAGAAGAGGATGGAGCGCGGCAGCGTACGGCCGGGATCCTTGATCTCGGCGCCCATGTACGCGGTGGTGTTGTAGCCGAGGTAGTCGTAGATGCCGATGGTCAGGCCCGCGGCGAAGCCGAGCCAGAAGTGGTCGCTCGTGAGGTCGAAGGCGTGCGCGGGGTAGGTGAAGGCGAGGTGCGGGCTGAAGTCGGTGGCCGCGGCGACGATCACCAGCAGCACCGAGGCGATCATCACGGTCCACATCACGGCGGTGATGCGGGCGATGTGCTCGATGCCGCGCCAGAGCAGGAGGACCACCAGGGCGATGATCCCGAGGCCGATCACATCGCCCGTGGTCCGCCCCAGATCGGGGGCGAGATAGCCGAGGTACTGGACGAAGCCGACCACGCCGGTGGACATGATCAGCGGGATGAAGAGCATCGCCGTCCACACGAACAGGAACGGCATCAGCCGTCCCGTGCGGTATTGGAAGGCCTGCCGGAGATAGACGTAGCTGCCGCCGGAACCGGGCATGGCGGCGCCCAGTTCGGCCCAGACGAGCCCGTCGCACAGCGCCAGCACCGCGCCCGCGACGAACCCGATGACTGCTTGGGGACCGCCGAACGCGGCGACCATCAACGGGATCGTCACGAACGGACCGATGCCGCACATCTGGCTCATGTTGATGGCGGTGGCCTGGAACAGGCCGACGCGGCGGACGAAGCCACCCGTGGGTGGCGGGCTACCGGACATGGGGACTCCTGACGCGCGACAGGGACAGGGGCTCGCCCGGCGGGACCGAGTGGCCGAGTGGCCGATATAGTTAAGGAGACTTACAAGAGGCGTCAAGTATGCGCGGGGAATGCACGAGAATGGTCTGATGTCCGCAAGCGACGCCGTAGAGCGAGCCGTAGAGCGACCGGAACCCTGGAACCGGCAGCGCCTGCGCAGCACGAACGAGCGGCTTCTCCTGGACCGGTTGCGCGGCCTCGGCGCCGCGTCACGCGCCCAACTGGCCCGTGAGACCGGGCTCTCCAAGCCGACCGTGTCCAGCGCGCTCGCCTCGCTGAAGACCGCGGGACTGGTCCGCGAGGTCGGCACCCACGCCCCCGAGCGCGGCCGCACGGCGGTGCTCTACGCCCCCGACCCGGCCGCCGGGTACGCGCTGGGCGTGGACGTCGGCCGCGGCTGGCTGCGGGTGGCCGTCGCCGACCTGGACGGCACGCTGGTCGCCCGGGCCGACGTCCGCAACCGGGCCCGCGGCTCCGGCGCCCTGGCGGACCTGATCGTCTCCGCCGCCCGCCAGGTGGTGGCCAACTCCGGCGTGGACCCGGCCGAGGTGGTGCACGGGGTGGTGGGAACCCCCGGGGTGTACGACGAGAAGCAGCGCCGGGTGCGGTACGCGATGCATCTGCCGGGCTGGGGCCGCGCCGGGCTGCTGGACCGGCTGCGCACGGACCTGGGCGTTCCGCTGGAGGTGCACAACGACGCCAACCTGGCCGCGCTGGGCGAGTACACGTACGGGGTCGGGGCGGGCAGCCGGCTGTTCGCGTACATCCTGATCGGCACCGGACTCGGCATGGGAGTCGTCAGCGAGGGGCGGCTGTTCACCGGCGCGCACGGACTGGCCGGGGAGATCGGGTTCCTGCCCTGGCCGGGACAGCGCAAGCCGGAGCGGCTGGAGGACGCGGTGTCGGGGGAGGCCGTCGTGGAGGCGGCGCGCGGGTTCGGGATGAGCGGGCAGCTCACCGCGAAGGCGGTGTTCGACGCGGCTCGGCACGGCAACCCGGCCGCGCGCCGGGCGGTGCAGCTGGAGGCCGAGCGGATCGCCCACACGGTGGCGGCGGCGACCGCCGTGCTCGACCCGGACCTGGTGGTGCTCGGCGGGGGCGTCGGCCACAGCGTGGACCTGCTGCTGGGCCCGGTCCGGGAGCATCTGCGCACGCTCACGCCGTTGCGCCCGAAGATATCCCCGAGCCGGCTGGGTGAGGACGCGGTACTGCTCGGCGCGGTGGCGACGGCGCTCGGGACGGCGCGTGACACGGTGTTCGAGCGCAGGTCGTCCACGGCGTGAGCGACAGGTCACCGGAAGTGTCGGTGACGGGCCGTCACAAAGGGTCGGCGACAGGCCGTTGACCGTGTGGGCGGCAGGCCGCGCAGGGCGTCGGCAACAGGCCGCCACGGTGATTGACACGCCCCACTCCGCGTCCTAGCTTGAGCCGAGTTAGTAAAGTTTCCTAACCTTACGAGGCTGGAGACCGACGTGTTCCCTCGCCCCGCCGCCCGCCGCCTCGCCGCGTCCGCCGTGGCCCTGGGCCTGGTCTGCTCGCTCGACCCTGGCGCGTGGGCCGGGGCCCGCCATCTGGCACCGCCGCACGGGCAGGCCTGGACCACCAGGGTCCCCGGCGCGGCGGGCACCGCCACCCGGCTCTCCGGCTACGCGATCCAGTCCACGGCGAAGGTGCGCGACACACCGGCGGCGGTCTCCTCCCCCGGCTACCCGGCGACCGGCTGGCACCCGGCCGGGCCCCGCTCCACCGTCCTGGCGGCCCTGCTCGCCGACGGCGTGTACGCCGACCCGTTCTACTCGACCGACCAGCAGAAGATCCCGAAGGCCGACTTCCAGGTCCCGTGGTGGTACCGCTCCGACTTCACGGTCGCCGACCCCCGGCAGCGCACCTATCTCGACTTCAGCGGGGTGATCTCGGCGGCGGACGTCTACGTCAACGGCCGGCAGGTGGCCGGGACCTCGGACGTCACCGGCGCCTACACCCGGCACGAGTTGGACATCACCTCCCTCGTCCAGGCGGGCACCAACACGGTCGCCTTCCGCATCCGGCCCAACGAGCCGAGCAGCATGCTGACGATGGGCTGGCTCGACTGGCTCCAGCCGCCGCCCGACCAGAACATGGGCATCGTGCGTGACGTCCTGGTCCGCCGCGGCGGCCCGGTCGCGCTGCGCGACGCGCACGTGGTGACGAAACTGACCGTGCCGTCGCTGGCGGCGGCCGACCTGACGGTGAAGGCGCGGGTCCGCAACGACTCCGGCGCTGCCGTCACGGCCGAGGTGGCCGGCCGCGTCGGCGAGGCGTCCTTCACCCGGACGGTCGCACTCGCCGCCCACGAGACGAAGACCGTGGCCTTCACCCCCGCCGACGTCCCCGGTCTCCGGCTGGCGTCGCCGAAGGTCTGGTGGCCGGCGGGCATGGGCGAACAGCCCCTGTACGACCTGGACCTGACCGCGTCCGTCGCGGGCACGGTGTCGGACGGCACGCACGAGAGCTTCGGCATCCGCGACGTCCAGGCACCGCTGAACTCCGACGGCGCCCGTCAGTACCGGATCAACGGCCGCAGGCTGCTGATCAAGGGCGGCGGCTGGTCACCGGACGAGTTCCTGCGCTGGGACACCACCTACGTCGAGGACCGCCTGAAGTACGCCCTCGACCTCGGCCTCAACACCATCCGGCTGGAGGGCCACATCGAGCCGGACGAGTTCTTCGACCTCGCCGACCGGCTCGGCGTCCTCACCCTGCCGGGGTGGGAGTGCTGCGACAAGTGGGAGGGCCAGGTCAACGGGACCGAGAACGGCGAGAAGTGGACGTCCGCCGACTATCCCGTCGCCAAGGCCTCGATGGCCGCCGAGGCCGCCCGGCTGCGCGACCACCCGAGCGTCATCTCCTTCCTGATCGGCAGCGACTTCGCACCCGACGCCACGATCGAGAAGAACTACCTGGACGCTCTGGCGGCCGCCGACTGGCCGACCCCCGTGGTCGCCGCCGCCTCCGACAAGTCCGCACCGCGGTCGGGGAGTTCCGGGATGAAGATGACCGGACCCTACGACTGGATCCCGCCGGACTACTGGTACGCCAAGCGGGAGGGCGGCGCCACCGGCTTCAACTCCGAGACCAGCGCGGGCCCCGACATCCCCACCCTCGACACCCTGCGCCGGATGATGACCCCCGCCGAGCTGGACACCCTCTGGAAGAACCCGGACGCCAAGCAGTACCACCGCTCCCCGTCCGCCACCTTCGGCACGCTCAAGCTCTACGACAACGCCCTCACCGGCCGCTACGGCGCCCCGAGCAGCCTCACCGACTACGTGCGCAAGGCGCAGCTCGCCCAGTACGAGGCCGTGCGCGCCCAGTTCGAGGCGTACGGGCGCAACGCCACCGACTCCTCGAAGCCGTCCACCGGAGTGATCTACTGGATGTTCAACAGCGGCTGGACGTCCTTGCACTGGCAGCTGATGGATCGTTACCTCGACCAGGGAGGCGCCTACTTCGGGGCGAAGAAGGCGAACGAGCCGCTGCACGTCCAGTACTCGTACGACGACCGCTCGGTCGTCGTGGTGGACAACCGGCACGCCCCCGCCGAGGGACTCACCGTACGGGCCACGCTGTTCGACCCCGACGGCACGCAGAAGTACGACACGACGGTCAAGGGGGTGACGGTCGACGGGGACGGCGCGCGCACCACCGCACTGACACTGCCGTCGTCCGTGAGCGGACTGTCGACCACATACCTGGCCCGCCTGGTCCTGTTCGACTCGGCCGGCACCGAGCTGAGCCGGAACGTGTACTGGCTCTCCACCAGGCCGGACACCCTCGACTGGGCCCGCACCGACTGGTATTACACGCCGACGACCGCCTACGCGGACCTGAAGGGGCTCGCCTCGATGGCGCAGGCGCCGGTGTCGGCCACGGCGTCGACACGGTCCTCGGGCGACCTGTCGACCACGACGGTGACCGTGCGGGCCACGGGGAGCGCGAAGACCCCGTCGCTGATGACGGACGTCCATCTCGTGGACGCGGCGGGCCGGCCGGTCCTGCCGGTGCGGTGGTCGGACAACGACGTCAGCCTCTGGCCCGGTGAGTCGATGACGCTGACCGCCACCTACCGGACGGCCGATCTGCACGGCTCCGCGCCGCGTGTGCGGGTCTCCGGCTGGAACACGCCGGAGCGGACCGTCCCGGCGCCATGACCGGGTGGGCCCGGCGCCGAGCCGGGCCCAGGACGTCAGCTCACGTCGAGCGCCCTTTCGTTGGCTGCTGAAGTCGCTGATGCCGCCGCTGGTGGCACTCCAGGTGAGCGGCCCGAGACCAGCGACGCCGGTGGTGACTCCGCGTCGGGACCTTCTGGATCCGGGCATCCGTCAAACCTCCCAGAGGGGTGCGGACATTGCGGGTGCGCTCGCCAAGTCCTGGCGTGCAGAACCAACATGGGGATCTACACGCGTGGAGCAAAAAGGCCACCTGGCATGGCTGTGCGAGGACCATCAAGCGCGGGCAGTAACCGGAAGGGACTGCACCAGGCTCCAGCGGGCAGATGCAGTGCAGCGAGGGTCCGACACAGAGGGGCGGAAATGGAGATCTCCGGCATCGTCAGTGCCATCATCATCGGCATCATCATCGGTGTGCTGGGACGGCTCGTCGTTCCGGGACGTCAGCGCATCGGCATCCTGTGGACGATCGGCGTCGGCATTCTGGCCGCGTTCGTCGGAGCGGCGATAGCCGCCGCCTTCGACGTGGCCGACACCGACGGCGTCGACTGGATCGAGTGGCTCATCCAGATCGGCCTCGCCGCGCTGGGCGTGGCCGCACTGGACCGGTCCCGGGCCCGGCGGTGAGGCGCGGCGCGAGTGGCGCCACGCCTCGGTAGCCCGCGACAGCCACGACGGTCTACCCGGGGAGACACGATGGGGCGGCCCCGACACCGGGGCCGCCCCTTGCCGCGCCGCCGACCTCCCGAACAGGACGGCGCGGCCCGGACCGCCGTAAATCCCGTTGCGGGCGGCGGTCGTGTTGCAGTTGGCTGCTGCGGCTCGACCCACCTCCACGCCCACCGTGACGGAGCCGCCTTGTCCCCGCGCATCACCCCGCTCACCGATCCCGAACCCGGGCCGTCCAGCCGTCGCCTGGCCTGGCTGGCCTCCGACGAGGACGGAGAGCCGGTCGGATCCGCGTTCCTGCGTCTGTTCACCCGGGCGGGGCAGGAGCACCTGGCCGAGCTGGAACTCGCGGTGCACCGGGCGCAACGGCGCACGGGCGTCGGCACCCGGCTGCTGGACGCGGCCCTGGCCGCGGCGCGGTCGGAGGGGCGGCGGGCGGTGCTCGCCCAGGCCCGGCAGGGCTCCCCCGCCGACCTGTTCCTGGCCGCGCGGGACTTCCGGCCGGTGCTGTCCCTGACGTACGCCCGGCTGTCGACGGCCGACGCCGACCCCGAGGCGCTCGACGCGCTCGTCGACCGTCCCCACCCGGGCTACCGGCTGACGGCGTGGGACGGCACCGTGCCGGCCGAGCTGGCGCGGACGTACGCCGACTCGCGGCGCGCCATGGACGACATGCCGATGGAGGACACCGACTACGGCACGGTGGTCTGGGACGTGGAGCGGGTGGTCGCGGCCGCCGAGGCGGTCGCCCGGCGCGGCGATCTGCTGCACACCGTCGCCGCGGTGGACACCGCGGACGGCCGCGTCGTCGGCTTCAGCGAACTGGTCGTGCCCGGCGACGGCCTGGGTGACGGACAGCACTACGGCACCGCGGTGCTCCCGGAGCACCGCGGCCGCGGCCTCGCCCGCTGGATGAAGGCTGCGTCGATCCGCCGGGCACTCGAGCGGCACCCGGGGCTGGGCGGGCTGCTCACCGACACGGCAGACGGCAACGCGCCCATGCTCGCGGTCAACGACGCGCTCGGCTACGTCCCGACGCACCGGTCGGTGGAGTACCAGCACGATCTGTGAGCCGCCGGGACGCGGCCCTCACCTGGCCGCGAGCCACTCGCCGTACCAGGCCACGGTGGTGTCCACGGTCTCCGGGAGCGGTGTCGCGGTGACGCCGAAGGCCTCCTCGAAGGCGGCGGAGTCCACGATCTGCGGCTCCGTGTGCTGGTAGAACATCTCCGCGTACTCGGCCATGAACCGCTCGTCGAACGGGCCGACGGGGCGGGCCTCTTCGAGGATCGCCACGTCCAGTGCGGCGCCCACCCGCTTCTCGATCATGGCGTGGATCTCCCGTGTGCTGACGGCGGGCGCGGTCGGCAGGTGCCAGACCCGGCCGTCGCCCTCCGGGTGCTCGCCGAGGGTGGCCAGGCCCGCGGCCACGTCCGCGATGTTCGTGTAGCTGTGCGGCAGGTCGATGTCCCCGAAAGCCATCACCTGTCCGCCGGTGAGCGCGCCGGGGAACACCGCGGCACCCAGGGAGGAGTTGAGCACGCCCGGGCCGACGAAGTCGGCGGACCGGCCCAGGACCACCCGGGCACGTCCCTCACGGTGTGCGTCGAGGTACTTCTCGTCGAGCTCGGCGCGCATCCGGCCCTTGCGGCTCGTGGCCCGCCACGGGGAGTCCTCCGTCATGACCGCTCCCCCGGTCTCGCCGTACGGGTAGAGCGTGTCCAGCACGACCAGGCGCGCTGCGGACGCCTCGACGGCGCTCAGGACGGCCTCCTGGATGCGGGGCATCACCTCCACCTGGAGGTGGTAGCCGACGTTCACGCAGTGGTAAACGACCGCGGCGCCGGCCACGGCCGCCCGCGCGCCCTCGGCGGTGCTGACGTCGGCGGCGAACCGCTCCACCCCGTCGAGCGCCGGGCCCTCGCCCTTGCGGTCGACGAGCCGTACGGAGTGGCCCCGGCGGGCCAGTTCGCCGGCGAGCGTGGTACCGGCGGGCCCGGCGCCGAGGACGGCGTGCAGGTCCTGGCCCTGGTTGCGGTTCTCGTCGGTGACAGCGGACATGGCGATCTCCTCGGTCCGTGGTTCTCGACTTCCGGCCCTGATGGCCAGTCGCTACAGTTAGATACTGTAACTGTTGTGATGATGCCTAGCAAGTGTGGGGCACCCCGGCCTTCGTTAGGGTGTGTCGCGCACTGGAGAGAGGAGTCGCCGTGACCGGCACGGGGCAGAGCCCGAGGGCGCGCTATCGCGAGCAGACGCGCGCGGAGATCAAGGACATCGCCCTGCGGCAACTGGCCGAGGGCGGTACCGGGGCGGTGGCCCTGACGCGCATCGCCAAGGAGGTCGGGCTGTCGGGGCCCGCCCTCTACCGGTACTTCGACAGCCGCGACGCGCTGCTGACGGACCTGATCCGCGACGCCTACGCGGACCTGTCCGCGGCCGTCGCCGAGGCCGCGGACACCCTCGCCGAGCGTGGTGGGGCCCGCGCCCGTCTCCAGGCGCTCGCGGGTGCCTGCCGGGAGTGGGCGGTGGCCCAGCCGCACCGCTATCTGCTGATCGAGGGGACCCCGGTGCCCGGCTACACCGCGCCCCCGGACACGCTGGACAGCGCGCGGGCGGTGCTCGGCCCGTTCCTGGCGGCCTTCGCCGGGGCCCAGCCGTCGGCGGCGGTGCGCCCCGTCGTGGCGCAGATGTCGGTGTGGGCGGAGCAGGACACGGCGGTCGGCGACTGGGCCCGCGGCGGAGTTCCCGCGGGGGCCGAGGGGGTCGCGCTGGCCGGTGCGGTGCTCGTCTGGACCCAGCTGCACGGGGCGATCGGCCTGGAGGTGTCAGGCCAGTTCAAGGGCATGGGCCACGACGGGGGCACGCTGCTCACGGCCCAGCTCGACGCCCTGGCGGACACGTTCGACCTGACGTGACCCGGCCGCCGCACGCGCCTGCGCGTGCGGCGTGGTGCCACCTGGGGTGAGGTGCCCTGCCGCCCGGCCCGGGTCCGGCCCCGACCGGCTGCCGAGGCCCGGGCCCGGCGGCGCGTTACACGCACGAGGCGATCCTGCCCGGCCGATCCGGCTGAGGTGGCCCGCGGCGCGGGCGCGCTACGGCACACACGTACGGACTCGTCGGCCCCCGCCCGACCGGCTGCCGAGGTCCAGGCCGCCGGCGCGCTACGGCACGTATCCGCACGTGACCGTCGGCCCCGACCGACCGCCGCGGCCCCGGGCGCCGGCACGCTACGGCACGTACGCGTACGGGCCCGGCCCGGCCCCGTCCGATCCGGCAGACGTGGCCCGGGCCGCGGACGCGCTACGGCGCGTACACGTACGGCGTCGTCGTGCTCAATTGCGTGAAGCCGAGGCGTTCCAGGATGGGGCGGCTGTCGGCGGAGGCGTCGACCTGGAGGTAGCGGTAGCCGAGGTCGGCGGCGACGCGGGCGCGGTGGGCGATCAGGGCGCGGTAGATGCCCCGGCCGCGCCAGGCTTCGACGGTGCCGCCACCCCACAGTCCGGCGAACGGTGTGCCGGGGACCAGTTCCATGCGGGCCGAGCTCACCGGCTCGTCACCGGCGAGAGCGACCACGGCCACGAGGGACTCCGGGTCGGCGGCGAGGCGGGCGAGCACCTGATGGCGCAGCCGGGCGCCGTCCGTGCCGAAGGCTTTCTCGTGCGCCTCGACCATCAGGTCGACGCCTGCGGCGTCGGTGACGGGCAGGACGCGGACTCCGGCGGGCGGCTCGGCGTCGAGGGACAGGCCGGCCGTCTCGGCCACCACCAGCGCCTCCTCGGGCTCGGGCGTGAACCCGGCCGCCAGGAGCCGCCGCCCGAGGTCGACCGGCAGGTCATGCGCGTAGAGCTTCCACTCGAACGCGCGGCCCAGCCCGGTGAAGTACGCGATCTGCTCGGCGATCACCGCGTCCGCGCCCGCCGCGTCCAGCGCCGACCAGGTGATTCCGTTCCAGCCCTGCGCGGAGGCGACCTGACGGACCACCCTGCCGGTGTGCTCGACGCGGGCGTCGGGGCCGTCGGGGCGGACGCCTTCGCGCATGACCCGGTCGTAGAGGGCGAGTACCGCCGCGTGATCCAAGTGACTCATGCGTCGACTTCAGCAGTCGGGACCGGCCGCCTCAACGCATTTACGACCGGCACGTCTTCCGTCGTACGCGGAGGGGCCTCGGCGGGCCGCCCGCGGCACGTAGCCTGCGGTTCCGGATCATGGGATGAGGAGAGGAGTGCGCCATGGTGAAGGACGCCGAACTGCCGTATCTGCGTCGGTGCGTCGAGCTGGCCGCCGAGGCGCTGGCCGCGGGCGACGAACCGTTCGGGTCGGTGCTGGTGGGCGCGGACGGCTCCGTACTGGCGGAGGACCACAACCGGGTGGCCTCCGGCGACCGTACGCGGCATCCGGAGTTCGAGCTGGCCCGCTGGGCGGCGGCGCGCATGACCGTCGGGGAGCGGGCGGCGGCGACCGTCTACACGTCCGGCGAGCACTGCCCCATGTGCGCGGCCGCGCATGCCTGGGTGGGGCTCGGGCGCATCGTGTACGTGGCGTCGTCCGAGCAGCTGGCGGGCTGGCTCGGCGGATGGGGGGTGCCCGCGCCGCCGGTGCGGAGCCTGCCGGTCGGGGAGATCGCCCCCGGGGTGGTCGTGGAGGGGCCGGTGGACGCGCTGGTCGAGGAGGTACGCGCCCTGCACCGGCGCTTCCACCGCGGCGACGCCTGACGGAGGGCCCCGCTCATGAGGCCCTCCGTAGGTCATGCCGAACCGGGAGAAAGGGTTCGGTCAGCGATCCGCTTGCGGCCGGAAGCGCCGGTAGAGGGCGGCTCCGCCCAGGACCAGGGCGGCACTGCCGGCGAGGGCCGGCAGCGTCTGGTCCGCTCCCGTGTGGGCGAGGGAGGTCACGGTCTCACCGGAGTCGTACGACATGGACCGCGGCTTCTGGGGCGTCGGCGGGACGACGCGGTCCACCGGAGTCGTGGGCTGCACCGGCTCGGCCGGGGGTTCCACGGAGGTGTTCGTGGACTCGTTGCCGACGGACGCGTTGCCGGCGCCGACCACGGTCACGGCGTTCCCGCTGACGTTCACCGGGAGGTGAACCGGGAGCTCCAGGCCGTTGCCGGAGAGGAGGCCGGGCGAGTCGGCCGCCTCGCCGTGCGCCTCCGCGCCCCCCTGGGCCGCGGCCCCGCCGGGCGCCGCCGCTCGATCGGACGCCCCCCGGCCGGAGGCCGCCCGGCCGGGTGCGCCGGCTCGGACCGCCCCGGACCCGGCCGAGTCACGGTTCGCGCAGGTGTTGCCCGCGGCCGGGTTCAGCAACCCCGCCACGTTCACGGTGTTCCCGCACACGTTCACCGGAACGTGCACCGGGAGCTGAATCGCGTTACCGGAGATCAGACCCGGCGAACCGGCTGCGGAACCGTCCGCCGCGGAACCGGCGTAAGCGGGAATCGTGACCGCCATAGCGCCGGAGGCGGCGGCTACTGCGATCACACCGTTTCGGGTAACCCGTCTCATAGGTTCCCTGCCTTCCAGACATGGTCGCGGGCGCTCGCCCGCACCCCGTAGAACGCGGCTCGAACCATCGGAGTTATGGCTTATCGCCCCTTCACCCCATCGAGCGGCACAGCACTCGAACTGGCAGCAATACGGTCATACCGGCGTCAACGACGGCAGGGGTACGAAAGGAGGATCCTTCGCCCGGAGGCGAGGATTCCGGGGTCCGCCTATCGTGAGCGGGAGTATGCGCCCCGGACCGTTGTGGGGGCGCCCTGGAGGCACCGATGCCGGCAAAGCTGTCCACGCGTCCCGCGATACGGCGCCGTGCGCTGGGCGGGGCCGTCGGGCTGGCCCTGCTGGGCGCGGGGCTGCCGACGGCGGTCGCGGACGGCGTCGAGACCGAACTGTCCCGGTTCTACCACCAGAAGATCACCTGGTCGGCGTGCCCGGGTCATGGCATACCCGCGGATCTGCGGTGCGGGAAGGTCACGGTCCCCCTCGACTACGCGCGGCCCGCTTCCGGCACGCTCGACCTGGCCCTGGCCCGCTACCGGACGACGGGGAAGTCGCACGGCTCGGTGCTGCTCAACTTCGGCGGCCCGGGCGGCTCCGGGGTCGACGAACTGGCCTCCGGCGGCAAGGACTTCATGGGCCTGACGAACGGCTACGACATGGTCTCCTTCGACCCCCGCGGCGTCGGCCGGTCCTCGCCCGTCAGCTGCGGTGAGGGCCGGCAGGAGGTTGCGACGACCACGAAGGAGACCAACAGCCTGGAGGACCCGCAGGCCGCCCTCGGGCAGCTGAAGCAGGCGGCTCAGACCTGCGCCCGCTACTCCGGGCCGGTCCTGCCCCACATAGGCACGGTGAACTCCGCGCGGGACCTGGACGTCATCCGCCAGGCCCTCGGCGACAAGAAGCTCAACTATCTCGGGTTCTCCTACGGAACCCGGCTGGGCGCGGTGTACGCGGCGCAGTTCCCGGACCGGGTGGGCCGGATGGCGCTCGACGGGGTGGACACCCTGACCGAGTCACTGGCCGAGCAGGGCGTGGCGGCGGCCGCGGGCCAGCAGGTCGCGCTGGAGGACTTCCTCGACTGGTGCGTGAAGGACGTCTCCTGTCCGTTCGGACAGGACGCGCGCAAGGCCAGGGAGCAGATCGTCCAGGTCGTCCGCTCGCTCGATCTGGACCCGGTGCCGACGGGCTTCGGCCCGCCGTTCTCCGGCCAGGACCTCGTGGGCGCGCTCGGCCGGGGGCTCTACAGCAAGAAACTCTGGCCCCTCCTGGAACGGGCCCTGGCCGAACTCGTCGAGGAAGGCGAGCCACGCGCGATCATGGGGTTCACCTCCGGCGGCCAAGGCCTTCCGGTCCGGCAGGAGAGCGGTGCGCCGCGCTCCGGGCACCAGCCCGACGGCGGCCTCGTCGACCAGGCCGACATCCCCGTCGACAACCTTTCGGCGGCACTGGTGGCGATCAACTGCGCGGACGACCCCGACCGCCCCACCGCCGCACAGGTCACCAAGGACCTCGACCGGCTGCGCGGAGCGTACGACCAGGCGTCCCCCGTGTTCGGCAGGTACCGGCTGACCCAGGTGCTGATGTGCTACGGCCGCCCCAGGGGCACGGACTACATCCGCGACGACGTCAAGAACGTGGACACGCCGAAGATGCTCCTGGTCGGCACCCGCGGCGACCCGGCGACGCCCTACCGCTGGACCCTGGAGACGGCGAAGCGGCTCGGTCCGTCGGCCGTGGTGCTCGACAACAAGGGTGACGGGCACACCGGGTACACGTCGTCGAAGTGCGTGCACAGGAAGGTCGACGCGTTCCTGCTGTACGGCTCCCTGCCGGCCGACGGCAGCTCCTGCGGCGCCGACGACGACTGACCCGGGACGCGATCCACACGGCACCCACACCACGTGAACCCGTTACGGCGTCTCGCCCGTCCTCGCCGTCGCCCTGGGCAGGCGGCGCCCCACGCAGTCGACCCGTACGCGCCCGTGACCGGAGGGAACCGCCGATGCACCGCCGACTCCGCACCCGTCCGGCCGTCGCCGCCCCGGCCGCCGCGCTCCTGCTGTCTGCCGCCGTCGTCCTCGCCCTGTTCGCGGCCGCACCGCAGAGCCGGGCCGACGCCGGGCCCGACGGGTGCCGGGAGCGGGCCGTCACGCTGCGGGCCGCGGCCGTGCCCGGTAATCCGGCGGTGGTGCGCGTGAGCGTGACCAACCACGGCCGGTCCGTGTGCGCCCTGGACCTGATCCCCACCGTCGTCTTCGGGAACCTGGACGGCGCGGCGCTGCCGCTGCCCTCCGCGGCGGGCGGGACGTACCGGCTCGGACCGGGGCGGACGGCGTACGCGGCCGTACGCACGGTCGCCGAGCCGACGGACCCGCAGGCGCGCGGGGTGCACGCGCTGACCGTGGCCGCCGACCCGTCCCACCGGGGCCGCGCGTTCACCGCGGCGCAGCTCGGGACGGGCGGCACGATCCGGGTGTGGGAGCCGGTGACGACGTACTGGCAGCCCTCGGCCGCCGCCGCGGACGGGGTGCTGGATCACGGCTGACGCCACACCCCGTCGCCGCGCTCCCCGTCCGCCGGGCCACACGCCGGGGACGCCCACGGCGACGTCCCCGGCTGAGCCCCTTCCCCCCGCGAGGTCGCCGCCCCCTCGTCGGCGAACTCGGCCCTGCCGCGCGGGCACATCCTCACCCGGGGTCACTCGGAACTGCTACATCCTTCAATCTCCATGGAAGTTGCCTGGTCCATACCGGAGTGGGAAGGCTAGATTGCGGAGGAGGAGCCGATGGGAGGAGTCGGCGTGCTGCGGCTGCATTTCTCGGGTGACGATCTGGCCCGCACACGTATCGCTGCCGGGCCCGATCCGTTGTGGGAGGTCGTGCTCAGTACCAACCTGCTCGGCAACCGGGACGGACCCGCCGTGTTCGACCCGTGGCGGGCCGAGGCGCGCGAGCAACTGCGCCGGCTGCCCGGCTGGATGCCCCGCCTGCTGCGCACGGTGGCCCCCGCCTACGGCGACTTCCCGGACTTCCTCACCCCACAGGAGGGACAGCAGGGCCTGACGGAAGGCATCGAGGCCGTGCTGAACACACCGCGCGGCCGGCTGCGCCGGGAGCTGCTGACCCTCGGCCCATTGCCGGATCACGTGTCGGACCTGGCGCGCGGGGACGTCGAGGCGTTACGGGCCCTGGGCGCCGCGCTGCGGACGTATCACGACACGGCACTGAGGCCGCACTGGCCGCGCGTGGCCACGCAGGCGGAGGCCGACCGGTCGGTGCGCGCCCGGGCCTTCATGCTGGGTGGCGTCGAGGCCGTCCTGAACAGCTTCCGGCCGCTGTTGCGCTGGCATCCGCCGGTGCTGGAGGCCGACTACCCGCTGGACCGGGACCTTCATCTGGGCGGCCGCGGGCTGGTCCTCGTCCCCTCCGTGTTCTGCTGGCGCCGCCCGGTCACCCTGATCGACCCGCGGCTGCCGCCGGTGCTGGTGTATCCCGTGGCCCGCTCCGCCGACTGGTGGAGCGGGCCCGCGCCGGAACCCGGACGGGACCGGCTGGCCGGGCTGCTGGGCGTGAGCCGGGCCGCCATCCTGCGGGCCGCGGCCGACGGCTGTTCGGCCGGCGAGCTGGCCCGCCGGGCCGCCGCCTCACCGGCCGCGGCCAGCCACCATCTGCGGGTCCTGCGGGAGGCCGGACTGGTCACGGCCACCCGGCGGGGCACCACGATCCTCTACACCCTCACCCCGGTCGGCCACGCCCTCCTCGCCGAGAACCCCGCCGCCTGAACGAACCCGGTCCGGGGGCCCTCAGGCCGCCGGGCCGGTCACGAACCGGGCGATCGCCGCGGTGAGTTCGGCCGGCTTCTCCACCGGGAGCTCATGACCGGCGTCGAGGATGCGGACCTCCGCGTCCGGGTACGCCTTCGCCATCCGCAGCATCTGCTGCACCGGCAGCTGGATGTCGTAGTAGCCGTGGACCAGCAGGGTGGGCGTGCGGATCTCGCCGACCCGGTCCAGGACGTCGAAGGCCCGCATGGCGCCGTACAGCGTCATCACGACCTCCCGCGGGGTGTCCGCGGAGGAGCGCACGTACCGCCGGATCTCCTCGCGCGGGTAGCCGGGGGCGAACGCGCGCTGGATGTTGGTGGCGACGAACAGCTTGAAGGGCACGAGGGTCGAGGCCGCCATCAGCAGGCCGCGGCCCCGGCTGTAGGTCATCCGGCTGATGGAGTTGACCAGCACCATGCGCTCGACGCGCTCGGGGTGTTCGAGGGTGATGGTCTGGGAGATCATCCCGCCCATGGAGTGACCGACCGGCACGAACCGCTCGATCTTCAGATGGTCGAGCAGGGCAAGGACGTCGTTCGCCAGTTCCGCGATCGTCCGCACCCCCGCCCCGCCGCTGTCGCCGTGCCCGCGCAGATCGAGCCGGACCACCCGGCGCCGCTCAGCGAAGTGCGCCACCTGGTGGTCCCAGCGGTGCCGGTCGGCGGTCCAGCCGTGGATGAACACCAAGGGCACGCCCTCACCGTCGCGGGGGCCCTCGTCGTCGTACGTCAGGGCTGCGCCGTCGACTTCGAGCTGCGGCATGGGAGCCTCCTGGAGTGCGGTCCGGCCAATCCGGTTACTGACCGGTACGGTAACCGGCCACCCCCGCGGCCGTCACCGCCGTTCGCCGAGGAATCCGAGGATGTGTCCGAACACGTCGAGGGCGGCGCCCCGGCCCAGGAACGTGTCGAGGTGGCCGTAGCCCGGGATCTCGGTGTACGTCACGTCCAACTGCGGCTGCCGACGGGCGAGTACGTCCCGGCACAGCTCCTGCGAGTCCAGCCACAGCCCGTTCTCGCTGCCCGCGAGCAGCAGCACCGGGGTGTCGATGCGGCCGGCCGCGTCCAGCGCGTTGGGCGGCAGGGCCCGGTAACGGTGGTCGGTGTCGTGCCAGCGGACCACGCTGCGCGCCAGCTCGATCCGGCGCAGGTGGGGCAGGATCCACAGCGGCGCGGGGCCGAGCAGTTCCGCGAGCCGGTCGTGGGTGGCGTCCGACAGGTTCTCGTGCACGAAGAGGGACGCGCCCGTGCCCCAGGCCGAGTTGTGCAGGATCTGGCAGGTCGGATCGGGACAGCTCGCCCCGCGGGAGGCCAGCGCGAACAGCGGCGTGTACTTCGACCACAGGCCGACCTTGCGGAAGTCGACCGGGACGTGGTCGATCCGGGTCTTCAGCAGCTCCCCCGCCACCGTCATCCGCAGGGAGGTGCGGCCCGCGAGCTTCGGCGTCAGGAAGACCCCCTGGGACACCACGCCCGCCAGGCCCGGCACCAGGCCCGCCGTCATGCTCAGCGACAGGGTGAGGGAACCGATGCAGTGCGCGACCGCGAACAGCGGGCGGTCACCGATGCGGCCGCGGATGTAGGAGACGGCCCCGGGGATGTCGTACAGGGCCACGTCGTCGTAGGTGTACCGCTGTCCGGTCTCGTTGTACGGCAGCCGGCAGCTGCCCCGCCAGTCCAGCAGCCACGGCTCGTAGCCCTCGTCGACCAGGACGTCGACCAGGTTGCGGGTCTCGGGCTGGAGGAACATGTCGGCGGACGCGGTGTGCCCGTGCAGCAGCAGTACGGCGGGGCGGCCGGTGTCGCCGGTCTCGACGCGGGTCAGGCCGAGGCGGACGCCGTCGGCGGCCCGCAGCGGGATCTCCTCGACGGCCGCCGGGTCGAGGCGGTGGCGCAGCGGGCGCGGGGCGGTGGCGGTGCGGACCCTGCGCAGCGGCGGCCTGCCGACGGTGGAACCGGTCTTGAAGATCATCGCTGGTGCTCCGTGAGGGTGGGGGTGCGGCGCAGGTCGAGCAGGTCCGCGGCGGCCCGGGCGAACGGGCCGATCAGTCCGCGGCCCATCTCCAGACCGAACCAGGCCAGCCAGGTCAGCTTGGCGGCCCGCTTCTCCTGACCGGTCAGATGCGGGGCGACCTCGATGCCGTCGATCTGGTCGCGGACGTAGGAGTCGGCGGGGACGACGACCTCGCCGGCCAGCGTGGCCGGTGCGCCGTCGCGGCCGATCTCGACGGCCAGTGCCCGGGTCTGCCGCCACAGGTCGCGGCGGGCCCGGGCGTACTTGTGGCCCTCCAGCCACCACAGTCCGCCGTCCGCGTCGCGCAATATCAGCCGGTAGCGCAGGAGTTGGTGACGCAGGCCGTGCCGCTGCGGGATGCCCTCGTCGGGGCGGACCCAGATGTCGCCGTGCTCCACGGTCAGCGGTTCGGGGTGGACGGCGGGGCACCGCACCTCGCCGGCCACGTCCACCCGGCGCTCCTTCACCAGTTGGTACATGCTCGCGATGGAGAGAGTGAGCGTCATCGAGCAGGGGGTGCCGCTGCCGCCATCGCCGATATCGAGGTCGACGTCTGTGCCGCCGTCGCCGTCGTGTTCGCCGTCGATCGGGTGCACGCCGCCTTCGGTGGTCTCGGTGAACCACAGGTAGGGCTGGTCGTCGCGGTGCGGGAGGCGGGCCAGGCCGTCGCCCGCGAGGCTCTCGAACGTCTTCAGCTGTGCCCGGGCGTCGTAGCGGGCCGCGAGCGGCAGGCCGAGCGCCCGGACGAGTGCGGCGGTGCGGTCGTCGTCGGCGGCCGGGCCCTTCAGAGTCGCCTCGCACAGCCTGAGCGCGGTCGGGCTGCTCAACACCCGGTTGAGGAAATCGAGTTCGGGGACGGGGTCGGCTTCGAGACGGGCCAGGGCGTCGGTGCGCCACTCGTCCCAGTCCCGCACCCGCACGTGCATGCCGCCGAACGCCATGTCCCGTACGACGTCGTCGAGGGTGTTGGGTACGCCGGTGAGGTTGTAGTCGAAGCCCCAGGCGTCGGGCTCGCAGACGACGGCGACCGCGACACGGCTGACCCAGTCCACCGGGGCCGCGTTGAGGTAGCGGAAGGCGGGCACCGTGCGGAACCGGCCGAAGGCGGAGATCAAACCGCTGCTGAGGTCCTGCGGGTTGTAGGCGCCGGTGCCGGTGTGGCCGGCGATGCCGCCGGGGCGCAGCGCGGACACCACCAGGCCGTGGTCGCGGGCGCGGCGCAGCGCTACCTCGGCGGCCCACTTGGACTGGTCGTAGCCCGCGACGAGGCGGTCGACGTGGGCGAGCGGGTCGTCCTCGCCCATGGACGTGATGCCGACCTCGTTGAAGACGGCGATGGACGAGATGTGGTGCAGGGGCTTGGGCCGCCCGGTCGCGGCGAGTTCCGCCAGGGCCAGCGCGCCGAGCACGTTGCTGCCGCGCAGCGACTGGTAGCCGCGCAGGAAGTCCACGGCCGCCGCCACGCCGACGATGCTGTCCAGTTCGTGCGCGAGGGTGTGCCACAGCTCCTCGGACAGCCCGAGGCGCGGCCGGCGGATGTCGCCGGGCAGCACGGTGATCCGGCGGCGGACCTCCGCCGACCAGGGCAACCGGTAGCCGCGCAGTTGCTCACCGAGCCGGGCGACGGCCGCCTCCTCGTCGGCGGCGCGGACCAGGCAGTAGACGTGCGCGTCGCTGTGCCGCAGCAGGTCCAGCAGCATGTGGCTGCCGAGGAATCCGGTGGCACCGGTGAGCAGGATCCGTCGCGGGGGCAAGGGCTCGGGCACATCGGTGAACGGCAGCCGGTCGGCGAGCGCGAGATCGGCCAGGATCTGGTCGAGATCCTCACGACGGGCCCTGGCGTGAGGGGCGCCGGGCCCGCCGGGCAGGAGGGCGGCAGCGGGGGCCGCGGGGGTGGTGCGCTGGTCCGCGGCGGGGAGGGTACGGGGCGCGGGGGCGGGGAGGGTGCCTGCGGCGGAGAGGGGGAGCGGGCCGGGGCTCAGGGGCGCCGCCGTGGCCGTCCGGGGCGCGGAGGCTGTTGAGGTCCCCGGACTGAGGGAGACCACCGGGGCAACTTGCCCGAGTGGAGCCGGAGTTGCCGGTGGCCCGCCCGCCGTCAGCCAGCGCCGGGCGAGACTGATCGGGCGCGCGTCCGCGAACACGTCGTCGAGGTCGAGTTCCACGCCCAGGTCGCGTTCCAGTTCCGCGACGAGTTCCACGGCGTGCACGGAGCTTCCCCCGGCGTCGAAGAAGTCGGCGTCGGGCGCAAGGCGGCCCTCGGGCAGGTGACGGCCCGCCGCGTCGGCGATGGCGGCCGCCAGCACGTCCACGTCCGAAGCCGAAACCGAAGCCGAAACCGAAGCCGAATCCAAGGCCGAAGCCGAGGCCGAGGCCGAAGCCGGAATCGAACCCAAGGCCGAGGCCAAAGCCGAAGCCGAGGCCGAGGCGGCGACCGGAGCCCCGCCCGGAACCGCGAGTACCGCGGGCACCTCGGGCACGGGCTGTGCCTCAGCCGCCGGTGGCTGTGCCGTCGTGTCCCCCGTCGCCACCTTGGCCAGCAGGTCGGTCACGCTGAGGCCGCCGCCGCCCCGCTCGATCGACTCGGCGACCCACCGCCGTCGCCCGGCTTCCTCGTTCACGTCACGCATGAGAGCCCTTCACGTTGTGCACGGTCCTTTCCGTCATGGCCGCTCGGTCCCCGTTCAGCGCTGCCGCCAGGAGCGGAACGCGCGCAGGTGTTCCGGTGTGGCCACGGTCTCCAGCCGCTCGTCGTCCTGGTGACCGCCGCCCAGCGCGGCGATCAGCCGACGGGCCGGCGCGTTGCGTTCGGTGCGCTCCGCCGTCAACCTGACCTTCGTGCAGCCCAGTTCGTCGGCGCGGTCGGCCAGCCACTGGAGCAGACGTTCCTCGACCCCGCGGCCGAGCGCCCGGCAGCTCATCAGCCAGGCCAGTACGTCGAGCCGGTCGCCGTCGGCCCGGACGGCGAGGAGGCCGATCTGGCCGTAGTCGCCGAAGCGGTCGCGGGCCGCGGCCGTCCACACCTCGCCGCGCTGCCGCCAGCGGGCGAGATCGCCCCCGTCGGCGGAACGGGCTCGTAGGGTGAACTGATTGGTCCGGCGGACCAGTTGCTCGGCCCTGGGCACGTCCTCCTCGGACACCTCACGGATGTCGACCCGGAGTTCCAGCCGGGCGAGGAAGTCCTCGAACCCGCCCTCCTCACGGACGGCGTCCCGCTCCCGCTCCTGTGCGTAGAAGCGGGCCCGCAGGGCGTCCTCGGCGGTCGCCGCGGCCGGGACCAGCGGCCACAACCGGTCCAGGAAGGCGTCCAGTTCACCCGCCGGCGGGCAGGTCACCGACAGCACCTGCGGCAGTGCCGCCCGCATCTTGGCGATCTCGGCCGGGTTGTCGTCCAGGAACAGGAAGCTGTCCAGGCCCAGGTCGAGCGTGCGGGCCGCCTCCGCGAGTCGGCCCGGCTTGGGGCCCCAGGCGGCGGAGACCACACTGAAGTGCTCGGCCGCGAGCACGCTGTCCGGGCGGTCCAGGACGGCACGGACCGTGGCCTCGTCGTTGTTGCTGACCAGGACCAGCAGAGCACCGGCCGCCCGCCACTGGAGCAGCCTGCGGGCGAGCAGGGCGCGCGGTCCGGTGAGGTCCACCGCGTCGGGGCCGCTCTCGCCGGCGACCCCGCCCCACAGCGTCTCGTCGCCGTCGACGGCGATCACCTTCGGCGCGGGCCGCCGCACCGCTCGTACGACCTCGGCCAGGCGCAGGGCGACCGCGGCCTGGAAGGGCGGGGTGAAGGGCAGGTGGGCCAGTCGCTCGGTCCGCTCGTCGAAGGGTTCCTCGACGGGGTGGTGCCGGGTCCACTCGTCGCAGCCGAGGACCGCGATGCCGGGCGACTCGGCCAGTTCGGCGGCGACTTCGCGCTCCCAGCGGGTGAACCGCCGCGCCACCGCGCCGCTCGGCGGGAAGCCGACGACCAGCGGCTTGCGGGTGCGCTCGGCCAGGGCCCGCAGCGCGGCCGGGTAGGCGGTGCGCAGTTCCGCGAGCACGGTGTCGTCGAGCGGGCCGAAGCGCTCCAGGTCCGTCGCCCGCAGCAGCACCACGCCCACCGCGGTGGCGGGGTCGGCGAAGACGCCGGAGGGGTCCTGGAGGGCGGCGAGCACCTGGTGGTACGGGGCTTCGGCGACGCCCAGTTCGCCGTCGAGGGCGGCCTCGCACAGCGGCGGCAGGTTGCCGAGGGCGAAGGTGGCGGCGAGGGCGAGGGACCCGCGGGCCGCGGGCCGCGCGGTGGCGTGGGCCGGGCGGACGACCGCCCGCGGATCCTGGGCCGCCTCCGCCAGCAGTTCGAGGAACTCCTCCCCCAGCCGGGTGGTGCTCGGCGCGTCCAGGATGTCGAGGTTGTGGTCGAGGCGGACCCGCCCCGCGTCCGGAGTCATGGTGATCATCAGGTCGAGATCGGAGTAGCCCGTCCCGGCCGGCAGCACCTCCAGGTTGTCGAGGCGGCCGGCGGACCGTACGTAATTGAAGTAGACCTCGACCAGTGGGGCGTCGGGCCGGTGCAGGCCCTGTCGGGCGAGGGTGGCGAGGACGTCGGAGAACATGGCGCCCTTGGCCAGGATCCGTCGCAGCCGCTCGTCCGTGCGGCGCAGCACCTCCTCGACCGTGTCGTCCGGCCGGGCCTGGGCCGGGAACGGCACGGGGATGCCGTAGAAACCCACCGCGCCGTGGGCGTCGGCGTGGATGCGGGTGTCCACGGGCACGGCGAGCACGAACCGCTCGCGTTCGCGCATCCTCGCGAGCAGGACGGTCAGGGTGCCGAGGCAGAAGGCGGCGGGGGTGACGGCGAGACGGCTCGCGACCGTCGAGACGCGTTCCAGGAGGCCTTCGGGGAGGACGACGGTGACACTGCCGGCCCGGTAGGTCCGGTTCGCGGGGCGCGGCCCGGCGAGGGTGAGGTCGAGGCGCTCGCTGCCGTGGAACGCCTCGCGCCAGTCGGCGCCCGAGCCCTCGCCGCCCTGTTGGGCCTCGATCAGCAGGTCGACGTCCCGGTTGGTGAGCGTGCCGTCGAGCTCGGTGCCGGAGAGTTCGGCGTCGATCTCCGCGGCCACGAGCAGCAGCGACTGGAGGTCGCTGACCGCGTGGTGGGCGCCGAACACGAGGATCTGGCCCGCCGCCGCGCGGTCGAGCAGTTCGAACCGCCACAGCGAGGTGCGCGCCAGGTCGAACGGCAGCTCCAGCAGCGCCCGGAGCGTGTCGGCGGCGTCGGACCCGCCGTCGCCGGTGGTCCAGCGCAGCACCGGATCGGCCGGTGCGCGATCCACGCGCAGGTGCCGTGTGCCGTCGGCAGCCGTGACGACGGCGGTGCGCAGGGCCGCGTGCCGGGCGACGAGCCGGGTCAGGATGCCGGTGAGCGTCTCCCGGGTGGTCGGCACGGTGAGCCGGACGGCGAGGCCGACGGCGTGTGCCGCGCCGGGCATGCCGGCCCGGGCACTGCGCAGCAGGCGTACCACGTCACGGGTAGCGGGCCGCAGCTGTGTCTCGGGCACCTCGGTGGGCCGGTCGGCCGCCCGCTGCGGGACCTCGGCGCGTTCCGGCAGGCCGTCGGCGAGGGCTCGGGCGAGGCCGCGGATGTCGGCGGCGGCGAACAGGTCCGCGGTGGGCAGTTCGACGCCCAGCTCGCGGGCGAAGGCGTTGCGCAGCCGCACCAGCATGAGGGAGTCCAGGCCCAGTTCCTTCAGCGCGGTGGTGGCGGCCGCGTCCACGAGGCCGCCGGAGACCTCGACCACCCGGGCGCGTACGTAGGTCTCCAGCCAGGCGACGCGGTCGTCGGCGCTCGCCGCGAACACCTTCTTCACGAGGTCGTCCGAAGCGGTCGGGCCGGTCGGGGCGGTGACCAGGTCGGCCAGGATCGGGCGGGTGCGGGCCGCGTCCGGGTCGAGGGCCAGCAGCTCCCGGTCGAGGGCGACGGGGGCGAGCTGGCGCCGGGAGGTGCCCAGGACGCGCTCGAACAGCTCGCCGCCCTCCTGCGGGGAGAAGGCGACGAGGCCCGAGCGGCCGGTCTCGGCGGCCCGGGTGTCGGACCCGGCGACCATCCCGACGCCGGCCCAGGCGCCCCAGTCGAGGCTCAGCGCGTGGCGGCCGGTGCGGGACAGGTGGTGGGCCCAGGCGTCGAGGAAGGCGTTGGCCGCCGCGTACGGGCCCTGTCCGGCGGAGCCGAGGAGGCCGGCCACGGAGGAGAACAGGACCAGGTTGCCGGCCTCGGGAGCCAGTTCGGTGAGCAGCGCGGTGCCCAGCACCTTGGGTGCGAGGACCCGCAGGACGCGTTCGTCGGTCAGGTTGGCGAGGGTGGCGTCGTCGAGGACACCGGCCGCGTGCACGATCCCGGCGAGGGGGCCGCTCTCGCGTCGCAGGGTGTCCAGGGCGGCCGTCAGGGCGGCGCGGTCGGAGACGTCGGCGCGGGCGAGGTGCACGGTGACACCGCGCGCCTCGATGTCCTGGATCCAGCGGGCGGTGTCCGCGTCGGGCGTGCCCCGGCTCATCAGGGCCAGCCGACGGACGCCCCGCCGGACCAGCCGTTCGGCGACGACCCGGCCGAGGCCGCCGAGGCCGCCGGTGATCAGGTGGACGCCGTCCGGGGCGGTTCCGTGGCCCTCGTGGTCGTCGGGGCGGGTGCGGGCCAGACGTGGCACGAACCGGCCCGCGTCGCGCACGGCGACGAGCCGTTCGTCGTCCGCGTGCCACAGCTGTGTCCACAGGGCGTCGGCCCCGCCGTCGGCGGGCAGGTCGACGAGGGTGGTCGCCAGCTCCGGGTGCTCCTGCGCCACGGTGAGGGCGAAGCCCCACGCGAGCGCCTGCTGAGGGTACGTCACCTGTGCGCTTTCACCCACGGGTTGGGTGCCGCGCACGACGACGAACAGGCGGGGTGCGCGGCCGGGTCGCGGGCGGTCGGCGAGCGCGCGCACCAGGTGCAGGGTGCTCAGGCAGCACGACCGGGCGGCTTCCTCGGCGGTACGGGTGTCCTCGATCGTGGGGGCGTCGAGGGCGGACAGCTGGACCACCCGCTCGGGCGGCCCGTCCGCGAAGGCCTCGTCGAGGAGGCGGGCCAGCTGCCGGGGGTCGGCGGTGTCGAGGACGTAGCGGCCGGCCCCCTCCGGCTCGTAGGCCCGGCCCCTGCGGGCGATCACGTGCGGTACCGAGGTGCCCAGTCGCCGGGCGAGGTCGGCGGCCGTGCCGGTGTCGTCGGCGAGGATCAGCCAACTGCCCGTGGTGGGCGGTTCCTGGGCGACCGGGCGGGGCTGCCAGCGGGTCTCGAAGAGCGCGCCGTCCAGCGGGGAGAGCGCGGCGAGGCGGAACTCCGTAGCCTCCAGCAGCAGTTGCTCGCGCTCGTCCCACAGCCGCAGGTCGAGGGTGGCGGTGTCCGCGGTCATCGAGCGCAGTTCGCAGGTCACCCAGGCGGGCGTGGTCCGCAGTCCGGTGTGCCGCAGCCGTCCGAACCCGGCGGGCACGAAGGCCCGGCCCTGCGGTGCGTCGGCCGGCAGCGCGGCGGCGTGGAAGGCGGCGTCGAGGACGGCCGGATGCAGCAGGTGTCCGGCGGCGGGGCGGGAGGTGAGGCGGCCGAGCGCCTCGGTGGCGTTGCGGTGACCGGTCTCCAGGCCGCGGAAGAGCGGTCCGTAGTCGATGCCGAGGGCGGCGAGCCGGGCGTACACGGCCGGTATGTCGACCTGCTCGGTGCATCGCTCGCGCAGGTCGGCGAGGGGTGTGCCGGTCGTGGTCCGCGGGGCGCTGACGGCGACCCGGCCCTCGACGTGCCGCTCCCAGCGGGCGCGCCGCTCACCGGCCGGCCGGGAGGAGACGGTGAAGGCCCGGAAGCCGTCCTCGGCGGGCCGCAGCAGCAGTTGCAGCCGTACGGGCCGGGCCGCGTCCAGCCGCAGGGGCTGGACGAGGCCCACGTCGGCGAGCGTCACCTCGCCGCCGTCCTGGAGCGTGGCCGCGGCCTCCAGTGCCAGGTCGAGGAAGGCGGCGCCGGGCAGCCAGACCTCGCCGGTGACCTGGTGGTCGGTCAGGTAGGCGAATCGGCTGTCGCGCAGGTCGATGTCGCTCTGGAAGAGGTGCCGGTCGGGTTCGTCGCTGGCCTCGACGTGGGTGCCGAGCAGCGGCGAGCCGCCGGTGGCGGTGGCCGGTGCGGGGGCGAGCCAGTGACGTTCGCGGGCGAAGGCGTACGTGGGCAGGTCGGACCGGCGGCCCTCGCCGTCCGGGAACAGCGCGGTCCAGTCGGGGGTGCGCCCGGCCGCGTACAGCTCCCCTGCCCTGCGCAGGAGTACGGCGGGGCCGTCCTGCTGTCGGCGCAGTGAACCGACACCCACGGCGTCGATCCCGGCCTCGGCCGCCACAGCCTCGACGGCGGGGAGCAGCGAGGGGTGCGGGCTCAGCTCGACGAAGTAGCGGTAGCCGTCGTCCAGCATGCGCCGGACGGTGTCAGCGAAGCGGACGGGCCGGGCGAGGTTGGCGTACCAGTAGGCGGGGTCGAGACGGTCGCCCGGTATGGGCTCGGCCAGCACCGTCGAGTACAGGGGCGTGGGCGTGCGCGAGCCCCGGACGCCGCAGATGCGGTCGAGGAGTTCGTCGCGCAGGGGGTCCATCAGGGGGGTGTGCGAGGCGAACGGCGTCGACAACGGGCGGGCGCCGACGCCCTGTTCGTCCAGTCGGCCGCGGAGTTCGGCGAGCGCGTCGGCGTCCCCGGAGATCGCGGTGGAGCGGGCGCTGTTGACCGCCGCGACGAACAGCCGGTCCGGGTAGGGCGCGAGGAGTGCCTCGGCCTCGGCGGCCGGCAGTTCCACGGCGAGCATGCCGCCCCGCCCGACCAGGGGGACGACCGTCTGCGCGCGACCGGTCACGACGGTCACGGCGTCGTCCAGGGTGAGGGCGCCCGCGCAATAGGCGGCGGCGATCTCACCGAGGCTGTGGCCGACGACGGCGTCGGGGGCGACGCCGAGGGCGCGCCAGGCGGCGGCGAGTGAGGAGTTGACCGCGAAGAGGACCGGTTGCAGGTACTCGGTCCGGTCCAGCGGGGAGAACTCCTCCGGCGCCCGCAGCACGTTGCGGACCGACCAGCCCGCCTGGCGGTGGATCGCCTCGTCGATCCGGGCGAGCTCCTCGCGGAACGGCCTGGACCCGGCCGCCAGTTCCACGGCCATGCCGGGCCACTGTCCGCCGTGTCCGGCGAGGACGAAGGCCACCTTGCCGGTCCGGTCCTCGCGGGGCGCGGCGAGGGGCGCGCGACCGGACGCCAACGCGTCGAGATGGGCGACAAGTTCGTCGCGGTCGCCCGCCACGAACGCGGTGCGCCGCTCGAAGTGGCTGCGGTGCCGGGCGAGGGTGTGGGCGACGTCCGGGAGGCCGGTGTCGTCGCTGACGTGCCGGGCCAGCCGCGCCGCCTGTGCGCGGGCGGCGGCCTCGGTCCGTCCGGACAGCACGAACAGCCGCTTCTCCGGGGCGATCTCGGTCCGTGCCGGGAGCTCGGTGGGCGGCGCCTCCTCGACGATCACGTGGGCGTTGGTGCCGCTGATGCCGAAGGCGCTGACACCGGCGCGCCGTGGCCGCTCCCCCGTGGCGGGCCAGTCCACCGTCCGCCGGAGCAGTTCCAGTCCGCTGTCGGCCCAGTCGACGTGGCGGCTGGGTCGGTCCGCGTGCAGGGTGGCCGGCAGGGTCCGGTGACGCAGGGACTGGACCACCTTGATCAGGCCGGCGACGCCGGAGGCCGCCTGGGTGTGCCCGATGTTGGATTTCAGCGAGCCCAGGTAGAGCGGGCGGTCCGTGGGCCGGGAGGCGCCGAAGACCTCCGCGAGGGCGTTCGCCTCGATCGGGTCGCCCAGGGTGGTGCCGGTGCCGTGGGCCTCGACGTAGTCGATGTCGGCGGGGTCGAGCCGGGACAGCTCCAGGGCCCGCCGGACCACCTGTTCCTGTGCGGGGCCGTTCGGCGCGGACAGGCCCTGGCTGCGGCCGTCCTGGTTGACGGCCGTGCCGCGCAGCAGTGCGAGCACCTCGTCGCCGTCCCGGCGGGCGTCGCTCAGCCGCTTGAGTACGAGCATGCCGGCGCCCTCGGCCCAGACGGCGCCGTCGGCGTCGTCGGAGAAGGAGCGGCAGCGGCCGGTCGTGGACAGGCCGCGCAGTCGGCTGAACTCGACGAAGGTCTGTGGTGTGACCATCAGGGTCACACCGCCCGCGAGGGCGAGGTCGCACTCACCGGAGCGCAGCGCCTGGGCCGCCAGATGGGTGGCGACCAGGGCGGACGAGCAGGCCGTGTCCACGGTGAGCGCCGGACCGTGCAGGCCCAGGGTGTAGGCGAGCCGGCCCGAGGCCACGCTCAGCGCCGACCCGGTGCCGACGTACCCGTCGAGCTGATCGAGCCGGGAGCCCGACAGATAGTCGCTGCCGAACATGCCGACGTACACACCGGTGGTGCTGCCCGCCAGGTCGGCGGGCACGATCCCGGCCCGCTCCAGGGACTCCCAGGCGGTCTCCAGGAGCAGGCGCTGCTGCGGGTCCATGGCGGCGGCTTCCTTCGGGGTGATGCCGAAGAACCCCGCGTCGAACGACTCGATGTCGTCGAGGAAACCGCCTTCGCGGGCGTAGGTCTTGCCCGGGGCGTCGGGGTCGGGGTCGTAGAGCGACTCGACGTCCCAGCGTCCCGCGGGGAACGGGCCGACGGCGTCCCGGCCGTCGACGACCAGGCGCCACAGGTCGTCGGGGTCGCAGACGCCGCCGGGGAGGCGGCAGGCCATGGACACGACGGCGATCGGCTCGTCGGCGGCCGTGGTCGTGGCCGGAGTCCGGAGTGGCCCGGCCCGGCGCATCGCGCCGCTGTCCGGCGCGAGGGCGGTGCTGAGCAGGTACGCGGCGAGGCGGCCCGGGCTCGGGTGGTCGAAGAGCAGGGTGGCGGGGAGCCTGGCACCGATGCGGGTGCCGATGCGGTTGCGGAGTTCGACAGCCGTCATCGAGTCCATGCCGAGGTCGCGCAGCGGCTGGTCGGGCCGGACGGAGTCGGCCGAGCGCAGGCCGAGGGCGCGGGAGGCCTCCTCGCGGACCAGGGCGAGGACCCGTTCGGCGCGTTCGGCCTCGGGCAGCCGGGCCAGGCGTTCCGCCAGGCCGCCGGGCTGCCCGGTGGTGCGGGGCGCGGGAAGCAGCGAGCGCCACAGCGTCCCGTCGGCTGCCGCGCTCTCGCGCAGGCGGGGCAGGTCCAGGATCCAGGCCACGAGGTGCGGGGCGCCTCGGCGCAGGGCGAGGTCGGTGAGGTCGCGGCCCTGTTCGGGGGTGAGGGCGCGGTATCCCGCGCGGGCCATCCGCTCCAGGTCGGCGTGCTCGGCGGCCAACCCCTCACCGGCCCAGGCTCCGAAGGCGACGGCGGTGCCGGGCAGACCCAGGGCCCTGCGGTGGTGGGCGAGTTGGTCGAGGAAGACGTTGGCCGCCGCGTAGTTGCCCTGGCCGGCGTTTCCGACGACGCCGGCCGCCGAGGAGACCAGCAGGAACAGGCCGAGCGGCAGGTCGGCGGTGAGCCGGTGGAGGTGGGCGGCACCGTCGGCCTTGGGGCGCAGTACCCGGGTGAGGCGTTCGGGCGTCAGGTCGGCGATCACTCCGTCGTCCAGGACACCGGCACAGTGCACGACACCGCGCAGCGGCCGCTCGTCGCCGATGGCGGCGAGCACGGCGGCGAGGGCGTTCGGATCGGCGACGTCGCAGGCCGCGACGTCGACCTCGGCGCCGAGTGCGGCGAGTTCGGCCATGGCCCCGGCCGCGCGTGGGTCGGCGCCTCCCTGGCGGGACGTCAGCAGCAGGCGTGGTACGCCCTGTTCGGCGAGCAGCCGGGCGAGGTGGCGGCCGACCGCTCCGAGACCGCCGGTGATCAGCACGGTGCCGTCGGTGGGCAGGGAGGCGGCCGGCTTCGCCGCGCGGGCCCGTATGAGTCGCGGGGCGAGCAACGTGGTGGCCCGGACGGCGAGTTCGGGTTCGGCGGGATGCGCGAGGGCGGCGGTGAGCTCTTCGGGGACGGTGTCGTCGAGGTCGAGCAGGGTCAGCCCGAGGTCGGGGTGCTCGGTGCGAGCGCTGCGGGCCAGGCCCCACAGCACGGACTGGGCGAGCCCGGGCACGCCGTCGCCGTCACCGGCCGCGACCGCTCCGCGCGTGACCCATACGGTCCGGGCGGGCGCCTCGCCCGGCGGCAGGGCGATCAGCGCCTGCAGCTCGGCGAGCGCATCGGCCGCCAACTCATGGGCGACGGAGGCTGGTTCCGTGCCCTGCGGCGGGCGCGGCCAGATCCGTACGACGACGTCGGCGTCCGTGTCACGCACCGGGACGCCCGCCGCGGCGAGGGCGCGCAGGATCGATCCGACCACGGGGTCCGACGGCTCGCCGCGCACGGACCACGTGCCGCCGTGCGGCTGCGCCGGTGGCACCTGCGTCCACGCCACCTCGTACAGATGGCGGCCGTTCTCCGCGCCGGTGTTCAGGTCCGCCGGGTTCACCGCCCGCAGCCGGACGCCCTCGAGCCGGCCCGCCGGGAGGCCGTCGGCGTCCCACAGGGACACGTCCAGCGTGAGGTCGGTCGCCGAGCCGCCGGTGCGCCGGACGGAGGCGGTGAGCTCGGTCGCACCGCCGGGCGGCAGCACGCAGCGGCCCACCGATACGGGCAGCAGCACCCGGGGATCGGACGGGTCGAGCGCGGCGGCCACGTGCAGGGCCGCGTCGAGCAGTGCGGGATGGACGGGGTAGGGGTCGGCCACGTCCCGGGCCACGGCGGGCAGCGACAGCCGGGCCAGCAGCTCGCCGTCGCCGGTCGGGACGGCCTCCCGCACGCCCCGGAAGGCGGGGCCGTAGCCGAGGCCGAGCGCGGTGAGGCGGTCGTAGCCGTCCGGGCTCCAGGCGGGTTCGGCGGCCTGCGGCCACTCGGGCGGCGCTCCGTTCGTCGTCGGCGCGGGCGGGGCCGCGGACGCCGTCGCGTGCAGGGTCCAGCCGACGGCCTCGGCGCCGCGCGGGCGGCTGTGCACGGTGACTTCCGGCACGGGGCCCGCGGTGCTCACCTCGACGGACACCTCGACCGTGCCGGTGGACGGCAGGGTGAGGGGGCTGAGCAGGAGCAGGTCGGCGACATCGGCCGGCCGGTCCGGGCGGGCCGTGTCGAGGGCGGCGCGGCACAGTTCCAGCAGGGTCGTGCCGGACACCACGGTCCGGCCGAACACGGCGTGGTCGGGCAGCCAGTCGGTGGTGGCGGGCGACCATTCGTCGCGGAAGGTCCAGCGGGTCTCGTCGGCGGACTGGAGCTGGATGCCGAGCAACGGGTGCGCGGCGCGGTCGAAGAGGCCGGGCCCGCCGGTGGCGGACTCGGGCTCGGTCCAGTGGCGCTGTGGGTCCCAGGCGTAGGTGGGCAGGTCGGCCGGACCGGTGACGGGGACCAGCCGACGCCAGTCGATCGGCCGTCCGTGGACGTGGAGTTCGGCCGCCGCCAGGTCGAGGCAGGTGGGTCCGTCCTCGTCGCGGCGCAGGGAGCCGACGGCGACGAGGTCGTGGCCGGCGTCCTCACCGACCGTACGCAGGGCGGTCGACAGGGCCGGGTGAGGGCTCAGTTCGACGAAGTGGCGGTAGCCGTCGGCCGCCATGCGCTCCACGGTGGCCGCGAAGCGGACCGGTTCGCGCAGGTTGGTGTACCAGTAGTCGGCTTCGAGTGCCTCGGTGACGGGTTCGCCGGTGACCGTGGAGTACCAGGCGACGGACGTGGGGCAGGTGGTGACGCCGTCGAGTTCGTCGAGGATCGTCGCGCGGACCGCTTCGACCTGGGTGCTGTGGGAGGCGTAGTCGACGTCGAGGCGGCGGACGAAGACCTGTTCCCGGTCGAGGTCGGCGAGCAGGGCCTCCAGGGGCTCGACGGCGCCGGCGAGGACCGTCGAACGGCCGCTGTTGACGGCGGCGACCGAGACCGCGTCGTCGAGGCCGGCGAGCCGGGCCGCCACCTCGGTGTGCGGGAGGGCGACGACGGCCATGGTGCCGGAGCCGGACAGTCCGGTCAGGGCCTGGCTGCGCAGGGCGACCACGGCCGCCGCGTCGCTGAGACTGAGCGCCCCGGCGACGCAGGCCGCGGCGACCTCGCCCTGGCTGTGCCCGATCACCGCGTCCGGCCGTACACCACGCGCCCGCCACACCGCGGCCAAGGACACCATCACCGCGAAGAGCACCGGCTGTACGACGTCCACGCGCTCCAGGGAGGGGGCGCCCGCGTCACCACGCAGGACGGCCGCCACGGACCACTCGGTGAACGGGCGCAGGGCGCCGTCGCAGCGGTCGAGTTCGTCCGCGAACACCGGGTCGCGCTCCAGCAGGTCCCGGGCCATGCCCGCCCACTGCGCGCCCTGCCCGGGGAAGACGAAGGCCACCCTGCCCGCGGGGAGGGCCCGCCGGGGGCCGACGGTCAGGTCGGGGTCGGCCGTTCCGGCGGCCAGCGCGCGCAGGGCGGTGCGCAGTTCGTCACGGTCTCCGGCGCGCAGGACCGCGCGCTGCTCGAAGTGGGTGCGGTGGTGGGCGAGCGTCGCGCCGACCGAGGGCAGCGGCGGGCCGGGGTGCGCGTCGAGGGCGTCGAGGAGGCGGGCGGCCTGGCCGCGGAGGGCGGGGAGCGTACGGGCGGAGAGCGGGAAGAGGGTGGATCCCTGGCGGTGTCCGGCATCCGTCGAAGCGTCAGAAGCGGTACGGGCAAGGGCGGCACGATCACCGGCACCGGCACCAGCACCGGCACCGGCACCGGCACTGGCACTGGCACTGGCACTGGCACTGGCACTGGCACCGGCACCAACGTCCTCGCCAACGCCGTCGGACAGCTCCCCCGGCGCCTCCTCCAGCACCACGTGCGCGTTCGTCCCGCTGATGCCGAACGCGCTCACCCCGGCCCGCCGCACCCGGTCCGCGCGCCGCGGCCATGACTGCGATGCGCTGTGCACGCGCAGGCCGCCGCGCGCCCAGTCGACGTGCTCGGTCGGGGTCCCGGCGTGCAGGGACGCCGGGATCCGCTCGTGACCGAGGGCCAGTACCGTCTTGATGACGCCGCCGATGCCGGCCGCGGCCTGGGTGTGGCCGATGTTCGACTTCAGGGAACCGACGCCGAGCGGCCGGTCGGCCGGGCGGTCCGGCCCGAAGACGGCGGCCAGCGCGTTGCCCTCGATGGGGTCGCCGAGCCGGGTGCCGGTGCCATGGGCCTCGACGTGGTCGATGTCCTCGGGGCGCAGGCCGGCCGCGTGCAGTGCGGCGCGCAGCACCCGTTCCTGGGCGAGGCCGTTGGGGGCACTCAGGCCCTGGCTGCGGCCGTCCTGGTTGATCGCCGAGCCCTTGACGACGGCGAGGACCCGGTCGCCGTCACGGCGGGCGTCCACGAGCCGCTTGAGCAGCACCAGGCCGCAGCCCTCGGCCCACACCACGCCGTCCGCGTCGGCCGAGAAGGGGCTGCACCTGCCGGACGGAGACAGGCCGCGCAGCCTGCTGAACTCCACGTGTCCGCGCGGGGTGACCAGCAGGGTCGCGCCGCCCGCGAGCGCCAGGTCGCACTCACCGCTCGCCAGGGCCCGGGCGGCGAGGTGGAGAGCGACGAGGGAGGAGGAGCAGGCGGTGTCGACGGTGACGGCCGGACCCTGGAGGCCGAGGGTGTAGGCGATGCGCCCGGAGGCGACACTGGACGCCGAGCCGGTGCCCACGTGGCCGTCGAGCCGGTCGAGGGACGCGGCGGCCAGGTAGCCGCTGTCGTAGAGGCCGATGTAGACGCCGGTGCAGGTGCCGTTCAGGGTCTCGGGGAGGATTCCGGCCCGCTCGACGGCCTCCCAGCCGGTCTGCAGCAGCAGCCGCTGCTGGGGGTCCATGGCGGCGGCCTCGCGCGGCGAGATGCCGAAGAAGGGCGCGTCGAAGCGGTCGATGCCGTCGAGGTATCCGCCACGCAACGTGTAGGCCTTGCCGGTGGCCCCGGGATCGGGATCGAGGAGTCCCCGGGTGTCCCAACGGCCCGCGGGAACGTCGGAGATGGCGTCCTCACCGGCGGCCAGCAGTCGCCACAGCGCCTCGGGGTCGTCGGCGCCGCCGGGGAAACGGCAGGCCATGGAGATGATCGCGATGTCGTCGTCGGCCTGTGCGGGCGGCTGAGCGGACTCCGTCCGCATGGGTTGCCGAACTGACTCCGCCCCGACGGTGGGCCGTTCGTCGAGTACCGCGTCGGCGAGCGCGGCGATGGTGGGGTGGCTGAACAGGAAGGACGGCTCCAGGGTGCGGCCGACGTGCTCGGACAGCTCGACTCCCAGGGCGACCAACTGCCGCGACCCCAGGCCGAACTCGGCGAGCGGCCGGTGCGGGTCGACGGTCAGCGGGTCGAGTCCGGCCGTCTCGGCGACGGCCGACGCCAGCCAGGCCCGTACGCCCTCGGTGGTCGTCAGGGACGGGTCGGGGGTCTGCTTCGGGGACTCGTTCGCAGGCATCGGGAAAAGGTGTCCTCGTGAACTGGGGCTCAGGCGGAATTCCGTACGCCCGAGGCGCGAATGCCGGTGGCGTGGCGGCGGCTGCGGGTGTGCGCGGCCCGCGGGGCAGGACGGCGTGCGCGGGGGCGTGAGCCGGGCCGCGGCCGGTGTCGGACCGCCGGCGCGCGCGGGGCACGCCGGTGGACGGTGTCATCGCGGGGCGGGCGCGCCGACCGGGGAGAGGGTGCCGTCGAGGTAGGCGGCGCGGGAGGCGCGGCGCTGGATCTTCCCGCTGGACGTCTTCGGGATGGTGCCGGGGTGGACGAGGACGACGTCGTGCACGGGCAGGCCGTGGGCCTCGCCGATCGCGGCGCGCACCAGGTCGGTGATCTTCTCGGTCTCGTCGGCCGCGTCGGCGGACACCTCGGCGACGAGGACGGGCAACTCGCCCTCCACCCCGGCGTCGACGGAGAAGGCGGCGGTGCAGCCGGGCCGCAGTGCCGGGTGGGACATCTCGGCGGCGAGTTCCAGGTCCTGCGGGTAGTGGTTGCGGCCGTCGACGACCATCAGGTCCTTCAGCCTGCCGGTGACGAACAGTTCGCCGTCGCGCAGGAATCCGAGGTCGCCGGTGCGCAGGAAGCGGCCTTCGTGGCCGGCCAGGGTGGCCCGGAAGGTCTGGCGGGTGGCGAGAGCGTTGCGCCAGTAGCCCTTGGCCACGCTCGCGCCGCTCACCCAGATCTCGCCGACCTCGCCCTCCGGGAGTTCGACGTGCTGTTCGGGGTCGGCGACCGCCACGGTCATGCCGGGGCCGGGCCGGCCGCAGCCGATCGCGGCCGCGTCCGTCGCACCGGAGTGCGGTCCCGAACCGTCGGCGTCGAGGAGGACCGGCGCGGCGTCGACCGAGCCGCCGGTGACCATCACGGTGGCCTCGGCCAGGCCGTAGCACGGGTAGAAGGCCTCGCGGCGGAAGCCCGCCGGGGCGAACGTCCCGGTGAATCGCCGCAGGGTGGCGGCGCGCACGGGTTCGGCGCCGTTGAAGGCGACCTTCCACGAACTCAGGTCGAGGGCGTCGACGAGTTCGGGGGTGGCGTGCTTCAGGCACAGCTCGTACGCGAAGTTGGGGCCGCCGCTGGTGTGCGGGCGGTAGCGGCTGATCGCGGTGAGCCAGCGGTCGGGCCGCTGAAGGAAGTGCAGCGGCGAGAAGAGCGTGGCGGTCACCCCGAGGTAGACGGTGTTCAGGACCGGGCCGATGAGGCCCATGTCGTGATACGTCGGCAGCCAGCTGAGGAGCAGCTCACCGTCGTACTCCTCGATGGTGTCGGGGGTGTGGCCCATCCGTTCGGTGATGACCCGCTCGTTGTCGAGCAGGTTCCCGTGGGTCACGGCCACGCCCTTCGGGGCGGAGGTGGAGCCGGAGGTGTACTGGAGGAAGGCGACCGAGTCGGCGGTGAGGTCGGGTTCGGTCCAGGAGTCCGCCGCGTCGTCGGGTATGTCCTCGGTCACCACGCAGGTGACATCGACGAGTTCGGGCAGGTGCCGCGCCATGTCGGCCAGGGCGGCGACGACTTCACGGCCACCCAGGATCACCTTGGCGTCGGCGTCGGCGATCAGACGCTTCATCCGGGTCAGGGCCCGGTGGTTCTGCGCCCGGCCCCGCGGGGGTACGCCCGGTACGGCGATCACGCCGGCCGAGAGGCAGCCCAGGTAGCCGGAGATGAACTCCAGGCCGGGTGGGTAGAGCAGCATGGCGCGGGAGCCGGCCAGCCCGCGGTCCTGGAGCCAGGCGGCGACGGCCCGGGAGCGGCGGGCCAGGCGGGCGTAGGAGATGTCCGCCGTCTCTCCGTCACTGTCACCCGTGACGAGGTAGCGGTAGGCGATGCGGTCGGGCCGTTGCGAGGCGTGCGTGGTCAGGACATCAACCAGGGAACGAGCCATGTGACGAGATTCACCTGTCCGAATCAATGAGAAGGGCACTGGAGTTCGAGAGTCGCGTGCCGCTGATGCGCGGAATTCGCTGTCGATCCGGCCCCCTTGCCAGATCGCCCGTCTCGACAACCCGCCCGGGAAGTCGCGGCACCCCGGCCGCCCACTCCCCGCGTCCCCCGCTCGGCGTGTTACCAACGGGTAGACCATAGCAAGTCCGTTCGCCCGGAAGGCCGGACTCATGTAAACCCTGCGTGTCGGCCAACTGGCCTGTGACCAGGACTAATTGCGCGTTAAACCGATCGCGTCGACCGGTGTGCGGAGGCGTGCGCCGATGTCGTCGGAACTCCACAGGGCCCCGCACGATCGGACAGGTCACGCGGTGCCCATGACCGCGCCCGCACCCCGGAACGCGCCCGACCGGACCATGGAGCAGCCGACGACCATGGCGGTCAGGGTCGGCAGGCTCGCCCTCCGCGGCGACCACGCGGCGGGCACGAACACCCGAACTGCGAAAATGCCGAGATGATCCGAATGATCGGCTGACTCCCCCAAATGCCTGATACGCGGATCAGTCCTATCGTTCTGTTATGGAGCACGCACTCAGTCCCGCGACCCTCACCGAGCTGCGTCGGCCCCGCCCGTACCCGGCGGTGTCCGTCCTGACCCCGACCCACCGCCGTGAGCCCGACAGCACCCAGGACCCGGTCCGGCTGCGCAATGTGCTGGCCGAGGCCAAGCGACAGCTGGAGTCCGATCCCGCGGTCACGCGGGAGCGGCGCACGGAAGTCGTCGACCAGCTGGACCGGGCGCTGGCCGAGATCGACCTCGCGCACGCCGAGGACGGCCTGGTGATCTTCGCCGCCCCGGGTGAGCACCAGGTGTGGTCGCTGGCGCGTGCGGTGCCGGAACGGGTGGTCCTCTCGGACACCTTCCTGACCCGCAACCTGGTCTCCGCGCAGGCCGCCGAGCGGCCGTTCTGGGTGATGTCGGTCTCGGCGGACCGCGTCACGCTGTGGAACGGCGGCGTCGACCGCGTCACCGAGGAGCACCTCGGCGGCTTCCCGCTGACGCGGGGCACCGAGAACTTCGACGCCGAGCGCCGGCAACGGATCGGCGACCTGCCCAGCACCTTCCGCGACGAGGACACCCGCCACTTCTTGCGCGAGGCGGACACCGCGATGGGCAGGATCCTGCGCGGCGATCCGCGTCCGCTGTACGTCACCGGCGAGCAGGCGGCGCTGTCCCTGCTCGACGAGATCGCCGGCAGCGCCAGCGGGAACGCGGTGCACATCCCGCACGGCGGTCTCGCGCACGGCTCCCCCGAGGCGGTGTGGCAGGCCGTACGTCCCCTGGTGGCCGCCGAGGGCCGCAAGGGCGTGGACAGCGTGAACCGGGAGCTCGAATCCGCCCGCGGCCGCAAGGAGTTCGCGGCCGGGGTGGACGAGGTCTGGCGCAACGCCCGGGAGGCGCGGATCCGGCTGCTCGCCGTCGAGGAGAACTACCGCGTCACCGTGCGCGACGACGGTGACCATCTGATCCCGGCCGTCAGCGGCGATCTGGACGCCCGCGAGGACATCGTGGACGAGATCGTCGAGCAGTGCCTGGAGACGGGCGCGGAAGTGCGCTTCGTACCGGACGGCACCCTGGGTGACGCCCCGGGGATCGCGGGAGTGCTTCGCTACTGAGCCGGGTCCCGGCACCCGGGCCCTCTTGACGACCATGAAACGCTGGTCGCCGTGGAGTCGCTGGAGCCGCCCCGGTGCGCACCGCCCGCGGACCGCGGTCCCGGCGCCGTGTTCGTGTGCCGGACCGCCGTGCCCGCTCGTCGGCCGCCGGTGTCCCGGTCCCGCCTCGGCCGCCCGGTCGCGGCGCTGCCCGGCGCACGCGGCCTTCCCGGACGACCGGCCCTGCCCGGCGC
>NZ_JBHWCC010000017.1:0-151615 GCF_042735715.1 Streptomyces sp. NPDC059582
CGGGGGGGGGCGACGGGGCGTCGGGCGGGGGGGGAGCCCGGCGACAGACGCCCGTTCGGTCAGAGCTGTCGCCGGTGCTGCGGGCGCCAGCCCAGCGCGCGGGAGATGCCGCGTGCCGCGAGGCGGACCGCCGGTATCAACACCGGTACCTGCGCGTGCGCCTCGGGCACGACGACCGACGCGGCGGCAACCACCGTGCCGTCCGCTCCGCGCACCGGCGCCGCCACCGACAACGCGTCGTCCGTCACTTGACGGACACTCACGGCGACTCCCACGCGCCGCACTTCGGCCAGCTCGCGGCGCAGCCGCGCCGGATCGGTGAGGGTGTACGGCGTGAAGGCCGCCAAGTCGCCCGCGCAGTAGCGCTCCTGGAACTCGGGCTCGCCGTGGGCCAGCAGCGCGAGCCCGACGCCGGTGGCGTGCAACGGCCAGCGCGCGCCGACCCGGATGTGCACGCCGACCGACGAGCGCCCGGCCAGCCACTCGATGTAGACGACGTCCGTTCCGTCCCGCACCGCCAACTGCACGTTCTCGTGCGTCGCCTCGTACAGGTCCTCCAGGTACGGCAGGGCGACCTGGCGCAGCGCGAGGCCGCGCGGGGCGAGGGCCGCGAGCTCCCAGAGCCTGAGTCCGACGTGGTAGACGCCCGTCCCGTCCCGTTCCAGCGCGCCCCACTCGGCGAGCGCGCCCACCAGCCGGTGCGCCGTGGTCAGCGTCAGTCCGGCCCGGCGGCTGATGTCCGACAGGGACAGCGCCGGGTGCTCGTGGTCGAACGCGGCCAGCACCGCCAACAGCCGGTCGGGCGCGGAACGGGTGGCGGTCATGTCCGGGTCTCTCCGCCGGGCGTGCTCTGGGGCCGAGGCCTCGGGCGGGAACGGTTGTCCGGGCCGTCCCCAGTCTGACGCACCCCGGCGGCCGGCGACACCCGCTGACGCCGGCGATCGTCGCTGTCGGCCCGGCTGCGGAGGCCGCCGCCGCCCACGCGGACGTAGCCGACTCCGGCCAGGGCCGGCCGTGGCGGAATCGGCGTGGCCGACCCCGCCGACCCCGGCCGACGATCGCCGGCCGGGGTGCGGCGGCCGTCAGTCCGTGACCTGGCGGTACGCGTAGACGGTCGTCGCCAGCGCGCAGACCCCCGGTGGGATCACCTCCGCGCGCAAGGTGGCGCTGGTCATGTCGTAGTCGACGCCCTCCGCCTCGAACGTGCCGTCCGTGCACAGGCTGCGCTGTGGCAGGGCGAACAGGCTCGTCACCGAGCCGGTGACCGGCCCGCCGTCGAGCGCGTGCGGCAGGTCGATCTGGAGCAGGGGCCGGACCTGCGGGAACAGCGTGCCGGAGGCGTCGTCCGAGGCGCACACCAGGCGGGTTTCGGTGACGAAGTCGCAGCCCTGGATGTCGCGTACCGGCTTGTCCAGGGTGATCTGCGGGGCTTGTGGCAGCGCGCCGCCCGTCGCCGGGGTGGCCGGGTTGAGCAGCGGCGCGGGGAAGACCTGGAGTCTGTTCTGGTCGCCCCACTCGCCCGACACCAGCCACTGCCCGTCGGGCGAGACGGTGGCGAAGGAGTTGTTCAGCTTCTCGCCCGGGTCGAGCGGGTGCACGTAGTCGTAGCGCTTCCCGGCCGGCGTGGTGACCGCGAACATCTTCGACGTGGCCGTGTCGGCGCCCTGGTAGGCGTCGAAGGTGTGGCCGCGCGCGATGTCCGGGTCACCGACGTGGTTCCAGCCCTTGATCCGCAGATCGAGGGGGATGGAGGCCAGGCCGCGGTGCAGCAGGGAGCCGTCGGCCCGGCTCGCCAGGCCCTGGCCGCCGCCCAGCGTGTCCGTGTACGCCGTGCCGGTCTCCGCCCAGTGCGGGGCACCGGCGGCGAACGCCGAGCTGGTGCCGATCGAGACGGCTCCCAATAAGGCGGCGAAGAGAAGCAGTTGACGCTTCATCAGATTCAGGCTCCCGCCAGGTCGACGAAGATGGGGTTGGAATAGAACCATGTGTCGGCCCACGGATCACCGTCGCCGGGCTCGTGCGCGATCGGCCCGTGCGGGTCGACCGACACCCCGAGGGGGCCGGCCCCGTGCCGCTTGCCGTCGCTGCCGCGCAGCCGGACGTAGAAGGACTCGTCGCCCGCGGTCAGCGGAATGCGCAGGGTGTACGTCCCCTTGCGGCCGTGCACGTCCGCGGTGCGGACCACCCGGGTGTCCGGCGCCCGCCAGGTGTCACGGTCGGAGACCGCGCCGCGCACCGCGCCCCGGATCACGTCCACGTGCGCCAACTCGGGGACGATTCCCCGGGCGTTGGGACGGGACGCGGTGGTCACCGTCACGTCCAGCGTGAGCCGGTCGCCCTTGCGCACGCGCAGCCGGCCGCCCAGCGTGACGCCCCGGCCGTGGTCGCGGTCCCGCTTCAGCCGGACGTCCAGCCCGTCGAGCAGGTGCCCGTGGTCGAGCCAGACCCGGCCCGCGCGCAGACCTTCCATCACCGCGCGGTAGCCGTAGCGGGTGACACCGACGTGGGTGCGGCTGAACTGGCCGGGCCAGAAGTCGCTGCCCGGCTGCGGGGTGTCGGTGTTCACCGGGTCGGGCAGCCTGCCGGTGTTGTCGAAGTTCCGCCCGGCCGGCCAGTCGCCGTTCCGCCAGGTGTCGAAGACGATCCGGTGGGCGTCGGAGTTGGTGGTGACGGAGAACAGCCGGCCCTCGGCGAGCATCGAGTCCCACAGGCCGCCGACCGTCGCGGTCGCCCAGTCGAAGCCGCCGTACGTCACGTACGCCTCGGCCGGATACCCCGCCCACGACTGCGCGGACGGCTTGTTCTCGTACTCGCCGCGGATCGACGTGGCACCGCGCAGGCCGGGGAGGGCCGCGCCCTGGGCGCCCGGCGCGCCCTCCATACCGATCACGATCTCGCGTGCCGCGTCCCGCCAGTTGCGCATCTCGTGCGGGGAGTCGATGCCCAGGCGCAGCGGGTGGTTGGCGAGGACCAGCACGTCGTCGACGTAGCCCGTGCGGCGCTGCTCGGCCAGCCAGCGGATCGCCTTGAGGGCGTGGGCCTCGTTGCGGGCGGTGTCCGCGGCGCCGGCCGCGCCCTCCGTGTAACCGAGCAGCTTGCCGTCGTAGCCGCTCTCGAACCGGGTGAGCAGGTCCACCTCGTGCGGGCCCGGGGCGGCGAAGACCGTGGCGTGCTCGGCTGCCGGGATGTACCACTCCAGGCCCTGGAAGATCAGCTGGCGCGGGTTCTCGGCGCGGGCCCGGCGGATCTCGTCGTGCTCCAGCGGCGCACCGTACGCGGCGTGCCCGAAGTTGGAGTGCTCGGTGAACACCATCCAGTCGAGGCCGTACTTCTCGCCCGCGGCGGCCAGCTGGGAGAACGTGTACTTCGCGTCGTGGCTGTAGACGGAGTGGATGTGGTGGTCACCGACGAGGTAGGCGAGGTGCGGGTCGTCGCCGTGGCCTTGGCCGGAATGGGCCGCCGCCGGTACGGCCGCCGAGCTCAGGGTGAACGCGGCTCCGAACAGTCCGGCGCGGCGCAGGAGAGCCCGCCGGGAGACGCCCTGGGCGTCGAGGCCGGCGGGCGGGACGGACGGGTCCGCCCAGGAGGGCAGCTGCTGCTCGGTCATGAGGATCCTCGGAAGCCGGGAGCGGGCGGTCAGTGGTTCATGAACGACGTGACGGGCAACGCCCGTTCGACGATGCGGACATCGCCGAGACGGCCGTACAGGATCTGGTCGATCTTCCCGGCGTACTCGTAACCGCCCAGCAGCCAGGACAGGCCGAGTGTGGTGAGGCCGACCGCGGCGGCGTGCGGATTGCGGGCGACCGGGCAGCCCTGGACGTACAGCGTGGTGTGCGAGCCGTCGTTGACGACCGCGACGTGCCACCACCGCTCCCGCGCGGTCTCGTCGCCCCAGTTGGTGGCGATACCCTGCTGGTTGAGCGGACGGACCGCCCACTGCGGGCCGGGGCCGTCGGACAGGGACAGCGTGGCGAGCGGCTCGTCCGGGTCGCCGTCGGTCCTGCCCGCGGCGCCGCCGGTGCCGGCGCGGCTGACGAGACCGGCCCAGGCGTGGTGGGACGCGTCCCAGTCCGCGGGCGTGCGGTAGAAGGCCTCGATGGTGTAACCGGACCTGAAGGTCGCCTTGTTGATCGGCGCGCCGTCCACCGTGCGCAGATAGGCGCCGGTCAGCGGGGACTTGAAGCCGTGGAACTCCAGCGAGCCGTGCCCGGGCTGGTCCGGGTGGTGGTCGGCCGACCAGGTGAGCGTGCCGCCGCCCACCGGGACGACCGTGAGGTCGTTGCCCTGCCCGGACAGGTCACGGACCGTGCCCGTGACGGCCGCGCCGTCCTCGTGCCCGTCGAAGCGCCAGTAGGCGGCCGTACCGCGGACGAGCATCCGGGAGGCGGGCCGGGCCGGGCGCGCGGGCACCGGGGCGAAGCCGGAGAAGCGGTCCGCGAAGTCGATGTCGACCGAGAACCGGTCGGCGTCGCCGCTCAGTTCGATCTCCTGCCGCTCCAGCTCGTTGAGGCCCCGCGCGGCCCGGCCGAGGATCCACGGGGAGACCGTCTCCACGTCGATGGTGTTCCGGTCCAGGTCGAAGTGGTACAGGCGGATCATGGCCGCGCCGCCGAAATAGCGGTTCTGGTAGTTCGTCAGATGCAGATGGACGTCGTGTCCGGCCGCGTTCTTGCGGGTCGCGCGGGCGGCCGGCCAGTAGTGCCCGTTGAGGGTGAGGAAGATCTGGTCGTGGTCGGCGATCAGCCGGTCCCACAGTTGCTGCCCGTACGAGGACAGGGTGTCGTCGCCGACGACCAGCTCGTGCGTGGTGAGGATCACCGGGGTGCCCGGGTGCGCGGCGAGGACGTCCCGCGCCCACGCGTACCCCTTCGGCGACAGTCGCCAGTCCAGCGCGAGGACCATCCAGGCGCGTCCGGCGGCCTCGAAGAGGTGGAAGGTGTTGTAGCCGTCGGGGGAGGCCCCGCCGAACGTCGGCCTGCCCTCGAACCGGTCCGGCCCGAAGGTCTCCAGGTACGGTGTCGGGCCGCGCTGGTCGTCGGTCGACGACCGCACGTCGTGGTTGCCCGCCACCACGCTGTAGCCGACGCCCCGCCGGTCCAGCAGCCCGAACGCCTCGCCGATCGCGGCGATCTCGGCCGGCGCGCCGTTCTCCGTGAGGTCGCCGAGGTGGGACAGGAAGACGATGTTGTCCTCCTCGCCGTGCTCCAGCAGATAGCGCAGGGACGCCTCCACGGGCGCCCGGTCGATGCTCGGCCCGTCGAAGAGGTACTGCGTGTCGGGCATGACGGCCAGCGTGAAGCGACGGCTGTCCGGGTCTGGCCGCCACCGCGCCGCCGAGGCCGGCGCGGCCTCGGCGGCCGTCGGCAGCGTGATCCCGGCCGTGGCGGCGGCGCCGAGCAGCGCCGTGGCTCTCAGGAAGCCTCGGCGTCCGGCGCAGGCCTGCGCGGCCTCGCCCTGGTCATGGGCATGCGAAGTGCACACGTGTGCTCCGTGGAGTTGCGGTGAGAACCTGGGATTCAGAGAACGCGCAGGGTCCAGCTCCAGCGGTGGACGCCCGGTGCGACGAGGTAGGAGGGGAAGGTGTCGGGGCCGCAGGAGGCCGTGCCGAGCCCCCGGTGCGCCGCGTCGATGTGCACCACGCAGCCGGGGCGCGGCACCAGTTCGTCGTGGTGAGTGGCGGCGGTCAGGTCCTCGGCGCGGTAGCGGGTGACGGAGACCTGGCGGGGCTCGTCCAGCGCGACCGCGAGTCCGGTGGCGTCCGCCGCGGACAGCGTGAAGCGCCGCACGCCGTGCCGGCCGCCGCTCTCCTGCGGACGCAGATAAGGCGTGAACAACGCGTCGACGGCCAGCGCGTGATGGCCGACGGGCGCGCCCGAGCTGCGGTCAGGGTACGACTCCCACGGACCCTGGCCGAACCACTCCAGCAGATCGAGCCCCGCCACCGTCTCGAACACCGTGCCGACCCGTGCGACGTCGTCGAACGCGTCCGGCAGCTCGGCCTCCTCGTCGACCCGGACCCCGCCCTCGACCGGCGTGAACACCTGCCGGTGGCGGACCACGCCGACCGCGCCGGCGTACTCGGCGAGCACGCTCATGCGGCTCTCCTCGTGCCGCACGGAGACCATCTTGCGCACGAGCGCGTCGAGCCCCCAGGACCGCCAGCGCAGCGCCGTGCCGCCCAGCTCGTCGTTGTCGGTGGGGGCCCGCCACAGCGACAGCGCCGGAGCGGCCGTGAGCAGCGGGTGGACCAGCAGCCCGTCGGCGTCGACCTCGACCGGGCGGCCCGCCGCGGGCACCCGCGCGGGCTCCGGGGCCGCGCGCAGCCGGATCTGCCGTGCGCACACCTCCGTGCCGGTCGGCGCCCACGGCTGGTCCTCGGCCGTCGTCACGCGCAGCGTCAGCCACGCCTCGCCGCCGTCCCGCGGCAGCTCGAACGGCAGCGGCACCGGCGCCGCCTGCCCCGGCCGCAGGTCGGGCAGCTCGGCAGGGGCCCGCAGCGTGCCGCCGTCGGCGAGGGACAGTTCCCATTCGGCGGCCAGCCAGTCCAGGCTCCGGAAGTGCTGGTGGTTGGAGACCACGAGCCCCTCGTGCGGGAAGAGCTCCAGGCGCACCGGGGCGGCGATCTCCCGGTGCTCGTACATCACGGGTTTGGGGGTGCGGTCGGGGAGGACGACCCCGTCGGCGATGAACGCGCCGTCGTGGATCGTCTCGCCGAAGTCGCCGCCGTACGCCCAGCGATGGCCGGGCCCGGCGACACCGTTGTCGTAGAGGCCGGCGCCCCCACGTCCTGCCGGTCTTCCGTCGCTCACACGCTGGAGGATGCCGTGGTCCCAGAACTCCCAGATGAAGCCGCCCTGAAGTCCTGGGGTGGCCTCGATGGCAGCCCAGTGGTCCGCGAGTGTGCCGTTGCTGTTGCCCATGGCGTGCGAGTACTCGCACTGGATGAGCGGCTTGGTCTGCTCGCCCGACAGGGCGTGCGCCACACAGTCCTCCAGCGGCGCGTACATCGGGCACGCGATGTCGGAGGCCAGGTCCGGGTCCGCCCAGCCGCGCTTGGCCGCGCCCTCGTACTGGACCGGCCGGGCCGGATCGTGGCGGCGCACCCAGCCGGCCGCCGCGTCGTGGTTCGCGCCGTAGTCGGACTCGTTGCCCAGCGACCAGATGATCACCGACGGGTGGTTCTTGTCGCGCAGCACCATCCGCGAGACCCGGTCCACGAACGCGGCCAGGTGACGCGGGTCGTCGGCGATCTCGTGGGCGTGGTCGTGCGCCTCGATGTCCGCCTCGTCGACGACGTAGAGGCCGAGCTCGTCGGCGAGGTCGTACAGCGTCGGGTCGTTGGGGTAGTGGGCGGTGCGGATCGCGTTGAAGCCGAAGCGCTTGAGCAGGACCAGGTCCGCGCGCATGTCGTCGTGCGACACGGTCCGCCCGGTCAGCGGATGGAAGTCGTGCCGGTTGACGCCCCTGATGAAGACGCGCTCGCCGTTGATCAGCAGGTCCCGGCCGACGATCTCGACGTCACGGAAGCCGACGCGGTGGTGCGAGGTGTCGGCGATCGTTCCGTCGGCGCGGTGCAGCCGGACGGTCAGGCCGTACAGGTCGGGCGTCTCGGAGGTCCAGGTGCGCACCTCGGGCACGGTCGTCGTCAGCCGCGCCTCACCGAGGAAGTCGGAGACCCGGTCGTCCTCGGTGTTGGCCCGGTCGAACCCCGCGTCCTGGGGGAGCGGCCGGGGGAGGGGACCGCCGTCGTCCAGCTCCCCACTGACGTGCCACCCCTCGGGCAGCGCCCGGCCGCCGGAGCGGCGCATCAGACAGTCGACCCGCAGGGAGCCGTCCCGCGCCGCGCGCACGGTGACGTCGGCGAGATACAGCGGGTCCGTCGCGTGCAGCAGCACCGAACGGGTGATCCCGCCGTGCCACCACTGGTCCTGGTCCTCGATGTGCGAGGCGTCCGACCACTTCACCACGGTCAGCCGGACGGTGGAGCGCTCCCCGGGACGCACGACGTCCGACAGGTCGAACTCGGCGGCCAGATGGGAGTCCTTGGAGACGCCGACCGGCCGCCCGTCGACGTGCACGAGCAGCACGCTCTCGGCGGCACCCACCTGGAGCACGATCCGGCGCCCCGCCCACTCGGCCGGGACGTCCACCTCACGCTCGTACACACCCGTCGGGTTGGCGGCGGGCGACCGCGGAGGGAATTCCGCGTACGGCATACGGACGTTCGTGTACTGCGGAAGGTCGTCCGTGTCCTGCATGGTCCAGGCACCGGGCACCAGCGATGACGACCAGTCGTCCGTGACGGGCGCGTCCGGCGCCGGGAGCAGCTGGAAGCGCCACTCGCCGTCCAGGGACAACGCCGACGCGCGACGGTCCACGGCGTTCATGGGCAGCCGCCCCCAGGAGGTCACCTCGGGTGCCTCCCAGGGGCGGAGCGCCAGCAGGGGATCCGTCACCGGATGGCGCCCTTGGCGAGGTCGCCGATGATCTGGCGGGCGCCGATCGCGAACACGATCAGCAGCGGGACGAGGGCGAGGAGCGCGCCGGTCATGACCATTCCGTAGTCGGTGGTGCCGTGGGTGCCGTTGAGCTGGGACAGCGCGACCTGAAGGGTCACGTTGTCCGGGTTGGTGAGGGCGATCAGCGGCCAGGCGTAGTCGTTCCACTGGCCCATGAAGGTGAAGATGCCGAGGAAGGCGAGACCCGGCCGGACCACCGGGAGCGCCACGTGCCAGTACTGGCGCAGGAAGTTCGCCCCGTCGATCCGGGAGGCGTCGAGGAGCTCGTCGTGGATGGCGCCCTTCATGTACTGGCGCATCCAGAAGATGCCGAACGCGTTGGCCGCCGCCGGGACGATCAACGCGGTCATCGAGCCGATCCAGCCCAGCTTCGCCATGACGACGAACTGCGGGATGGCCGCCAGCTGGGCCGGCACCATGAAGATCGCCATCATCAGCACGAACAGCACCCGCTTTCCCGGGAAGGCGAACTTGGCGAAGACGAACGCCGCCAGCGAGTCGAAGAACAGCACCAGGAACGTCACCGTCAGCGCGACCAGCAGCGAGTTCCCCATCGACCCGAAGAAGTCGACGGCGTCGAAGAGATGACGGAGGTTCTCCAGGAAGTGGGTGCCGGGCAGCAGCTTCGGAGGGTACGAGAAGATCTCCGACGACGTGTGCGTCGACATGATCACGGCCCAGTAGAACGGGAAGGCCGACAGCAGCAGACCGGCCACGAGGACGGCGTGCAGCGCTATGCCCCTGCGGCGGGAGCCCTTGATGGATGCCATGGTGACCGGCCTTCCTATTCTTCGCCCCGGCGCTGCACCAGGCGCCAGTTGACGATCGAGAAGAGGACGACGACGAGGAAGATGCCCCACGCCACGGCGGCGCCGTAGCCGAAGTCGTTGTTGTCGAAGGTCTGCTGGAAGAAGTAGAGGACCATCGTCTGGCCCGCGTGTCCCGGGCCGCCCGCGAACGTCGAGTCGTTGGAGGTCGTCTGGAGCAGTACCTGCGGCTCGGAGAAGCTCTGCAGACCGGTGACCGTCGAGACGACGAGCACGAACAGCAGTACCGGGCGCAGCAGCGGCAGCGTGATCCGGAAGAAGGTCTGGACGGGACCCGCGCCGTCCATCCGCGCCGCCTCGTACAGCTCGCCGGGGACGGTCTGGAGCCCGGCGAGGAAGATGATCGCGTTGTAGCCGGTCCACTGCCAGGTCATCAGCATCGCGACGGCGACCTTGATGCCCCACGGCGTGTTCAGCCAGGCCACCTGGTCCACGCCGACGACCCGCAGGACCGCGTTCACCAGGCCGAAGTTGGTGGAGAACACCGAGCCGAAGATGATCGCGACGGCGACGACCGAGGTGACGTTCGGCAGGAAGTAGGCGAACCGGTAGAAGTTCTTGAATCGGACCGCCGAGTTGAGCATCACGGCCGTCACCATCGCGAGGAAGATCATCGGGAAGGTGGCCAGCACCCAGATGATGACCGTGTTCCCGATCGAGTTCCAGAAGTCGACATCGGACAGCAGGTACCGGTACTGCGACAGCCCGGCCCACTCCATCGGGCCGAGGCCGTCCCAGCGGTGGAAGGACAGATAGAGCGAGAAGCCGACCGGGAACAGGCCGAAGGCGAGGAAGAGCAGGTAGAAGGGGGAGATCGCGGCGTAGAGGTGCCAGTACCTGCCGACACCCCTGCGGGGCGCGGGCGCGGGCGCCGGTCTCACGACGGCCGGGGGCTGCTCCAGTGCGGGGACGGTGGCCATCAGTGGCTCACCCCCAGGTGTTCGGCGATGCGCCGGCATTTGCTCATGGCGTCCTTCCAGGCGTGGTCCGGATCCTTGCCGAGGACGCCGACGTTCTTGATCTCGTCCTTGACGGGCTGCCCGAGCGCGATGTCGTACGGGCTGTTGTAGGCGACCGGGATCTGCTGCGCGGCCGGCCCGAAGACGTCCATCGTGACCTGCCCGCCGAAGAACGGGTCCGGCTCCTGGAGCTGCTTCATGCCGTACGAGGCGGGCGTCGAGGGGAAGAGCCCGGCGTCGACGAAGCCCTGGGCCTGGTTGGACGCGTCCAGCAGCCAGGTGATGATCTCGAAGGCCCGCTCGGGCTCCCGGCACGCCTTGGTGATCGCCAGGAACGAGCCGCCGATGTTGGACGGGCCGCCCGGACAACTCGCCACCCGCCAGCGGCCCTTGGTCCTCGGGACGCCGAGCTTCATGTCGCTGGTGTTCCAGGAGGCGTTGAGCTGGCTGGGCAGCTTGCCGGCCTCGGTGGCCGACAGCTGGTCCGGGGTGCCGCTGACGAGGGCCGACACGATGCCGCGCCTCTTGGCGTCCACCGCCCGTGCCCAGGCGGTGCGGATGTGCTCCTGGTCGCCGATGAAGTTGCGGTCCTTGTCGACGTACTGCTTCGTGCCCTGGTTCACCGACATGGTGAACACACTGGTGATGTCGGTGAGCAGGTAGGTGCCCGGAAGCCGCTTCTTCATCCGCTGTCCCGCGTCCAGGAACGCGTCCCAGGTGCCCAGTTCGCGCGAGACGTCGGCGGGTTCGGAGGGCAGTCCGGCCTTCTCGAACACGTCCGGCATGTAGTAGTGCGCCACCGGGCCGCAGTCGATGGGGAAGCCGACCATGGTGCCGTCGTCCGCGATGCCCTGGTCCCACTTCCACGACAGGTACCGGCTGCGGTACTTCTGCGCGCCGAGCGTCCGCAGGTCCACGAACTGGTCGGCGTTGGGCAGGTAGGACGCCATGTCCTCGCCCTTGAGGCCCGCGATGTCGGGGATGTGGGCACGGCCCGTCATCGTGGTGAGCAGTTTGGAGCGGTAGTAGCCGCCTATCTGGATGGCCTGGAGGTCGACGGAACCGTCGTACCGGGCCTTGGCGTTCTTCACGACCGTGTCGCTCAGGCCGCCGCTCCAGTACCACAGGACCATGTTCCGGCCGGTCGAGCCGGTCGGAACGGCACAGCCGGTCGCCAGGCCGCCGAGCGCCGTGGCGGCCGTGCCGGCCAGGCCCGCGCGCAGCAGGCCTCTTCGTGAGAGCCGCACAGCTCCCACCGCCTTTCGGATTTGTTCGGGTCGTCGCATACGAGGGGTCGGCACGGGTCGTGCGGACGGGGTCGGCACGGGATGTGCGGACGGGGTCGGCACGGGTCGTGCGGACGGGGTCGGCACGGGTCGTGCGGACGGGGTCGGTCAGGAGTGCCGTACGGGTGGGGTCACGGGGGCGTGGCGGACGGGCGGGCCCGGGTCCGCGGGCAGGCGGTCGTCGAGGAAGCCGTACGCGCGCCGCAGGGCGGGGTCCTCGACCGCGCGCCACCATCGGTCGACGCCGTACCAGCCCGGTGCCGCGAGCGCGCCGCCGTGGTGGCCCACGGACAGCCCCGCCGCGAGGACGGCGAACCGCAGCCGCTGCTCCAGCGGCCAGCCGCCCAGCGAGGCGGCGACGAAGCTCGCGCCGAAGACGTCACCGGCGCCCGTCGCGTCGAGGACATCGATGTCGAGAGCCGGGACCTCGGCGTACTCGCCCGTGGTCTGGTCCACGGCGACGGCGCCGTGCCCGCCGCGCGTGACGACGGCCACCGGCACCAGGTCGGTCAGCCGCCCCAGGGCCGCGATCGCGCTGTCGGTGCGGGTGTAGGCCATCGCTTCCTCCTCGTTGGGGAGGAAGGCGTGACACAGGGAGAGCTGGTCGAGGAGGTCGGTGGACCACCGCTCGGTGGGGTCCCAGCCGACGTCGGCGTAGATCAGCGTGCCGTTCGCGGCCGCCTTCGACAGCCAGGCGCGCGGCTCGGCCTCCAGGTGCACGAGGGCCGTGCGCGCCGCGGGCGGATCGCCCATCAACGCGTCCTGCGTGTACGGGGGTTCCTGGCCGTGGGTGACCAGTGCCCGGTCCTGGCCGTGCGCGAGCGCCACCGTGACCGGGGTCGGCCAGCCGTCCGCGCGGCGGGTGAGGGACAGGTCGACGCCCTCCTGCCGGGCCAGGATCTCCTCGCAGTACGCGCCGTAGAAGTCGTCCCCGAGGACGGTGGCCAGCGAGGTCCGCAGGCCGAACCGGGAGGCGGCGACCGCCAGGTTGGCGATGCCCCCGGGTCCGCAGCCCATGCCCGTCGTCCAGATCTCCCGGCCCGGCGTCGGCGGCCCGCCCAGCCCCGTGAGGACCAGGTCGTAGAAGAGCAGCCCGGTCAGCAGCACATCGGGCCGGTCGTCGTCCACGCGCGCTTCCTCTCGTCGGCATGTACCGGAGGTCATCAAAACTCTTCAATTCGGTGACCGGAATCGTGCGCCGCTCGACGAGATTGGTCAATACCCGAGCAGAACTGAGCATGGAAATGATTGAAGATGACGAGTAGTGTTCGCGGCGTGCTGGCAGAACGACGACACCAACTCATCCTGCGGGCCCTGCGCTCCGGCGGTCCCGCGGCCGTGACGGACCTTTCCGAACAGCTCGGCGTAAGCCCCGCCACCATCCGGCGCGACCTGCTCAGACTGGAGGAGGAGGGCCTGCTCACCCGGGTGCACGGCGGCGCCGTCGCGGACGAGGGCGATCAGCCCTTCGCCGAGGTCGCCGAGGTGCGCGTGGCCCAGAAGGACGCCATAGCGGCGCGCGGCGCGGCGATGGTCGCGGACGGTCAGTCGGTGCTGCTCGACATCGGCACCACCGCCTTCCGGCTGGCCCGGCAACTGCACGGCCGCCGGCTCACCGTGATCACCAGCAACCTGGTGGTCTACGAGGAGCTCGCCGACGACGAGGGCATCGAACTGGTGCTGCTCGGCGGCATGGTCCGCCGCGAGTACCGCTCCCTGGTCGGCTTCCTCACCGAGGACAACCTGCGCCAGCTGCACGCCGACTGGGTCTTCCTCGGGACCAGCGGAGTGCGGCCGGGCGGCCAGGTGATGGACACGACGGTCGTCGAGGTACCGGTCAAGCGGGCCATGATCAAGGCCGGTGAGAAGGTCGTCCTGCTCGCCGACGCGGCGAAGTTTCCGGGTACGGGCATGGCGAAGGTCTGCGGTCCCGAGGACCTGGACGTGGTGGTGACCGACGCGCCGCTGGACGCGGTGACCCGCTCCTCCCTGGAGGAGGCGGGCGTACAGGTGGTCCTGGCAGGAAAGGCGGGAACAGCGTGAAGCTGACGATTCTGGGCGGCGGCGGGTTCCGCGTGCCGCTGGTGTACGGGGCGCTCCTGACGGACCGTGGCGAGGGGCGGGTGACGGAGGTCGTCCTGCACGACCTGGACGACAGTCGGCTGTACGCGGTCGCCCGGGTGCTGGCCGAACAGGCGTCGACCGGGTCCGAGGCCCCCCGGGTGACGGTGACGACCGACCTCGACGAGGCCCTGCGCGGCGCCGACTTCGTGTTCTCCGCGATCCGCGTCGGCGGCCTGGAGGGCCGCGCGAACGACGAACGGGTGGCGCTCGCCGAGGGCGTCCTCGGCCAGGAGACGGTCGGCGCGGGCGGGATCGCCTACGGCCTGCGGACGGTCCCCGTCGCCGTCGACATCGCCCGACGGGTGGCCCGGCTGGCCCCCGACGCCTGGGTCATCAACTTCACCAACCCCGCGGGCCTGGTCACCGAGGCCATGTCCCGCCACCTCGGCGACCGGGTCATCGGCATCTGCGACTCCCCGGTCGGCCTCGGCCGCCGGATCGCCCGGGTCCTCGGCGCCGACCCGGGCGAGGCGTGGATCGACTACGTCGGCCTCAACCACCTCGGCTGGGTGCGCGGGCTGCGCGTCGCGGGCCGCGACGAACTCCCGCGCCTGCTCGCCGACCCCGACCTGCTCGGCTCCTTCGAGGAGGGCAAACTCTTCGGCGTCGACTGGCTGCGCTCCCTGGGCGCGATCCCCAACGAGTACCTGCACTACTACTACTTCAACCGGGAAGCCGTACGCGCCTACCAGCAGGCGGAGAAGACCCGCGGCGCCTTCCTGCGCGACCAGCAGGCCCGGTTCTACGAGGAGGCCCGGGGCGCGGACGGCTCGGCCCTGCTGGCCTGGGACCGCACCCGTGCCGAGCGCGAGGCCACGTACATGGCCGAGAACCGGGAGACGGCCGGCGCCGGCGAGCGTGCGGCCGACGACCTGTCCGGCGGGTACGAGAAGGTGGCCCTCGCCCTGATGCGGGCCATCGCGCGCGACGAGCGCACCACGCTGATCCTCAACGTGCGCAACCAGGGCACCCTCTCCGCCCTGGACGCCGACGCCGTGATCGAGGTGCCGTGCCTCGTCGACGCCAACGGCGCCCACCCCGTGGCCGTCGCCCCGCTGCCCGAGCACGCCACCGGTCTGGTGTGCGCGGTGAAGGGCGTCGAGCGGGAGGTGCTGTCCGCGGCCGAGTCGGGCTCCCGTGCCACGGCGGTCAAGGCCTTCGCGCTGCACCCGCTCGTCGACTCCGTGAACGTCGCCCGACGGCTGATGGAGGGTTATGCCGAGGTCCATCCGGGCCTGGCGTACCTCGGGTAAGCGCTCTTCCCCCGCCTCTCGCTCCTCTTTTCTCTCCTCTCCCCTTCCCCTCTTGTCGGCCTCCCGCCCTTCCGACCGTCCGGCCGTCCGACGTACCGGACCTCCGGCCGTTCGGCTCCCCCCTGACCTCCCGGCCCTTCGGCCTCCGGGCCGCCGGCCCGCCGCTGTTTCCTGGAGACTTCCATGCACGACGAACGCCGCCGGATCGAGGAGCGCGTAGAGCGCGTCCACAACCAGCGCATCAAGCCCGCCCTCTACGCGGCCACCGTCCCCTTCGAGGTCGAGGCCTGGCAGGCGCCGGGGGAGCCGGTCCCCTTCGAGGAGGCCGCCGCCGCGCCGTACGAGCCCTTCGCGATGGACACCCTCTGGGGCCCGCCCTGGGGCACGACCTGGTTCCGGATGCGCGGACAGGTGCCCGCCGCCTTCGCCGGGCGGCGCGTCGAGGCGGTCATCGACCTCGGCTTCGTGGGCGACTGGCCCGGCAACCAGGCCGAGGCCCTCGTCCACCGGATCGACGGCACGCCCCTGAAGGCGGTCAACCCGCTCAACCAGTACGTCCCGATCGCCAACCCGGCTACCGGCGGCGAGGAGATCCACTACCTCGTCGAGGCGGCCTCCAACCCGGACATCCTGGCCAACGACTTCGCCGCCCCGACCCCGCTCGGCGATGTCCTGACCGCCGGCGACAAGCCCCTCTACACTTTCCGCCGCGCCGACCTCGCCGTCCTGGACGAGGAGGTCTTCCACCTCGACCTCGACATCCAGGTGCTGCGCGAACTGATGCTGGAGCTCGGCGAGCACGACCCGCGCCGGCACGAGATCGCGCACGCCCTCGACCGCGCGCTGGACCTGCTCGACCTGGACGACGTCGCCGCTTCGGCGGCCGCGGTCCGGGCCGCGCTGAAGCCCGCCCTGAGCAAGCCCGCGCACGCCAGCGCCCACACCGTCTCCGGCGTCGGCCACGCGCACATCGACTCCGCCTGGCTGTGGCCGATCCGCGAGACCAAGCGCAAGACCTCGCGCACCTTCTCCAACGTCACCGCGCTCGCCGACGAGTACGAGGACTTCGTCTTCGCCTGCTCCCAGGCCCAGCAGTACGAGTGGGTACGCGACAACTACCCGCAGGTCTGGGCCCGGATCCAGGAGTCGGTGAAGAAGGGCCAGTGGGTGCCGGTCGGCGGGATGTGGGTCGAGGCCGACGGCAACCTGCCCGGCGGCGAGGCCGTGGCCCGTCAGCTCATCCACGGCAAGCGGTTCTTCATCGAGCACTTCGGCATCGAGACCAAGGGGGTCTGGCTGCCGGACTCCTTCGGCTACAACGCCGCCTACCCGCAGCTCGCCAAGCTCGCCGGCAACGAGTGGTTCCTCACCCAGAAGATCTCCTGGAACCAGACCAACAAGTTCCCCCACCACACCTTCTGGTGGGAGGGCATCGACGGCACCCGCATCTTCACCCACTTCCCGCCGATGGACACCTACAACGCCGGTTTCAGCGGCGAGGAGATGGCGCACGCGGTGCGCAACTACAGCGAGAAGGGCGGCGCCACGCGTTCCCTCGCCCCCTTCGGCTGGGGCGACGGCGGTGGCGGCCCCACCCGCGAGATCATGGAACGGGCACGCAGGCTCGCCGACCTGGAGGGCTCGGCGAAGGTCGTCGTCGAACACCCCGACAAGTTCTTCGCGGACGCCCGCGCCGAGTACGCCGACGCGCCCGTCTGGGTCGGCGAGCTCTACCTGGAGCTGCACCGCGCCACCTACACCTCCCAGGCCCGCACCAAGCAGGGCAACCGGCGCAGCGAGCACAAGCTGCGTGAGGCCGAGCTGTGGGCGACGACCGCCGCGCTGCACGCGCCGGGGTACGCGTACCCGTACGAGAAGCTGGACCGGCTGTGGAAGACGGTGCTGCTGCACCAGTTCCACGACATCCTGCCGGGGTCGTCGATCGCCTGGGTGCACCGGGAGGCGGAGGCCGAGTACGCCCGAGTGGCCCAGGAGCTGGAGGTGCTGACGGCCGAGGCGGTCGCGGCGCTGGGCGGCGGCGGGACGCGCGTGTTCAACACGAGCCCGTACGACCGCGCCGAGGTGGTGCGCACGGCCGGCGGCACGCCCGCGTACGTGGAGGTACCCGCGAGCGGCAGCGCGCCGGTCACCGACGCCGAGCCCCCGCAGCCCGTGACGGTCACGGGCCGGGTCCTCGACAACGGGCTGGTCCGGGTCGAAGTGGCGGACGACGGCACACTGTCGTCCGTGTACGACCTACGGGCGCGCCGTGAGGTCCTGGCCGAGCCGGGCAACCTGCTCCGCCTGCACACCGACCTCCCGAACTACTGGGACGCCTGGGACATCGACAAGCACTACCGCAACCGCTACACCGACCTGCTCGACGCCGACTCCGTCACGGTTCTCGAGGCGGACCCGCTGCTCGGCGCGATCCGGGTGGAGCGGAGCTTCGGCAAGGGGTCGAGGATCGTCCAGACGATCACCGTCCGGGCCGGCAGCCCGCGCATCGACATCGAGACCGACATCGACTGGCACGAGGCCGAGAAGATCCTCAAGGCGGCCTTCCCGGTGGACGTCCGGGCGCCGCACTCGTCCGCGGAGATCCAGTTCGGCCACGTCCAGCGGCCCACCCACACCAACACCAGCTGGGAGGCGGCCCGTTTCGAGGTCTCCGGCCACCGCTGGGTACACATCGGCGAGCCCGGCTACGGCGTCGCGGTCATCAACGACTCGACGTACGGCCACGATGTGACCCGCACGGTCCGCGAGGACGGCGGTACGACGACCACGGTCCGCCTCAGCCTGGTCCGCGCCCCGCGCGTCCCGGACCCGGGGGCCGACCAGGGCAGGCACCGCTTCACCTACGCGCTGCTGCCCGGCGCGAGCATCGAGGACGCGGTCGCCGAGGGCTACGCCCTCAACCTCCCGCTGCGGGTGGCGGACGCGGCGGGCGCGCCGCGTCCGGTCGTCTCCGTGGAAGGCCGGGGCGTGGACGGCGTCGGCGTGACCGTCGAGGCGGTCAAGCTCGCCGACGACGCCTCCGGCGACGTCGTCGTCCGTCTCTACGAGTCCCGCGGCGGCCGGGCCCGGGCGACCCTGCGCACCGGATTCCCGCTCACCGGCGCCCAGGTCACCGACCTGCTGGAGCGCCCCCTGGAGGAAGCGGCCACCGACGGCGCCGACGGCGTCCCGGTCGAGCTGCGGCCCTTCCAGATCCTGACCCTCCGCCTGCGGCGCGCCGACACCGGCCGATAGGAGCGCAGCAGACGTGCCCATGCAACCCTGGTTCACCGACGCCAAGTTGGGGATCTTCATCCACTGGGGGATCTACGCCGTCGACGGCGTCCAGGAGTCCTGGTCGTTCTACGACGACATCGTCCCGTACGACCGGTACATGTCCCAGCTGGACCGCTTCACCGCCGCCCGCTACGAGCCGCGCGAGTGGGCCGCCCTGTTCGCCCGCGCGGGCGCGCGGTACGCCGTGCTCACCAGTCGTCACCACGACGGTGTCGCCCTGTGGGACACCGCCCACGGCGACCTGAACGTGGGGCGCGACCTGATATCCGGGTATGCCGACGCCTTGCGCGAGCGGGGCATCAAGGTCGGCCTCTACTACTCGCACTCCGACTGGAGCCACCCCGACTACGCCTCCACGCGCAAGCCCGGCCGGCCGCCGGAACTCGCGGACAACCGGTACTCCGAGGTCGCGGCCGAGTTCGAGGACCCGGACGCCTGGGAGCGGTTCCTCGCCTACCGGGACGGCCAGATCCGCGAACTCGCCTCCCGCTACCGGCCCGACCTGATGTGGTTCGACGGCGAATGGGACCGCAGCGCGGAGCAGTGGCGCATCCCGCGGCTCGCCGCGATCATCCGCGCCGAGGTGCCGGACGTCGTGTTCAACGCCCGCATGCTGAGCGAGGGCGACTACGCGACCCCTGAACAGGGCGCCCCCGTCGTCCCGCCCGAGGGCCCCTGGGAGCTGTGTCTGACGATCAACGACTCGTGGGGTCACCAGCACCACGACCACCACCACAAGTCGGTCGACCAGCTGATCCGCTACTTCGCCGAGACGATCGGCGGCGGTGGCAACCTGCTGCTCAGCGTCGGACCACGGGAGGACGGCACGATCCCGGCCGAACACGCCGAGCGGCTGGAGGGCCTCGGCGACTGGATCGCCCGGCACGAGGAGGCGGTGTACGGGACCGGGCGCGGGCTGCCCGCGGGCCACCACTACGGTCCCAGCACCCTGTCGGCGGACCGGCGCACGCTGTACCTGATCCTCTTCGACGCCCCCCGGGCGGAGATCAACGTACGCGGTCTGCTCGGCTCGGTGCGGCGGGTCACGGTGCTCGGCAGCGGAGCCGAACTCGCCCACCGGATCACCGGTGGTCTGCACGAGACACCCGGTGTGCTGTGGATCGAACCGCCCGCCGCGGCGGACCTCGACCCGCATGCCACCGTGCTCGCCGTGGAACTGGACGGGGAGCTGGAGCTGTACCGAGGGTCGGGGCGCTTCTGAGGTCTTCCCCTTCGGGTCGGCCGGTCGCCCCCCGTGACGCGGCCGACCGACCCGAGCCCCCGTGCTCCCCCGTACCCCCGTGCTCCCCCGTGTCCTTCACTCTTAAGAGCCCGCGGCCCGCTCCCTGATACACCCCGCGCGGAAAAAGAGTCCCCCCGGACCCGAAGGCCCGGGGGGACGCGTGTCGTGCGGGCGCGCTCAGCCGGTGAAACCGGCCGTGATGGAGGTGAACTGCCAGTTGGTCTGGTTGATCCCGGAGCAGTTGCTGACCACTCCGCCACCCGCACACGGCCGGTCGCGGTTGACCGCCCAGTAGGCGAGACGGGCGATGTGGTGCGAGTTGCCCCAGTCACGGATCTGGGACCAGATCGCCGGGGTCGTGTTCTCCTGCTGGTCGGACAGTCCGTTCATGCCCGAGATGCCGATGTGGGAGTAGGCCGTGGCGTCGTCCCACCCGAAGGTGGACTTCAGCTTGGTCTTGAGCCCCTCGGCGGCGTTGACGGTGTTGCCGTACATGTCGGAGCCGCCGCCGAAGTCGAACGGCATGATCGTGAAGACGTCGATGTCGGCGTTCAGCGCCTTGGCCTGCTCGATCAGCCGGTTGCCGTAGTAGGACGGGCCGGTGGTCGTGGTGCCGAAGGTGACGATCGTCTTCAGACCGGGGTTGTTGGTCTTGACGGTCTTCAGCGCGGTGAGGATCTTCGCCTGCACGGCCTCGTTCTCGAACTCGTCCGTGTTCTCGACGTCCATGTCGATCGCCTTGAGCGAGTAGGCGTTGATCACCTTCTGCAGGGCCCCGGCGAGCGCGCTCGCGGAGGAGCAGTTGGCGCCGAGCTTGCTGCCCGACCAGCCACCGAAGGACGGGACGATGTCACCGCCCGCGGACCGGATCTGGTTGATGACGGTCTGGTCGTTGCCGCCGGTGAGCGGACGGGCGCTGTCCCACATCGGATTGCAGCCGCCGCCGTCCAGCATGAACGCCATCGTGTACCACTTGATCCCGGTCGAGCTCATCACCGAGGTCGCGCTCGGCGGGTCGCCCCAGCCCAGGTAGAGGTAGGGCGCGGCCTGCTTGAAGCCGGTGCCGCCGCCACCGCCCGCGTTGGTGGTGACGCTCACGGAGTTGGAGGCGCCGGAGGTGTTCCCGGCCGCGTCCCGTGCCTTGACGGTGAAGGTGTACGCGGTGCTCGGGGAGAGGCCGCCGACCGTGGCGGTCGTCCCGGAGACGCTCAGCACCTGGCTGGAGCCGCTGTACACGTCGTACGCCGTGACGCCGGTGTTGTCGCTCGAGGCGCCCCAGGACAGGGAGACGCTCGAGGAGGTCTTGCCGGTGGACGTCAGGTTCGTCGGCGTGGTCGGCGCCTGGGTGTCGCCGCCGCCTCCGCCGCCCGGTCCGTCCAGGTTGATGTCGTCGGCGTAGTAGGTGCCCTGCGCGTACCAGCCGTTCACGTAGATCGTGGCGCTCGTCTGGGAGGCGCCGGTGGTGAAGGGCACGGACAGCTGGCTGTACGCCGACGGCGACGTCGTCCAGGTGGAGGCGCCGCCTTCCACGCCGAGGTAGACGTAGGAGCCGCGCACCCAGCCGCTGAGGGTGTACGCGGTGTTCGGCTTGACGGCGACGGTCTGGCTGCACTTGGCGTTGTCGCTCGAACTCACGGCCCCCGCGAGGGCTTTGGAGCCGCCATGTACGGGGGAGGAGACGACCGAGCCGAGGTTTCCGGTGCAGGACCAGGGCGACAGACTGCCCGATTCGAGGCCGGGGTTGGTCAGGATGTTGGCCGCCTGGGCGGTGCCGGGGAGGGCGACGGCTCCGGTGACGGCGAGCGCCACGGTGCCGAGCAGTGCGAGAAGGCGACGTCTGGAACGTACGAGAAGAGTGGGGCGCACGCGATCTCCCTGAAGAAATGGGGGTGTTCGGGAGTGCACAGGTGTGCAGAGAAGTGCTGAGAGGTGCGCGACCCAAGTTGGTATGGACCAATCGCGGTGTCAAGATGCGACGCCATGATTGGTCCAGACCGGTATGAAGATGTGGCGGGGCGAGGCGGCGGGACGAAGGCCCGTGACTACGCCCGCGCGTTGGCCGTGGCCCCGGCCTCCGAGGCGACCGGCGAGACCTGCTCGACCGTCTGGGCAGGGACGGCCGGCAGGAGGTGCTCGGTCTCCTCGATCCGCTGCTGCGGCAGCGACACCGGCCGCAGCGGGCGCGGACCCGACACCACCGTGTAGTCCTGGCCCAGGAACGGCGGCACGACCTCGCCCTGGTCCTCGCCGAGCGCCAGCTGGACGGCGGCCCAGGGCGCGTTGACACCGCACAGGGACAGCTGGTGCAGCCCGCCGGCCGGACGGGTGTTGACGTCCATGAGGACCGGCTGCTCGCCGAACATCCGGAACTGGATGTTGGACAGGTAGTGCAGCCCGAAGCCCTCCGCGATCCGTCGCGCCGGCTCCAGCCACTGCTCGTGCAGGGTGAAGCCCCGGCGGCGGCCGTTCTTGGTGCGCCCCACAGCCAGCCGGACGCGGTTGTCGGTGCCGGTGAGGCAGTCGACCGAGACCTCCGGCTCCTCCAGACGTGGCATCACCAGCCAGTCGACCTGCTCCTCGGCCCGCCGCAGCGCGTCCTCGACCAGGTCGAGCGGCACATAGGGGCTCGGGAAACCATTGAGGTGGACGAGCGAGAAGGGGGCGCGCGTGATGACGCGGAAGCCCACCCCGCCCGCGCCGGACGCCGGCTTGAAGCACGCCCTGTGCCCGCCGGCCTCCAACTCCTCCACGGCGGCCACGAGTTCGTCCGCCGTGCGCACTCGCCACCACGGCGGAACGGGCACGCCGATCGCCTGGACCGCCTCGTAGGCGATCACCTTGTCGTGGAAGACGGCGACGGCCTCGGGCGTCGGCGCGAGCAGCGCCGTGCCGACCGCCGCGAAGTCGGCGCGGTGCGCCACGATCTCCGACTGGTGCAGCCGGGGCACGAACACGTCGATGCTGCGGCGCTGGCACTGGTCCAGGGCGTACTCGACGTAGGCGGCCGGGGACAGGCCCTCCGGCTCCAGATCGGCGGTGTCGGCGGCCGCCAGCACGGGCGAGTCCGCGTCGCCGTGCGTGGCATGGATTTCGACGGCCCGGTCGCTGGGATTTCTCCGCAGCTGATCCATGAAGAACACGTTCTCCGCGTACGTGCGGTTGAGCCAGACGCGTACGCGAGAGAGCATGCAGGCCGCCTTTCGAGGCTTTTCGGGCAGGGCGGAGCAGCCCGCGCCCGGGCAAGATGGTTGGAGGTACACCAAACCGCCCTGTGCGAAGGGAAGTTCGTGGCGGTGGTGTTGGGGCGATCATACGGCTTGCCGAGGCCCTCGCGTGCAACGTGCGTGTTACGGATTTTCCGATGATGTGCGGCCAGGAGGTGTCATCCGGTATCCCGGTGCTGTCCCCGGCACCGGCGGGCCGCTCTTGTCCCCCGGACACGGATGTGATCTCGTGGTGCCGTTGGTGTGGCGTGCGCGGGCGCAGACGCGGGCGCGGGCGACGGGGAGGCGAAAGGTGACGTCGACGGTCGGCGGTGCCGGACAACTGCTGGCCATCAGCGATCTGCACATCGGCTATGCGGAGAACCGCGCGCTCGTCGAGGAGATGCGCCCCGGCTCCGACGCCGACTGGCTGCTGGTCGCCGGCGACGTCTCGGAGACCGTCTCCGACATCCGCTGGGCCCTCAAGACCCTCGCGAGCCGCTTCCGCAAGGTCCTCTGGGCCCCCGGCAACCACGAACTGTGGACCCACCCGAAGGATCCCGTCACCCTGCGCGGGGTCGCCCGCTACCAGCACCTGGTCGAGGCGTGCCGCGAACTGGGCGTGAGCACCCCCGAGGACCCGTACCCCGTCTGGGACGGCCCCGGCGGCCCGGTCGCCGTGGCGCCCCTGTTCCTGCTGTACGACTACTCCTTCCTGCCGGCCGGCTGCACCACCAAGGAGGCGGGGCTGGCGTACGCGCACGGCACCGGGATCGTCTGCAACGACGAGTACCTGCTGCACCCCGACCCCTACCCGAGCCGTGAGGCCTGGTGCCGGGCCCGGGTCGCCGAGACCGAGCGCAGACTCGCCGAGATCCCGTCCGACCTGCCCACGGTCCTGGTCAACCACTACCCGCTGGACCGGCACCCCACGGACGTCCTGTGGCACCCCGAGTTCGCCATGTGGTGCGGCACCCGGCTGACCGCCGACTGGCATCGCCGCTTCCGTGTGGCGACCATGGTGTACGGCCATCTCCACATCCCGCGGACCACCCGGCACGAGGGCGTCCGCTTCGAGGAGGTGTCCGTGGGGTACCCCCGCGAGTGGCGCAAACGCCCGCAGCCGCCGGGACGGCTGCGCCGCATTCTTCCGGAGGAGGTCGTGGCCCGGTGATCGAGGAGCTGCTGCCGCAGTCGGTGGTCGTCGTGGAGGCGCACGGCGACGAGGGCACTGACGGGTCCGAGGAGGCGGCGCTGTACCCCGAGGAGGCCGCGGTCGTGGTGCAGGCCGTCGCCAAGCGCCGCCGCGAGTTCGCCGTCGTACGCTCCTGCGCCCGCCGCGCCATGGAGAAGCTCGGCGTGCCGCCGCAGTCCGTGCTGCCCGGCGAGCGCGGAGCGCCGCGCTGGCCGGCCGGCCTGACCGGCAGCATGACCCACTGCGACGGCTACTGCGCCGCCGCCCTGGTCCGCGCCGGTGACCTGGCCTCTCTCGGCATCGACGCCGAGCCGCACCAGCCGCTGCCGGAGGGTGTCCTGCCCGCCGTGTCGCTGCCCACGGAGGCGGAGCGGCTGCGGCGGCTGACCGCGGACCACCCCGAGATCCACTGGGACCGGCTCCTGTTCAGCGCCAAGGAATCCGTGTACAAAGCATGGTTCCCCCTCACCGGACAGTGGCTGGAGTTCGCGGAGGCCGACATCGACCTGCGCATCGACCCCGGCGAGCGGTCGCGCGGCACCTTGCGCGCCGAACTCCTCGTCCCCGGGCCGGTACTGGGCGGCCACCGGCTGCGGCACTTCGAGGGCCGGTGGACGGTCCAGCGCGGTCTCGTGGCCACGGCGATCAGCGTGCCGCACCCCTGAGCACCCTCACGGCCGCGGGCACCAGGTGTGCAGCAGCCGGAAGAACTCCTCCTCGTTCCCCGCGAGTCCCGCGTCCGCCAGCGCCCGCTCCGCCTCGGCGAGAACCGCGGGCGGCACCACGGACGGCCGTCGGCCGTCCGGTGGACTCGCACCCGTGTCGTCGAAAGCGGCCCGCACGGTGTGCAGCAGCCGCAGATAGGCCTGTACGGCCGTGCGCTCTTGGTCGGTCAGTACGGCAGTGCGCATCGGTCGGCTCTCCCCGCGTCGGCGTCGTCTCTCCCGCGCCCCGTCGGCGCGTACGCCCCCGCACGGCGGCGCAACTCCAGCTTGCCGCCCGCCACTGACAATCCGGTCGGAGCGCAAGTCGGTTCGCCCGCTTAGCGGAGGTGAAACCTCCCGGAAATCCAACGACGCACGGCCGCTCTAAGCTGGGAGGAAGTGCTTTCTCAGAATGGTCCGCCGCCGGTGCGCGGTCGGTGAATCGAGGAGGTGGGCGAATGACCGACACCTCACGGCCGCGTCCGGCGCGCACCGCACGGCTGCGTTCGGTGGGCGACCGGGAACTGGAACTGCAGTACCGGGTGGTGCACGGCTACCGCCGGGCCTTCCGCATGGCCGGCGAGGGGCCCGCGCTGGTCCTCGTCCACGGCATCGGGGACTCCTCGGCCACCTGGGCCGGGCTGATCCCCGACCTCGCCCGCACCCACACGGTGATCGCCCCCGACCTGCTCGGTCACGGCGCCTCGGACAAGCCGCGCGCCGACTACTCGGTCGCCGCCTACGCCAACGGCGTACGCGATCTGCTCACCACCCTCGGCATCGAGTCGGCGACCCTGGTCGGGCACTCGCTCGGCGGGGGAGTGGCGATGCAGTTCGCCTACCAGTTCCCCGAGCGCACCGAGCGGCTGATCCTGGTCAGCGCCGGTGGCGTGGGCCGCGAGGTCAACCCCGTGCTGCGGCTGGTCTCGCTGCCCGGCGCCGACCTGATGCTGTCGTCGCTGCGCCTGCCCGGCATGCGGCTCCAAGTCGGCCTCGCGGTGCGCCTGATGCGCCTGCTGGGCGCCGACCTCGGCAAGGACGCCCCCGAACTCCTGACCCTGGTCGACGCGCTGCCCGACGGCACCTCGCGCAACGCCTTCATCCGCACCCTGCGCGCGGTCGTCGACTGGCGCGGCCAGGTGGTGACCATGCTCGACCGGTGCTATCTGACCGCCGGCATGCCGACCATGCTGCTGTGGGGCGACCGGGACAGTGTGGTGCCGGTACGGCACGCGTACGGCGCCCACGAGGCGATGCCGGGCAGCCGGCTTGAGGTCTTCGAGGGCGCCGGTCACTTTCCCTTCCACACCGACCCGGCCCGCTTCCTCGCCCTGGTGGAGGAGTTCACCCGGACGACCACCCCGGCCCACTGGAGCCGGGAGCACTGGCGCGAACTCCTGATCGACGGACGGCACGCCCCGGGCGCCGGAACCGGCCCCGGCGACGCCGGGCCGGACCGCGCCACGCAGCGCGACCTGCGCGAGGCGAGCGAACGCAGCGCCACCTGAGGTCGCCGGGACCGGTCATGGCCGTGCGTCGGGGATTCCCGGCCCGGCCCTGTTCCTCGCGGCTGTCACGGTCGGCGTAGGCCCGCGACGAGGAGCGCGACCAGCCTGCGTGCGTCGTAGCGGGGGTCGCTCTCGGCGCCGATGCAGAGGTTTCCGATGCCGCGCATGAGGTGATAGGCGTCGAGGCCGGAGTGGATCTCGCCGGAGGCGACGGCGGCGTCGAGGAGCTCGGCGCACACCGGCAGAAGGCGGTCGAGGAAGTAGGCGTGCAGCGCCTCGAAGCCGGTGCCGTCGGACTGCATCGCGGCGGCCAGGCCGTGTTTGGTGACCAGGAAGTCGACGAAGAGGTCGACCCACCGTTCCAGGGCGGCATGGGGTGTCGGGCCGGCCGCCAGCAGGGCCGGCCCCGCCTCGGCGCAGGCGTCGACCTGGTGGCGGTAGACGGCGATGACGAGGTCCGCCCGGGTGGGGAAGTGGCGGTAGACCGTGCCCACCCCGACGCCGGCCCTGGCCGCGATGTCCCGTACCGGCGCGTCCACACCCGAGGCGACGAAGGCTTCCGCGGCCGCCTCCAGCAGGGTCTGCTGGTTGCGCCGGACATCCTTGCGCCGGGCGCCCTTGGGGCGGACGTCCTCGGGCCTGGCGTTTTCGCCCTGGGCGTCCTCGCCCGGGGAGTCATCGGCCTGGGAGTCAGTGGCCTGGGAGTCAGTGGCCTGGGCGTTCCCGCGCTGGGATCCGGCCGCGTCCGCCTGCCCGTTGCCGTCGTTCACCGTGACGCTCCTTCCGTGGTGTTGCAAAGCGGAACAGCGTTCCGTATTGTTGCCGGAACGAGGTTCCGTTTTGCCCATGATGGCAGACCGAGGGGCCGCCGACCACGGCGCCACCTACGGCCGGGCCCGCCGAACCAAGCGTGTGAAGACCCCGAAAGGGAGGACCCCTCCATGTCCGGCTCGAACCCCTCGAACGCGCAGCACGACGCGGACCTGCCCACCACGGTGATCTCCGCGAAGCCGGTCGTGCTGCCCGCCCCCGGCCGCGGCGAGGACCTCCAGGTCCGCGTGTCCGCGCCCGCGACCGGCGGCGACCTGCCCGTCATCGTCTTCTCGCACGGCTTCGGCTGGTCGATGAACGGTTACGCCCCACTGGCGGACCACTGGGCCGCGCACGGTTTCGTGGTCGTGCAGCCCACCCACCTCGACTCACGGACCCTTGGCCTTCCCCCCGAGGACCCCCGCACGCCCCGGATCTGGCGCCTGCGCATCGAGGACCTTACGCGTGTACTGGACGGCCTCGACGTCCTGGAAGCCGCCCTGCCGGGCCTCGGCGGGCGCGTCGACCGCGGCCGCGTCGCCGTGGCCGGCCACTCCTGGGGGGCCCAGACCGCGAGCACCCTGCTGGGCGCGCGCATCCTCGACCCCGACGGTGTTCCCGGCGAGGACCTGTCCGACCCCCGCGTCAAGGCGGGGGTGCTGCTCGCCCTGACCGGCCTGGGCGACGGCCTGACCCCGTTCGCCGCCGAGCACTTCCCGTTCATGAAGCCGTCCTTCGCCACCATGACCGCGCCGGCCCTCATCGTCGCCGGAGACAACGACCACTCCCCGCTGTCCACCCGCGGGCCGGACTGGTTCACCGACCCGTACACCCACAGCCCGGGGAGCAAGAGCCTGCTCACGCTGTTCGAGGCGGAGCACTCGCTCGGCGGTGTCACCGGCCACGAGGTCGCCGAGACGACGGACGAGAGCCCCGCGCGCGTGGCCCTGATCCAGCGCCTCAGCTCGGCCTTCCTCCGTTCGGCTCTCTCCCCCGAGGGCGATGACAGCGGCTGGCGGGCGACGGCCGCCGCCCTGGAGGAAGACCCCCAGCCGCTGGGGAAGCTGCAGAGCAAGTGAGCGAGCCCGCCCGCCGCTTCTTGCACGATGCAGAAAGGACCGGGGCACGCAGGCCGCCACGACAGCGCTCGCGGTCTCTCCGGCACCCCACTGACCCGGCCCCGGCCAGGTCAGCCCTGTGGCCCCAGGTACCCGAGCGACGCCTCGATCCGGCCCGCGAGGTGATCCCTCGGCACCGGTCCACGCAGCGCCGAACCCGCCAGCCAGGTACGGCATTTGCTGGCGAGCAGCAGACCGAAGGCCTCGGCGTCGCGCTCCTCGGCCTGGTCGAAGCGGGTGCGCGCGGCGACCGCCCGGACGGTCGCCCGGAGGTCGGCGCCGTCGCCGAGCAGCCGCGCCGCGACCACCGTGCCGTCGACGTGGTGGCCGCAGTGGCCGGCCTGCATGTGCCACAGCTCGTGCCCCAGGATCACCAACTGGTGGTCGGGAGCGGTGCGTTCCTCGACGACGACCAGGTCCTGGTCGGACAGGTCGACCCACAGGCCGCTCGCCGTGCCGGCCGGGAAGGCGGCCGTACGGAACCGCACCGGGCGGCCGCGGCGCCGGCTCATCGCGTCGCACAGCGTGGCGTACAGGTCGGCGGGCGGTAGCGGCGCGGCGGGCGACAGCTCCGCGACCAGCTCGCCGCAGAGGCGGCGCATGTCCCTGGCGATGCCCACAGTTCTCCCCCGGATCACGACTCGGGCCGCTTGACGCTCTCCAGGAGCATGTCCAGCCACTCGGCGACCTTGTCGCGGTGCTGATCGGTGGGCAGCTGCGCGGCCCGCCAGGCGATGCCGCGGACGCCGTGGTCCTGCAGGAGCCTCTCCAGCGGGTCGTCGGCCTCGCTCGCGACGGAGGCCTCCCGTTCACGGTCGGCGAGCTTCTGGAGGAGGTCCTGCTCGGTGTGCTGGAGGGCGCCCGCGAGCGCCTCGGGGTCCTCGGCCGTGAGGAAGCCCGCGTGCACGCGGAAGAAGCGCTGGAGGGCGTCGCAGTGCTCCATGGTGGGCCGCCGGTCGCCGTTGATGAGGGCGCCCGCCTGCTGACGGGACATGCCGGCCCCGTCGGCTATTTCCTGTTGGGTGTACCTGCGGCCGTTGGGCTTCAGCCGGGTGCGGCGCAGCAGGTCCAGCCGTTGCAGGAATCGCGCCTGAACATCCGGCTCGCCGGCGGGCCGGCCGCTCAGCAGCGCCTTGACGACGACCTCGGGTACGCCGGAGGCCACCGACAGGCGGCCGGTGCGGAATACCTCCGCATGCGCCACGCCGAGCCGGTCGGCGAGCGCGGCGACACGGGCGACGACGCCGGGCAGCACAGACGTCGCCGCGGCGTCCGGAACCTCGAAGCCATCCGACACCGACAGTTCTCCTACGTCTCTCACAGACCTTTCACGAGCGTGCGCGTCTCTCCCGACGGTCGCCGTGAACTGCCCGGAGATTAGCCCGTCGTTCGAACTCGCATCCAGGTCTCGCCACAACTGTGGCCAATTTCAGCCGTCAACGAGCATGAAATGCCACGATAGTTGACACGCCTCGCGTCCGGGCAGCAGGATCAGGGCGCCGCGTGAAGGCCGCAGAGGCAAGAGGGGTGACCTCCCGATGGCGTATCAGGCAGGAGGGCAGCGGTCGGCGCCGCGGCCCGTCCCCGAGAGTCCCGAGGCCCGGGCGTATCTCCAGGACTACGCCGTGCTCCTGGAGGCGACCCCTTTTCCGTCCCTGGTCGTCGACCATGCATGGGACGTGGTCCTGGCCAACGCCGCTTTCGAGTCACTTTTCCGTGACGTCGGCCCGCACCCGACGGCGATGCCGGGCGACAACTTCCTCAGGTTCGTGCTGTTCCACCCGGACGCGGGCCTGGTCCTCGGCGACCACGAGTCGAGCTGGTGCCTGCCGATGCTGGCGCACTTCGAGGCCGCAGTGCAGCGGCACGGCCACGATCTCGCCCTCCAGGCGATCCGCAGGGACATCGCCCAGGACCCGATCATGGACGCGGCCTATCGGCAGGGTCTGCCGCACTGGATCCGCGCGGTGGGTGAGGGGGCGCTGGAGCACGACGGTGCGGTCCGCCCGCTGCTGCACCCCGATCCGCGCTGGGGCGCCACCGACTGCCGCATCGTCGGCGAGACGCCCAAGAGCCTCCACGACATGGGCTACAGCCGCCTGACGATGGTCCTGCGGGAGAGCCGCCGTGCGACGCCCGCGCCCCGGCGTCCGCGCCGCACGGCGGCCCACCTCACCGTGGTGCCGTCCCCCGAGTCCTGACCGGGCACCGCCGGCGTTCAGGTCGCCGACGGCGCTTCGGTCAGTGAGCTTCCCGCACCCTCGCGCGTCGCCGCGGGGTCGGGCCTGCCCGCGACCGCGCCCTTCCTCCGGGATCCGGGCTGCGCGTAGGGCCGCCCGGGATCCGGGCTGCGCGTAAGGCCGGACCCGACCGCCGAGCCCGGGCCGCGCCCACGTAGGGGCGGGTGTCTCCGCCGAATCCGGGCCGCGCCCCCGCAGAGGGGTGAGCTTCCTTGCCGGTGCCGGTGCCGGTGCCGGTGCCGGTGCCGGTGCCGGGTCGGGGCTGGGCTCCCGCAGGTCGGGCTTCTTCGCCGGGTTGGGGCTGGGCTCCCGCAGGTGGGTTTCTTCGCCGGGTCGGGGCTGGGCTCCCGCAGGTGGGTTTCTTCGCCGGGTCGGGGCTGGGCTCCCGCAGGTCGGGCTTCTTCGCCGGGTCGGGGCTGGGCTCCCGCAGGTGGGTTTCTCCGCCGGGTCGGGTTGGAGCTGCGCCCCCGCAGGGCCGAGCTTCTCCGCCTGGTCGGGGCCGCCCGCGGGGCTTGGCTCCTGTGCCGGATCCGGGCCAGGGGCCGCCCGCGGGGCTTCGCTCCTGTGCCGGATCCGGACCGCCCGCGGGGATTCGCTCCCGCGCCAGGTCCGGCGGACCGCAGGGTGTCGCTCCGGCCACGGGTCCGGGCTCCGGTCAGGGTCGGCCCCCAGGCCCGGCCTTCCAGGGGGCCTGGGCCGTGCGCCGCTCAGCGTTGCCCGCCGGTCCTGGGCGTCCGCAGGGTCGGTCGGCGCAGGACTCCCGCAGACCCCGTCCCACCCCCACAGGCCCAAGTCCCCCCGCCCCACGCAAGCCACTTGCATACACTTGCGCTAAACTTGCGCTCATGACGCGACGACTTGCTGAAGTGGCGAAGAAGGTCGGGGTCAGCGAGGCCACGGTCAGCCGGGTGCTCAACGGCAAGCCCGGCGTCTCCGAACCCACCCGGCAGGCGGTGCTCTCCGCCCTGGACGTCCTCGGCTACGAGCGACCCACCCAACTGCGCGGTGAGCGCGCGCGGCTCGTCGGTCTCGTCCTGCCCGAGCTGCAGAACCCCATCTTCCCCGCGTTCGCCGAGGTGATCGGCGGCGCGCTCGCCCAGCTCGGCCTGACGCCCGTGCTGTGCACCCAGACCAAGGGCGGGGTCTCGGAGGCCGACTACGTCTCGCTGCTGCTGCAACAGCAGGTCTCCGGCGTCGTCTTCGCCGGCGGCCTCTACGCGCAGGCCGACGCGCCCCACGACCACTACCGGCTGCTCGCCGAACGCAACATCCCGGTGGTCCTGGTCAACGCGGCCATCGAACACCTCGGCTTCCCGGGCGTCTCCTGTGACGACGCCGTGGCCGTGGAGCAGGCCTGGCGGCATCTGGCCTCGCTGGGGCACGAGCGGATCGGGCTGGTGCTCGGACCGGAGGACCACGTCCCCTCGGCCCGCAAGCTGGCCGCCGCCCGGGCGCTCGCGGAACTCCCCGACGAACATGTCGCGCGCGCCATGTTCTCCCTCGAAGGCGGCCAGGCCGCCGCCAGCCGGCTCATCGAGCGCGGGGTGACCGGCATCGTCTGCGCCAGCGACCCGATCGCCCTCGGCGCGGTGCGCGCGGCCCGCCGCCGGGGACTCCAGGTCCCGTCCCAGATCTCCGTGGTCGGCTACGACGACTCGGCCTTCATGAACTGCACCGAGCCGCCCCTGACCACCGTCCGGCAGCCCATCGAGGCCATGGGGAGGGCGGCTGTGGAGGTGCTGAACGCGCAGATCGGCGGCAGTCCGGTCCCGGCCGAGGAGCTCCTGTTCGAGCCGGAGCTGGTGGTGCGGGGCTCGACCGCGCAAGCGCCCCGGGACTGAGATCCAGAAGAACCGCGACGCTGTCAAATAATTACAGACTCTGCGCGACATCTTGCGAAGAGATGTCGCCGGTGCTTGAGTGTGCGGCGCCAGCACGGTGGTGTGCGCAGCCCGCCGCCGTGGGGTTTCCTGCTCCTGCCATGAGGGGTCCACCGATGACACGCACCGGGTTCCGTCGTACCTTCGTCGCGCTCAGCGTCTGCTCCCTTGCCCTCACCGCCTGCGGGTCGAACGACGACGACTCGGCGAGCGGCAAGACCCGCATCACCGTCAACTGCATGCCGCCCAAGAGCGCCAAGGTCGACCGGAAGTTCTTCGAGGCGGACATCGCCGCCTTCGAGAAGAAGAACCCGGACATCGACGTCGTCGCGCACGACGCGTTCCCCTGTCAGGACCCGAAGACGTTCGACGCCAAGCTCGCCGGCGGCCAGATGGAGGACGTCTTCTACACGTACTTCACCGACGCCAAGCACGTCGTCGACATCAGCCAGGCGGCCGATCTCACTCCGTACGTCAAGGAGTTGAAGAGCTACGACACCATCCAGCAGCAGCTGCGCGACATCTACACCGTCGACGGCAAGATCTACGGTGTGCCGCGTACCGGCTACTCGATGGGGCTCATCTACAACCGCGCGCTCTTCGAGAAGGCCGGCCTCGACCCCGACCAGCCCCCGGCGACCTGGGACGAACTGCGCGCCGACGCCAAGAAGATCGCCGCGCTCGGCAACGGCACCATCGGGTACGCCGACTACAGCGCGCAGAACCAGGGCGGCTGGCACTTCACCGCCGAGCTCTACTCCCAGGGCGGCGACGTCGTCAGCGAGGACGGCAAGAAGGCCACCGTGGACACGGCCCAGGGCCACGCGGTCCTCCAGAACCTGCACGACCTGCGCTGGACGGACAACGCGATGGGCAGCAAGCAGCTCCTCGTCATCAACGACGTCCAGCAGCTGATGGGCTCCGGCAAGCTCGGCATGTACCTCTCCGCCCCCGACAACATCCCGATCCTGGTGAAGGAGAAGGGCGGCAACTACAAGGACCTGGCCCTCGCCCCCATGCCCGGCGGCCAGGGCACGCTGATCGGCGGCGACGGCTACATGTTCAACAAGAAGGACACGCCCGCCCAGATCCGGGCCGGCCTGAAGTGGCTCGACCACATGTTCCTCACCCCCGGAGACGGCTTCCTCGGCGACTACGCCCGCGCCAAGAAGAACGACGCCCCGGTCGGCCTGCCCGAGCCGCGCCTGTTCACCGGTGCCGCCGACGCCAAGGACCAGCAGGTCAAGAAGGCCAACGCCAACGTCCCGGTGGAGAACTACCAGGCCTTCCTCGACGGCAACCAGAGCCTGAAGATGAAGATCGAGCCGCCCAACGCCCAGCAGATCTACTCCGTCCTCGACGGCGTCGTCTCCGCCGTCCTCACCAAGAAGGACGCGGACATCGACCAGCTCCTGAAGGACGCGTCCGGCAAGATCGACGGCATCCTGGCCCGAGGCTGAGCCGAGATGACCAGAACCACCGCTGCGCGGCGGACCGCCCCCGGGGCGGTCCCCGTACGCCCGGTGAAGGCGCCGCCACCGGCAGGGGACCGGAGGCGGCGCCGCCTCGCCGACCAGGTCCGCGCCTACGCCTTCCTCCTCGGCGGACTCGTCTGCTTCGCCCTCTTCTCCTGGTACCCGGCGATCCGCGCCGTCGTGATCGCCTTCCAGAAGTACACGCCCGGCTCATCGCCGGAGTGGGTCGGCACCGCCAACTTCACCCGCGTCCTGCACGACCCCGAGTTCAGCGCCGCCTGGCGCAACACGCTCACCTTCACCCTGCTCGCCCTGCTGATCGGCTTCGCCGTCCCGTTCGTACTCGCCCTCGTCCTCAACGAGTTGCGGCACGCGAAGGCCTTCTTCCGGGTCGTGGTCTATCTGCCGGTGATGATCCCGCCCGTGGTCACCGCCCTGCTGTGGAAGTGGTTCTACGACCCCGGAGCCGGTCTCGCCAACGAGGCGCTGCGCTTTCTCCACCTGCCCACCTCGAACTGGTCCAACGGCGCCGACACCGCCCTCGTCTCGCTGGTCCTCGTCGCCACCTGGGCCAACATGGGCGGCACCGTCCTGATCTACCTGGCCGCGCTCCAGTCCATCCCGGGCGAACTGTACGAGGCCGCCGAACTCGACGGCGCGAGCCTCCTCCAGCGCATCCGGCATGTGACGATCCCGCAGACCAGGTTCGTCATCCTGATGCTGATGCTCCTTCAGATCATCGCCACGATGCAGGTGTTCACCGAACCGTTCGTGATCACGGGAGGCGGCCCGGAGAACGCCACCGTCACCGTCCTCTACCTGATCTACAAGTACGCCTTCCTCTACAACGACTTCGGCGGCGCCTGCGCCCTGAGCGTCATGCTCCTGGTGCTCCTCGGCCTCTTCTCCGCCGTCTACCTGCGCCTGACCCGCTCCGGAGAGGAGGGCGCGTGAGCGACACCCGAACCCTGGTCTCCCCGGCGACCCTGGCCCGCCCCCGCGGCCGGGCCGTCTACTGGACCGTCTTCACCGGCGTCCTCGTGCTCTTCGCCATCGCCTTCCTCTTCCCGGTCTACTGGATGGTGACCGGCGCGACGAAGTCGCCTGACGAGGTGGCGCAGACGCCGCCCACCCTGATCCCGAACCACTGGCACCTCAGCGGTTACACCGACGCCTGGGACCTGATGCAACTGCCGCAGCACCTGTGGAACACCGTCGTCCAGGCGGCCGGCGCCTGGCTGTTCCAGCTGGTGTTCTGCACCGCCGCCGCCTACGCGCTGTCCAGACTGCGGCCCGCCTTCGGCAAGGTGATCCTCGGCGGCATCCTCGCCACCCTCATGGTCCCGGCCCAGGCACTGGTCGTGCCCAAATACCTGACCGTCGCCGACCTGCCGCTGATCCACACCAGCCTGCTCAACGACCCGCTCGGGATCTGGCTGCCGGCCGTCGCCAACGCCTTCAACCTGTACCTGCTGAAGCGGTTCTTCGACCAGCTCCCTCGGGATGTGCTGGAGGCCGCCGAGATCGACGGCGCCGGGAAACTGCGCATCCTGTGGTCGATCGTGCTGCCGATGTCCCGGCCGGTCCTGGGCGTGGTGTCGATCTTCGCACTGGTCGCGGTCTGGCAGGACTTCCTGTGGCCGCTGATGGTCTTCTCCGACACCGACAAACAGCCGATCAGCGTGGCACTCGTCCAGCTGTCGCAGAACATCCAGCTGACCGTGCTGATCGCGGCGATGGTGATCGCCAGCATCCCCATGGTCGCGCTGTTCCTGGTCTTCCAGCGGCACATCATCGCCGGGATCAGCGCGGGCAGCACGAAGGGCTGACGCCCTCCCCCCGACAGAAAGGCCAGCACCGTGGGACAGCCCACCCCTGCCCGCACCCCGAAGACCGACTGGTGGCGCTCCGCCGTCATCTACCAGGTCTACGTCCGCAGCTTCGCCGACGGTGACGGCGACGGCACCGGCGACCTCGCGGGTGTCCGCGCCCGGCTGCCGTATCTCGCCGAACTCGGCGTGGACGCGCTGTGGTTCAGCCCCTGGTACCTCTCGCCGATGAAGGACGGCGGCTACGACGTCGCCGACTACCGGGCCATCGACCCGGCTTTCGGCACCCTCGCCGAGGCCGAGAAGCTCATCGCCGAGGCGCGGGAGGCGGGCATCCGCACGATCATCGACATCGTGCCCAACCACGTCTCCGACCAGCACCCGTGGTTCCGGGCCGCCCTGGCCGGCGGCCCCGAGCGCGAACTGTTCCACTTCCGCCCGGGGCGTGGCGAGCACGGCGAACTGCCGCCCAACGACTGGCCCTCCCAGTTCCTCGGCTCCACCGAACCGGTCTGGACCCGGGTGCCCGACGGCGACTGGTACCTCCATCTGTTCACCCCCGAACAGCCCGACCTGAACTGGGACCATCCGGCCGTACGGCAGGAACACGAGGACATCCTGCGCTTCTGGTTCGAGCGCGGTGTCGCGGGCGTGCGTATCGACTCCGCGGCCCTCCTCGCCAAGGACGCGGCCCTGCCCGACCTCGTCGAGGACGGCGGCCCGCACCCGTTCGTCGACCGCGACGAACTCCACGACATCTACCGCTCCTGGCGCCGGGTGGCCGACGGCTACGGCGGCGTCTTCGTCGGCGAGGTCTGGCTGCCCGACGCCGAACGCTTCGCCCGCTACCTGCGCCCCGACGAGCTGCACACCGCCTTCAACTTCTCGTTCCTGTCCTGCCCCTGGGAGCCGGCGCGGCTGCGCACGTCGATCGACGAGACGCTCGCCGAACACGCACCCGTCGGCGCGCCCGCGACCTGGGTGCTGTGCAACCACGACGTGACCCGCACGGTCACCCGCTACGGCCGGGCCGACACCGGCTTCGACTTCGCCGCCAAGGCCTTCGGCACGCCCACCGACCTCGCCCTGGGCAACCGGCGCGCCCGGGCGGCAGCGCTGCTGTCACTGGCCCTGCCGGGCGTGGTCTACCTGTACCAGGGGGAGGAACTGGGCCTGCCCGAGGCCGACGTCCCCGCCGACCGGATCCAAGATCCCATGTACTTCCGGTCCGGCGGCACCGACCCGGGCCGCGACGGTTGCCGGGTGCCGCTGCCGTGGGTGGCCGGGGCGCCGCACGCGGGCTTCGGGTCCCGCGAGGAACCGTGGCTGCCGCAGCCTGCCGACTGGGCGTCGTACGCGGTCGACCGGCAACGGGACGACGCCGACTCGATGCTCACCCTCTACCGCGAGGGGATCCGTCTCCGGCCGGTGTTCGGCGACGGCCCCCTGACCTGGCTGCCGGCCCCCGAGGGCGTTCTCGCCTTCGCCCGTGAGGGGGGCGTCCTGTGCGTGGTGAACCTCGCCGACGCACCCGCCGAACTGCCCGCGCACACGGCGCTCCTGCTCGCCAGCGGGCCCCTGGACCAGCGGGGCCGCCTCCCGAAGGACACGGCGGCCTGGCTGCGCGCCTGAGCCGTCGTCGCAACGCGCTATCCCCGTACCCCCACAACGAAGGGATCAGCACATGCACGGAACCGCGCACAGATCTGTCAGGCCCATGCTGGCCATCGGGGCCATGGTGGCACTGACGGCCGGCATGCTCGTCACCCTCGGCACGGCTCCGGCCCACGCGGCGGCCGGCGCCACCCTGCCCCTGACGTCGGTCGAGGCCGAGTCGGCGACCACCACCGGCACCAAGGTCGGCCCCGACTACACCCAGGGCTCCCTCGCCTCCGAGGCGTCGGGGCGCCAGGCCGTACGCCTCACCGGCGGCCAGCGCGTCGAATTCACCGTGCCGCGCGCGTCCAACAGCGTGAACATCGCCTACAGCGTTCCGGACGGTCAGACCGGCAGCCTCAACGTCTATGTCAACGGCACCAGACTGGCGAAGACCGTGCCGGTCACCGCCAAGTACTCCTACATCGACACCGGCTGGATCGCCGGCGCCCGCACCCACCACTTCTACGACAACGCCCGGCTGCTGCTGGGGCAGAACGTCCAGGCGGGCGACCGGATCGCCGTCGAGTCGACCGGCACCCAGGTCACCGTGGACGTCGCCGACTTCGAGCAGGTGCCCGCGGCGGCCGCGCAGCCCGCCGGATCCGTCTCCGTCACCTCCAAGGGCGCCGACCCCAGCGGCCAGGGCGATTCCACCCAGGCCTTCCGGGACGCCATCGCCGCCGCCCAGGGCGGTGTGGTCTGGATCCCGCCGGGCGACTACCGCCTCACGTCCTCCCTCAACGGCGTCCAGAACGTCACCCTCCAGGGCGCCGGCAGCTGGTACACCGTCGTGCACACCTCCCGCTTCATCGACCAGTCCGGCTCCTCCGGAGGCGTCCACATCAAGGACTTCGCGGTGCTCGGCGAGGTCACCGAACGCGTCGACTCCAACCCCGACAACTTCGTCAACGGCTCGCTCGGCCCGAACTCGAGCGTCTCCGGCATGTGGATCCAGCACCTCAAGGTCGGCCTCTGGCTGACCGGCAACAACGACAACCTGGTCGTCGAGAACAACCGCATCCTCGACACCACCGCCGACGGCCTCAACCTCAACGGCAACGCACGCGGCGTCCGGGTCCGCAACAACTTCCTGCGCAACCAGGGCGACGACTCCCTCGCCATGTGGTCGCTGTACGCGCCGGACACCGACAGCAGCTTCGAGAACAACACCATCTCGCAGCCGAACCTCGCCAACGGCATCGCGATCTACGGCGGTACGAACATCGCGGTCCGCAACAACCTGGTCTCCGACACCAACGCCCTGGGCAGCGGCATCGCGATCTCCAACCAGAAGTTCCTCGACCCGTTCTCCCCGCTGGCCGGCACCATCACCGTCGACGGCAACACCCTGGTACGCACCGGCGCGATGAACCCCAACTGGAACCACCCGATGGGCGCGCTGCGCGTCGACTCCTACGACAGCGCGATCAACGCCACCGTGAACATCACCAACACGACGATCACCGACAGCCCTTACAGCGCCTTCGAGTTCGTGTCGGGCGGCGGGCAGGGCCACCCCGTCCGCAACGTCACCGTGGCCGGCGCGACCGTGCGCACCACCGGTACGGTCGTCGTCCAGGCGGAGGCCCAGGGCGCCGCCACCTTCCGCAACGTCACGGCCACCTCGGTCGGCGTCGCGGGCGTCTACAACTGCCCCTACCCGACCAACTCCGGCACCTTCGCCCTCGGCGACGGCGGCGGCAACTCCGGCTGGAGCAGCACCTGGTCGGACTGCTCGACCTGGCCGCAGCCCGGTCAGGGCAACCCCGACCCCGATCCGACCCGCAATCTCGCCAAGGGCCGCCCGGCCACCGCCACCGGGTCGCAGGACGTCTACACCCCCGGCAGGGCGGTCGACGGCGACGCGAACAGCTACTGGGAGTCCGCCAACAACGCCTTCCCGCAGTCCTGGACGGTCGACCTGAGCTCGTCGCAGGCCGTCCGCAGGGTGGTGCTCAAGCTGCCGCCGTCCGCGGCGTGGGGCGCCCGCACCCAGACCCTGTCCGTGCTGGGCAGCGGTGACGGCTCGGCGTACTCCACGGTCGCCGCCGCGCGGGGCTACCGCTTCGACCCGGCGTCCGGCAACACGGCGACCGTCACCCTGCCCGCCGGCACCGCCCTGCGCTATCTGCGGCTGAACGTCACCGCCAACACCGGCTGGCCGGCGGCCCAGTTCAGTGAGGTGGAGGCGTATCTGTCTTGACCAGGTCCGGCCCGGCCGAGTCCTGGGGGACCCCGCGCTTCGCCGCCTGGATCTGCGCGTAGACATGGGTGCGCAGTTCGGCGAAGCGCGGGGCCACCCGCGTGTGCAACTGGTCCCGCTCGCCCGGCAGATCGACCTTCAGCTGCTCCTGTACGACGGTGGGGGAGGCGGACAGGACGACCACGCGCTCGCCGAGGTAGACGGCCTCGTCGATGTCGTGCGTGACGAACAGGATCGTCATCCCGCGCTCCCGCCACAGCCCCCGCACCAGATCCTCCAGGTCGGCGCGGGTCTGCGCGTCCACCGCCGCGAACGGCTCGTCCATCAGCAGCACGGCGGGCTCGTACGCCAGCGCCCGCGCGATCGCGACCCGCTGCTGCATACCGCCGGACAGCTGCCACGGATACGCCCCGGCGGCGTCCGCGAGCCCCACCGACCGCAGCGCGTCGGCGACCAGCTCCCGCCGACGCGCCTTGCTCACATCCTTCTGCTTCAGGGGCAGTTCGACGTTCTCGCCGACACGCATCCAGGGGAACAGACTGCGTCCGTACTCCTGGAAGACGAACGCCATCCCGGGCGGTGGCCCGGTCACCCTGCGACCGGCCAGCAGCACCTCGCCCGCGGTCGGCGTCAGCAGTCCGCCGATGCACTTCAACAAGGTCGTCTTGCCGCACCCCGACGGGCCCACGAGGCAGACGAGTTCACCGGCCTCGACGGTGAAGGTCAGGTCGCGCACCGCCTCGACCCGGCGCCCGGACCCCTCGTAGACCTTCTGCAAGCCGCGTACGTCGAGCATGGACCGACCTTTCACGGAGTTCACGGGGACCGCCGGGCGGAGGCGCGCAGCCCGTGGTACCAGGCGAGCGCCCGCCGCTCGACCACCTGGAAGAGGACGGACAGCACGAAACCGAGCAGACCGAGCACCAGGATCCCGGTCCACATGTCGGGGATGGCGAAACCCCGCTGGAACTGCACGATGGTGAAGCCGAGGCCGTTGCTGGCCGCGAACATCTCGCTGATGACCATCAGGATGATGCCGATCGACAGTGCCTGCCGCAGACCCGCGAAGATCTGCGGGCTCGCCGACCGCAGCACCAGGTGCCGCAGGCGGGCGGCGCCCGTGACGCCGTAGGAGCGGGCGGTCTCCGTCATCACCGGGTCCACCGCCCGTACGCCCTCGACCGTGTTGAGCAGGACCGGCCACACGCAGCCGCTCGCGATCACCACGATCTTCATGGTGTCGCCGATGCCGGCGAACAGCATGATGACCGGGACGAGCACGGGCGGCGGCACCGCGCGCAGGAACTCCAGGACCGGTTCGCACACCGCGCGCACCCGCCGGTAGGAGCCGATGACCGTGCCCAGCGCGACCCCGGTCACGGCCGCCAGCGCGTACCCGGCGGCCAGCCGTTCCACGCTGGGCAGGACGTCCGTGCGCAGCCGGTCGGCGGTCCACACGTCCGGGAAGGTCCTCAGGATGGTCCGCAGGGGCGGCCAGTACACGTTCGTGCTGCCGTCGGAGGCCGCCCACCACAGGGCGATCAGCACGGCCGGCAGGGCGAACGCGAACAGCAGCCGCAGCAGCGCGCGCCTCACACCGCCACCTCTCCGCGCACCGACTGGTGCCACGCCAGCGCCCGCCGTTCCACCGTCCGGGCGCCGACGTTGATCAGCAGCCCCAGCAGCCCGGTGACCACGATCAGCGCGTACATCTCGGGCACCGCCTGCGAGGTCTGGGCGACGGCGATGCGCGCGCCCAACCCCGGCGCCCCGATGACCAGTTCGGCGGTGATGGCGAGGATCAGCGCGACGGCCGCGGCGAGTCGCACACCGGTCATGACGTACGGCAGGGCGGTCGGCCACAGCACGTGCCGGACCCGGGCCCAGGTGCCGAGGCCGTACGACCGTGCCGTCTCCTCCGCGACCGGGTCGACGTCCTGGACGCCGTACAGGACCTGGATCAGTATCTGCCAGAAGGAGGCGTACACCACCAGCAGCAGCACCGAGCGCAGTTCGGTGCCGTAGAGCAGGACGGCCAGGGGGATGAGCGCGATCGAGGGGATCGGGCGCAGGAACTCGATCGTCGAGGCCGTGGCCTGACGCAGGTGCGGGACGACCGAGACGACGACGCCGACCACGATGCCCGCGCCCACCGCCAGCGCCAGGCCCAGTGCCCAGCCGGTGAGGGTGTCGCCGAGGGCCGTCCAGAAGGCGCCCTCGGCGAGTTCGTCGGCGAACGCGCCGGCGATACGGCTGGTGGGCGGAAAGTAGGCTTCCTTGACCAGGCCGAATCGCGGCACCGCCTCGCCGAGGGCGAGGAAGGCCGCGAGTCCGGCCGCGCCGAGCGCGAGGTTCAGGCCCTTCACGGAAGCAGCTTGTCCAGGTCGGGAGCCGCCTTGAAGAGACCGTCCTGCTCGCCCAGCTTCTCCAACGCCTCGATGGAGGAGCGGTTGGCGTCGGCCGGCCACTTCGGCAGGGTGACCTGCGCGAGCACCGAGGCCGGGATCTTGGTGTAGGTGGTGACGATCTCGCGGACCTCGTCCGGGTGGGAGTCGGCGTAGGCGAGGGACTCGGCGGTGGCCTCCTGGAACTTCTTCACCACCTCCGGGTTCTGCTGCGCGTACTGCGTCGAGGTGAAGTACATGGCGACGGTGAGGTTCGGGGCGATGTCGACGAGGGGCGAGGCGATCTCCGTCCCGCCCTGGCTCTTGACGGTGGCGAGCGCCGGTTCGACCACCATGGCGGCGTCGATCTGACCGCTGTCGAGGGCGGCGGGCATCTGGTCGAAGGCGAGCTCGACGAACTTCACCTGGTCCGGGTCGCCGCCCGCCTTGCGCACCGATTCGCGCACCGCGGTCTCGTTGATGTTCTTCAGGGTGTTGATGGCGACCTTCTTGCCCTCCAGCTGCTTCGGGAAGGTGAGGGAGCTGCCCTTCTTCACCACGATGGCCCCGAAGTCCTTGCCCTGCGCGCCGGTCGAGGCGATGCCGTTGGCGATGGCCTGCACCGGTACGTTGTTGGACTGGGCGACCATCAGCGAGGTCATGTTGGAGAACCCGAACTGGAACTGGCCGCTGACGACGCCCGGCACGATCGCCGCGCCGCCCTGCGCGGTCGACACGGAGAGTTTCAGGCCGTGTTCGGTGTAGAAGCCCTTCTTCACGCCGAGGTAGACGGGCGCCACGTCGACGATGGGGATGAGACCCAGCTTGACCGTGGTGGTACCGCCGGACGAGGTGTCCTTGTCCGATGTGCCGGAGTCCCCGGACGAGCCACAGGCCGCAGTGGCGAGCAGGAAAGTACCGGCCGCGAGACCGGCGAGCAGACGACGCATGGCTCCTCCTGTGCAGACAACGGTGTTCCGACAGGCTGTGCGCTCACCGCACAGTAGTGCTCTGTTGGTGCTCAGCGGAACGTAGATGTCGCCGTCCGGCCGGGTCAATGGCTTGGCTGACAAAATTGTTGACAGTTACCGAACCGCGCTTCAAGCGTGTCCGGGACCGGGCGACGGCGCGGAAAGGGCCGTGGGTCAAAGATCCAGGAGCAGCCGCTTCCCCCGGCACCGGGACACGCAGATCATCATCGTCTCGCCCGCCTCCCGTTCGGCGGGCGTGAGTACGGAGTCCCGGTGGTCCGGCACGCCTTCGAGCACGTCCGTCTCACAGGTCCCGCACGTGCCCTCGGTGCAGGAGAACAGCACCTCGACGCCGGCGGCGCGGACGGTGTCCAGCACGGAGACACCCGGCGCCACCGTCAACGTCCGCCTGGCGCGAACCAGTTCGACCTCGAACGCGGTGTCGCCGCCCGGCGGTCGCTCCCTGGGTCGGAACCGCTCGACCTCCAGGGCGCCGGACGGGCACCGCGCCTCGACCGCGTCGAGCAGCGGGCCTGGCCCGCAGCAGTAGACCAGGGTGTCCTCGGGCAGCTCGTCGAGCACCGGGCCGAGATCCAGCAGCCCGCACTCGTCCTGGGGCGCGAGCGTGACCCGCTCCCCGTACTCGGCCAACTCGTCGGCGAAAGCCATGGAGTGGCGACTGCGACCGCCGTACAGCAGGGACCACTCCGCGCCCCCCGCCTGCGCCGCCGCGAGCATCGGCAGCAGGGGAGTGATCCCGATGCCACCCGCGACGAAGCGGTAGCGGGCGGCGGGCCGCAGGGTGAAGTGGTTGCGGGGACCGCGTACCCGAACCTTGGCTCCCTGCGCCAACTGGGTGTGCACATAGGCGGATCCACCCCGTCCGGCGGGCTCCCGCAGCACCGCGATCCGCCAGGAGGTGCGGTCCGCCGGGTCGCCGCACAGCGAGTACTGCCGTTCCAGCTCCGGGCCGAGCAGGACGTCGACATGGGCGCCGGGCTCCCACGGCGGGAGCGCCTCGCCGAGCGGATGGCGCAGGGTGAGAGCGAGCACGCCGTCGGCGACCAACTCCGTGCGGGCCACGACGAGTTCGGCCTCGTGTCCGGTCACGATCCGTGTCCTGGCGGCTGGTGTCCCTCGGGGTGGCCGAGCATCCACTCCCACATCTGGACCGGGTCCTGCGCGGTGTGCTCGGCACCGCAGTGGCAGGTACCGCGCAGGGTGTCGGTGCCCGGCAGCCAGTCGACGCGATAGATCTCGCGCGGCTCTTCACGAACGTCGGGCCCTTCGGAGGCCTCGGGCCCTTCGTAGGCGTCGCGCCCCTCGGAGCCGTCGGGACCTGCGAGGCCTTCGGAAAGCAGCCTGCTCACAGCACCCCCTCCAGCGGCTTGTCGCCCTCCTCGACCAGCCGGGCGAGGATACGGCGGGCGGCCAGACCACCGGTGTCGATGTTGATGCTCAGCTCCTGGTAGCCGGTGCGTTCGGTGCCGAGGGCGCGCTGCAACAGGTTGAGGGCGTCCACGTCCTGCATCACCACGGTGTGGTTGTTGGCCCGCAGGAACTCGGTGACCTCCTCGTCGTCCGTCGCCCAGTCCCGCGAGACCATCCAGAAGTCGTACACCCCGCCGTCGGAAGACGGGGTGATCGCGTATGTGATCTCGGTGTGGAAGCCGTTCGGATCGCCGCCGTCGGCGTCCGGCAGCACGCCCACCGGCGCGATCCGGCTGTGCAGCAGATACAGGCACGGGGCGTGGTACTCGATGTCCTGCCAGCGCGTGATCCGGCCCTCGATGCCGGTGGAACGGGCGTAGAACGGCGGGCACTCGGCGTCGTCCATGCGCCGGCTCACCCGCACGATTCCAGCGCCCTCGTCGACCTCGGTGGTGATGGGCGTCTCCGCCACCTCGGGCGTGCCGATGTAGCCGCCGTGCAGATACGTCTCGTGGGAGAGGTCGAGGAGGTTGTCGACCAGCAGCCCGTAGTCGGCGTCGATCGGTTCCATGCCGCGGACCGTGGTCCAGCCGGGGGAGTCGAGGTGGCGGGCCCGCGGTATCGTCCGCGGGTCGGCCCGCGCCGGGTCGCCGATCCACACCCACACCAGGGAGTCCAGTTCGGCCACCGGGTAGGAGGCGACGCGGGCCGTGCGCGGGACCCGCTTCTGCCCGGGCACGTACACGCACGTGCCGGTCGTGTCGTACGTGAACCCGTGGTATCCGCACACGATGCGGTCCCCGTCGAGTCGGCTCCGCGAGAGCGGGAAGCGCCGGTGCACACACCGGTCGTGCAGCGCGACGGGCGTCCCGTCCGCCTCGGTCCGATAGAGGACCAGCGGCTCCCCGAGCACGGTCCGACCGAGCAACTGCTCGCGCCCGACCTCGTGACCGTAGGCGACGACGTACCACTGGTTCCTGGCGAAGGCGGTGGTGTGCGGCATGGGGCGGCTCCCGTGTCTCTCGTGGTGACGACATGGTCGGGAGGTCCTCCGGTGGGGCGCAACACCGCTTCCGCCTCACGGAAGATCCGATGTGAGGTGCATGTTCAGCAGCCTGAAGGGCCCGGGTTCGGCGCCCGACCGCCGCGACGTCGATGGCGCCGAAGAAGATGTGACCTACAGTTACTGCTAAGGTAGAAGTCGCCAGATGTCCGCCACTGACGGAAGGGCGCGTGGATGCCGGCCCGTGTTCGGTTGGAAGACCGTGAGTGTCCGCTGTCGCAGACCATCCAGCACGTGGGGGAGTGGTGGACGCTGCTGATCCTGCACGACGCCTTTGATGGTTTCACCAGGTTCGATCAGTTCCAGGAGAACCTGGGGATCTCCTCCAGCATGCTGACCAGCAGGCTCAAGTCCCTGGTGGCCGAAGGGCTGTTGGAACGGCGTCGCTATCAGACCCGTCCGGATCGCCACGAGTACGTCCTCACCGAGTACGGCCGTTCGCTGCGCTCGGTCATCGTCGCGCTGGCCGCCTGGGGCAACTCCCGGCTCGACGCGGACCAGCGGAGCATGATCCTCGTCGACGCGCGGACCGGCGACGAGGTCGACCCCGTCGTCGTCGACCGGACGACGGGACGGCGCGTCGACACCGACGAGTTCGTGTTCACGGCGGGCCCGGCGGCGAGCGAGGCGATGCGTACCCGGTACGCGGACACGGTGGGCGGAGATTGACGCCCTCCTGGCCGATCGCCTTCCCCGGTCCGCCGGTCGCCGGTCAATGGGCCGCCGATCGCCGGTCGATCCACCGCCGGTGGATCGCCGGTCAGGGAGCCGCCAGCAGGGTGAACTCCGCTCGGCCGCGCACCTCTCCGTTGACCTGGAGTTCCAGGGCGTGGTCGCCGGGATGGAAGACCCGGGTGGTGATCCGCTTGAAGGAGTGGCGACGGCTGAGCGAGACCCGCTCGCCCGCCTCCAGTGTTCGGGTGGTCAGCTTGAAGACCTTCGGCGCGGTACGGCCGTTGGCCTTCTGGTAGTGGATCACGTAGTCGATCGCCAGCTTGGCCGGCGCGCTTCCCTCGTTGACGACGTCGAACGCGAAGGTGATCTCGTCGCCCACGGCCACCTCGTCCGATCCCAGGCGCAGTTCGGCCACGGACACCGAGGTCGCCGGTTCGAACCCCATCAGAGCGAGGGCTCCGGGGTGGCCCTTCTTCACCGCCGTGCGCAGGGCGTGTCGTACGACGCGCGGTGTGTGGGCGTCGGGGGAGGCCGTCCACCCGGTCGCGATCTCGACGGCCAGGTCCGGTGCGGCGTGGCTGATGTCGTTGACATGGTTGGCCACGGACCGGCGTACGTACTCGGACGGGTCCCGGAAGAGCGCGTCGAGGAGCGGGACGGTGAGCTCGGGGCGTTCCAGGAGCGCGGGCACCCGGATCGCCCACGGCAGACGCGGGCGGGTGCCCTCGCTGGCCAGGCGCCGTACGTGCTCGTCCGGATGACTCGTCCATCGCTGGGCCGCACGGAGGGTCCGGGACGGGTCGGACCTGAGCATGCGCCGGATGGCGAACTCGGCGGTCAGCCGAGGAGTGAGGTCCGCCAGCAGCTGGAGGGCTGCCTCGAAGGCGTCCGGATCATCGGCGTCCAGGGCGCGGGTGACGACCGCCTCCGTCACCGGCCAGATCATCCAGCCGGTGAACTCGGGATCCGTCAGGGCGACGCGGATGATCTCGTCCGTCGTGGCGTACCTCTCGGGGAGCGTCGCCGTGAGCGCGTCCCGCAGCAGGTCGCAGCGTTCGCGTAGGGCCAGTCCGTCGACAGCCGGCCCGCACTCGCGCACGGCCTGCGCACCCTTCGGCCGGCCGGCCCGCTCGAGGCAGCCGGCGAGGTCCGCCACGGCTGCCCTTCCCAGCAGTTCCTCGGCCAACGGCACGCGACGCTCCTTGTCCTCACGTTTTCACGTTTTCACGGTTTCACGTTTCGACGTCTCCGCCCTCGGTGGGCTCGACGGAAGTCGAGTGGGGGGCGGGGGCTGCGCGGAATGGTTGCGAAGCGCCCCGCGAGCAGGTCGCTTCGATATTAGCAGTAACCTGCTCGCGTCTCGGGGGCGTCGCGACTCCCGGAGTGGCAGACCGGGCGGCACCGGGCGACTGGCGAGCTCCCTCGGATGCATGGGTGCATGGCTGCGTGGGTGCGTGCATGGGTGCCAGGCGTATGGCCCCCCAGATGCATGGGTGCGGCAGCCTAGAACCCGGCCAGGAGCTCGCGGTAGCGCTTCGCGTGCAGGGCCAGTTCCTCGTCACTGGTGCCCCGGGCGTCGTGCAGGACGAGCGGCTCGTTGTAAGCGAGGCCCGTACGGCGGGCCGTCTGCTCCAGCGGGCGGAGCAGTTCGGTCACCGTGAAGCCGTGGAAGCCTCCGGGGCGGTACGCCTCCTCCACTCCGCCGGTCGACGTGACGAGCTGGAGTGTCTTGCCCGCCAGGAGCGGGCCGTTGTCGTACGCGAAGTCGCGCAGCATCACTTCGTCGAGCCACTGCTTGAGGAACCCGGGGATCGAGTACCAGTGGAACGGGAACTGGAAGACGATCACGTCGTGTTCGCGTACGAGCCGCTGCTCCGCCGCGATGTCGAGGACCTGGTCCGGATAGGCCGCGTACAGGTCGTGCACGGTGACGTCGTCCAGGTCGCGTACGGCGTCGGCGAGGGCCGAGTTGATGCGGGAGCGGTCCAGATGCGGGTGGGCGAGCAGGACCAGGGTGCGCGTCGGCATGGAATGGATCCCTTCTTCTTCCGGACAGACAGGTCTGTCTTCATGTGGGCTGTGGCCGCTCCCCGGAGTTGCCCGGGGAGTGGTGGGGGTCAGTCGGCTGTCGTGAGTGAGCGCTCGACCAGCGCGTGGGCGGCCGCTTTCGCGGCGGCGGGCATGGCCGGGTCCTGTTCCAGCTTGCCCGCGGCCAGTGTGCCGTCGATCAGCAGGGTGAGCTGGAGCGCCAGCTCGTCCGGATCCGGCGCGCCGGCCGCCTCGGCCAGGGAGCGGACCCACCGCCGTACGGCCCGCTTGTGCTCGACCGTAACGGCGTAGGGCGCGCTGTCCGGCTCGCTCTCGGCCGCCGCGTTGATGAACGGGCAGCCGTGGAAACCGTGGCGTGCGTACGAGGCGGCGACGGCGTCGAACATGCCCACCAGTTGCTCGCGGGGGTCGTCGCCCGCCGCGAGGGCGGCGCCGCGGAGCTTTCCCCGCCAGGAGTCGTCCGTGCGGCGCAGGTAGGCCGCCGCCAGCTCGTCCTTCGACGGGAAGTGCGCGTACAGGGTCGCCTTCGCGACACCGGACTCCGCGATGATCCGGTCCACGCCCACACCGCGGAGCCCGTGCGCCGAGAACAGGTCGCCGGCGGTGGTCAGGATGCGCTCGCGGGCGGGGATCCGCTGTGCGGTGGTGGGCATGGGATCACCTCGGTGTCGGGAGCGTCCGGTGCGCCGGACGCCTGGGCAGCGCCTCTACGACGTCTCCGAACCAGCAGACAGGTCTGTCTATTCCGTCGGGTGAGGCGCGGCGCCGGAAACTCGCCCCGCGCCTCACCCGCTGCGTACGATGCCGTCTCCGCCGTCCGACACGCCCTGCCCCGGCACCCGGCGACCACACCGACGCGAAGGAGTCGCAGGAGGCGGACGTAAGGACGTTCGTTGCCCGGGAGTACGTATGTCGAGACGCACCGCCACGCCGTTCCACCGACGCACGAGCACGGTTGTCACCGCCGCCGTGGGCGCCGTCGCCGTCCTCGGCGCGGGCCTGCTGTTCTCGCACGCCTTCGCGCCGAACCCCGCCCCGGACGCCGTCGAGCCCGTCCTGCCCTCGGCCGGCGCACCCTTCGACTACCAGATCGGCCGGCCGTACGCCCCGGCCGCCGGCGTGCGTGCCGTGTCCCGGGACCGCTCCGCGAAGCCCGCGCCCGGCCTGTACAACATCTGCTACGTCAACGCCTTCCAGGCCCAGCCCGACGCGCTCGGCTGGTGGCAGGAGACCCATCCGGACCTGATCCTGCGGGACACGAGCAGGCGACTGGTCATCGACGAGAACTGGGGCGAGGCGCTCCTGGACACCTCCACGGCCGACAAACGTGCACGGTTGGCCACGATCGTCGGAGAGTGGATCGACGGGTGCGCCGAGAAGGGCTTCCAGGCCGTCGAACCGGACAACCTCGACTCCTACCAGCGGTCGCACGGCCGCCTGACCCGTGCGCACAACGCCGACTTCGCGAAGCTGCTCGCGAGGAAGGCCCACGCCCGTGGACTGGCCGTCGGACAGAAGAACACCGCCGAACTGCTTCCCGACCGGGCGAGGATCGGTTTCGACTTCGCCGTCGCCGAGGAGTGCGGCCAGTACGACGAATGCGGCGCGTACGCCGAGGCGTACGCCGACCGCGTCTTCGACATCGAATACACATCGGCGGGCTACCAGCGCGCCTGTACCCGCTGGGGCAAGTCGCTGAGCGTCGTGCAGCGCGACCTCGACGTCACCGCACGCGGCTCCGAGACCTACACCTTCCGCTCCTGCTGACCGGTCGGCCCCCGGTTTCCGCACCGCGTGCCGTTCGTCGGCGTCGACCACAAACCGGCTACCGGGAACGGCAGTTGGGGCGCGCGTGGGGTAGGGGTGCCGTCAGCTCCCCGGACGATGCAGTCGGTGCAGGAGGAGGTAGGCGCGTTGTTCGGCGGCGGCGAGTTCGGTGGGGTCGATGCCGGCCGGCCACAGTTCACCGGCCGCGGTGTCGTCGGCTTCGCGCAGTTCCACCACCGACAGCGCCAGACTCACCTGGGCCACGGGGAGCGGCGGTCCGAAGGGGTCGCCGAGCGCCAGCTCGGCCTGGTCGGCGGCCCTCCGGCACGCGGCCAGCGCGCGTTCCACCCGTACCGCGGCACGGTCGTGGACGATCAGCAGCGCGCACCCCAGCCCCACCGCGATCCCCACCACGCTGCCCAGCACCCGGTCGAGGACCAGCTCGCCGGTCGGGGCGGGCGCGGACAGGTCGCTCAGCAGCAGGGCGAGCGGGGTGAGGAAGACGACGGCCAGACCGTAGTTGCGGACCACGACGTACTCCAGCAGGAACTCCAGGACCACGATGACCAGCGCGAGCGCCACCGGCTCCGGGTCGGCGGCCAGCACCCCGAGCGCGAGCACCAGCCCCACGGCCGTGCCCAGGGTCCGCTGGACGGCACGCTGGGCCGTCGTGCGGAGGTTGACCGAATGCAGGACGGCGGCCGCCGAGATCGCCGCCCAGTAGCCGTGCTCCAGGTGCAGCAGGACGGCGAGCCCGCCCGCCACGCCGGTGCCGACGGTCATCCGCAGGGCGGGCACGGTCAGCGCCACGAGACGGTCGGGGCCGCCCGGACGCCCGATCAACAGTTCGGTGGCGCGCGCGGCGGCGGGATCGCCCGACGCCCCGGACGGTGGTGCGCCGGACGGTTGCGCCGGGGGCGGCTGTGCCCCGGGCGGCTGTGTCCCGGACCGTTGTGCCGCGGTCGGCCGCGTTGTGGACGTCGGCGCCGCGGACGTCCGTGTCGAGGGCCGGGCCGCCGTATTGTCCCGCGCGACCGTCGGTGGCGTCGGTGGCGTGGGCGCACCGGTGAGGAGCAGGAGTTCGGGCAGGACCGGGGGAGTACGGCGGTACCGGTCGGTGAGGAGGCGGGCCTGCCGGCGCAGGCCACGGACCGTGGCGGCGGGATCCTCCGGCGGACGCCGCGCGGAGTCGATCAGCAGGGTCCAGGACAGGTCGGTCAGCTGGACGAGGGCCGTGTCGCGGCCGGGCTCGGTCGGCTGTGCGCGCGGCGGGGGCGGCAGCCCGAGGGAGTGGTAGGCGTGCAGCACGGCGACCGTCGCCCGGTGCCGGATCTGCCGTGGCACGGCCGCGCCCTCGGACGCCTCCAGCATGTCGGCGAGCCGGCGCAGGGCCGTGGTCACCGCCAGCCGCTGCGGCCGGTCCGGATGCACCAGCCGGCCGGACACCGCCAGCAGCCAGGCGAATGCCGCTCCCGCGGCGGCGAGCGCGGTGCAGGGGAGCACATCGGCGCCCGTGGGCGACTTGTTGGCCGCCACCGCGAACGCGAACAGCAGCAGCACCGCACCCAGACCGGTCAGCCGGGTGACGTCGCAGACGAACTTCGCGAGCCCCGCGACGAGCGCCGTGGCCGCGACCACCACGGCGGCGCCGGCTCCGCCCGCCGTCGGACGGGCCCACACCGCGAGGGCCGTACCGCCTCCCACGCAGGCGGTCATCGCCACGGCGACCAGGGCGAGGACGCGGGCCCGGCGCCAGTAGGGCAGATTGCGGCCGAACGTGCTGGTGAAGGAGCCCAGCATGGCGTAGACCGCGAGGTCGGGCCGCCCCGCCTGCACGATCGGCACGCCGACCAGCCCCATCGCCAGGGCGGCCCGCGCGGCGAAGGGCACCGCCCCGTCCACGTCGTGCAGGGTCAGCGCGCCGCGCAGGGAGAGCGCGTGCCGCGCACCGCCGACCGTGTGCCGCCGGCCGTGCCGAAGCCAGGACGGGACGAACCGGCGTGAAATCGGCATGCTCCGTATATACCCCAGGGCTGTACGGCAAGGGGTATGCCCAGTCATGGCGTCGGGTTGCTTCGCCGGGACGGCCGCCCATGGGCGGCCGTCCCACGGTCCCCGTGCTGATTCGCCCGGGACCCAGCAGGATGGAAGAGGGACGGGCCGTTTCGTGTGCGACAGACCTTTCGTGCGTGAAAGACCCTTTACACAGCTGACGAGGAGCCGCTCGTGGTGGAGCCGCAGACCGTGATCGCCCCACCGGCCAGGGCCACGGTGTTCCTGGTGGTCACGATCACCCCGGGGCGCGAGGAGACGGTCCGTGACCTGTTGGAGGACGTCTCGGGCCTGCGCCGCTCGGTCTCCTTCCGCGCCCCCGACGACCAGCTCAGCTGTGTCGTCGGCGTCGGATCGGCGGCCTGGGACCGGCTCTTCGACGGACCGCGCCCACAAGGACTCCACGCGTTCGTGGAGTTGACCGGTGAACGCCACCGGGCCCCTGCGACCCCGGGAGACCTCCTCTTCCATCTGCGAGCCCGCCGTATGGACCTGTGTTTCGAACTGGCCCGGCTGATCGGGGAGCGGCTGCGCGGCGCGGTCACGGTGGTCGACGAGGTCCATGCCTTCAAGTACTTCGACGAGCGGGACCTGCTCGGCTTCGTCGACGGCAGTGAGAACCCCGAGGGGCGGCGCGCGGTCGACGCGGTGTTCATCGGCGACGAGGACCCCGATTTCACGGGGGGCAGCTATGTGATCGTGCAGAAGTACCTGCACGACCTGACGGCGTGGAACGCCCTGTCGTCGCAGGAGCAGGAGGAGGTCATCGGGCGGACGAAGGCGGCCAACGTCGAACTCCCCGACGACGTCAAGCCCGCCGACTCCCACGTGGCCCTCAACACCATCACCGACGAGGACGGCAACGAGCGAAAGATCGTGCGCGAGAACATGCCGTTCGGCACCATCGGAGAGGGCGAGTTCGGCACATACTTCATCGGCTACGCGCGAACACCGGACGTGACCGAGCAGATGCTGAGGAACATGTTCCTCGGCGACGGCCGAGGCGCGCACGACCGCATCCTCGACTTCTCGACCGCGATCACCGGATGCCTGTTCCACGTGCCGACCGCCACCTTCCTCGACGATCTTCCCGACGCGCCCGTCGGCGCGGCGAGGACGGGTGGCTCACTGGGCATCGGCAGCCTCAAAGGAGCTCGGACATGACCACGCCCGACACCGTCAGCAATCTGCATCGCGAACTCGCCCCGATCACCCCCGCGGCCTGGACCGAGATCGAGGACGAGGCGCGCCGAACCTTCCGCCGTAACCTCGCGGGCCGACGGGTCGTGGACGTCTCCGGTCCCGAAGGCCCCGAGCTGGCGGCCGTGGGGACGGGCCATCTGACCGGGATCGACGGCCCGGAGGGCGTCAGCGCACGGTTGCGCGAGGCCCAGCCGCTGGTCGAACTGCGGGTGCCGTTCACGGTGAGCCGGGCCGCCGTCGACGACGTCGACCGGGGCGCCGAGGACTCCGACTGGCAGCCGGTCAAGGACGCCGCGCGCACCATGGCGTTCGCCGAGGACCAGGCCGTCTTCGACGGGTACGCGGCCGCGCGCATCGACGGACTGCGCGGGCGCACCTCCAACCCCGTGCTGCGCTTTCCGGCGGAGCCGCGCGACTATCCGGACGCGGTCAGCCGCGCCCTGACGACGCTCCGGCTGGCCGGCGTCCAGGGTCCGTACTCGCTGCTGCTGGGCGCCGAGGCGTACACGGCGGTCAGCGAGACCTCCGACCACGGCTATCCCGTCGTCGCGCACCTGGGCCGGATCCTCGACGGCCAGCCGGTCTGGGCGCCGGCCATCGAAGGGGCCTTTCTGCTCAGCACCCGGGGCGGCGACTACGAACTGCGGCTCGGCGAGGATCTCGCCATCGGTTACACGGCGCACGACGCCACCGACATCGAGCTGTACTTCCGCCAGACCCTGACCTTCCTGGTCTACACGGACGAAGCCGTGGTGGTGCTCGACCCGTCCGCCGCCGCGAGCGCGGGGACGGCGTGACGCCGCGGCCTTGATCCCGCGGGTGGGATCCGGCGAAGGCGCACGGCGAGGATCTACGGCGCGGGCCTACGGTCAGCCGCCTGCCGCGACCGCCTGCCGCGACCGCCTGCCGCGACCGCCTGCCGCGACCGCCTGCCGCGACCGCCTGCCGCGTGCCGGCGGAGCGACGCGACTATCCTCGTTGCATGGTGCGCGACCAGGGAGCGGAGACGCTGTTCCCCCTTGCGGAGACATAGGTCCGCAGGAGCCGGCCACGCGTTCGGTCTGTACCGAGGGTGATCGAGGCCCGGGTGCGCACCGGAGGAGGACGGACACATGGGACACCACCACAAGTCCAACCGAGCGGTAGAGGGCAACCCGGACTACGGCCGTGGCAGGGGCATGCCGCTGCGACCCGACCAGGACGAGCTCGAACGGCGGACGGAGCGCGATCGCCGGGACGTCGACCTGGCCGCCGGGACCCCGCCGGACCCGCAGGCCGTGTACTGGGCGGAGCAGAACGAGATCGACCGTGAGGCGGACTCGGGCGAGCTCCCGACGGGCAAGGTCACCCGCAGGGCCCGGGACCCCTTCCCGCCGACCCGCTACCAGGGCTGAGCCCGGGGCCGAGCAGGGATCACTCCTGTCCCTCGGGAGGCGTCCCGAGGGACACCACCACCGCCGTCACCTTTCCCGCGGGCGTGGCGTACCGCACCGAGTCGCCGGCCCGGCGGCCGAGCAGCGCGCGCCCGAGGGGACTGTCGGACGTGACCAGCGTCTGGTCCGACGCCGACGCCACCTCGCCGATCTGGAAGGTCTCCACCGAGCCGCCCGCGAAGCGCACGGTGACCGTACTGCCCACGCCCACCAGGTCGGTGGCGGGCGGCCCGGCCGCCGCTCCCTGGCCAAGTCGCAGGGTGAGGTCCGCGATCCGGGCGTCGAGCCGGTCGAGTTCGTCGGCGCGCTGCAACTCGTCGGCCTCGTCGGCGCGGTCACCGACCGTGTCGGGGTCCCGCAGGGCGGCCGCGACCGTCGCGCGTTCCGTGCGGACGTCGGCGAGCTCCTGCTCGAGGGCGTGCCGGGCGGCGTCACTGATCGGCGCGGGTTCGCTGGTCATTTCCTGCTCCTCGGGGCGGGACACGAGAAAGGGTGGAAAGCACCCGTTTTCGGGCATCGTAGCCGAGGTGGTGACACGGTGTAGCGACCGTCGGCAACCGTCGCGGTGCGCCATGGGATCACCCGCCATAGCCTGAGGGGGCGACGGCCGTCGAACCCAGCCCAGGACGGGCGAAGGGGTGAGTGCCTTGAACGCCTCCCATGCCTCCCACGGTGACAACGCCTCCCACGGAGACCAGGTGAGCTCCCGCGAGGACCAGGAGAGGCTGGAACCCCGTGTAGGGCCCGTTCCCACCGAAGAACCGCACTTCCGTCCGTACCACCACCCTGCGGCCGGCTGGGGCGCCGCCAAGAGCGTGACCCGTGTACTGGCGCGGGAGCGCGCCCTCGTGGACGGGCCACGGGCGATCATGCGGATGAATCACGAGCGGACCGGATTCGACTGTCCCGGATGCGCCTGGCCGGACGACATCAAGGGCCTGCATCTGGACATCTGCGAGAACGGGATCAAGCACGTCACCTGGGAGATGACCCCCAAACGCGTGGGCCGCGAGTTCTTCGCCGGCCACACGGTCGCGGAACTCTTCGGCTGGAGCGATTTCGACCTGGAGGACCAGGGACGGCTGACCGAGCCCATGGTCTACGACCCCGAGTCGGACCACTACGTCCCGATCGGCTGGCAGGACGCGTTCGAACTGGTCGGCCGGACCCTGCGCGAGCTGGACGATCCGAACCAGGCGTCGTTCTACACCTCGGGCCGGCTCGGCAACGAGGCCACGTTCCTGTACCAGTTGTTCGCCCGCGAATACGGCACGAACAACCTGCCCGACTGCTCCAACATGTGCCACGAGGCCAGCGGTCGCGCACTCCAGGCGTCCCTGGGCACCGGAAAGGGGACCGTCGACCTCAAGGACTGGGAGGCCACCGACGCGCTCTTCATCATGGGCGTCAACGCGGCGTCCAACGCGCCCCGGATGCTCACCGCGCTCGCCGAGGCGTACCGCCGCGGCGCCCAGATCGTGCACATCAACCCGCTGGTCGAGGCGGCCGCCACCTGCACCATCGTGCCGCACGACTTCATGGACATGGCTCTGTTCAAGACGACCAGGACCAGCACCCTGAACATCCAGCCCCGCATCGGCGGCGACATGGCGCTCCTGCGCGGTGTGGCCAAGGCGGTCCTGGAACAGGCCAAACACGATCCGAAGGCGCTGGACCAGGAGTTCATCGACCGCCACACGGCGTACTTCGACGAGTACCGCGAGGTGTGTGAGGAGACCCCCTGGGAGGAGATCGAGCGGCAGTCCGCGGTCAGCCAGGCCGACATCCTGAAAATGGCACGGATCTACGGCGACGCCGACCGCAGCATCATCAGCTGGTGCCTGGGCGTCAGCCAGCACGAACACGGCGTCGACACCGTGCGCGAGATCGTCAACCTCCTTCTGCTGCGCGGGAATCTGGGCCGCGAGGGCGCCGGACCGTCGCCGGTGCGCGGGCACAGCAACGTCCAGGGCAACCGGACCTGCGGTATCGACCACCGGCCCACCGAGGCGTTCCTCGCGCGGCTCGCCGAGGTCTGCGGGATCGACCCGCCGCGCGAGCACGGCCTCGACACCGTCGGCACCATCCAGGCGATGCACCGCGGCGACGTGAAGGTCTTCGTCGGCATGGGCGGCAACTTCGCGCTCGCCGCGCCCGACACCCCGTACACCTACGACGCGCTGCGAGCCTGCGACCTCACCGTCCAGGTGAGCACCAAACTCAACCGCAGCCACGTCGTCCACGGCCGCCGGGCGCTCATCCTGCCGTGTCTGGGCCGGACCGAGAAGGACCACCAGCGAGGCGGCATCCAGAGCACCTCGGTCGAGGACTCGATGAGCATGGTCCACCTCTCCATCGGCATGAAGCGCCCCGCCTCGCGGCACCTGCTCTCCGAGCCCGCCATCATCGCGGGGATGGCCCGCGCCACCCTCCGTGAGAGCGACACCCCGTGGGAGTGGTACGTCGAGGACTACGACCGCATCCGCGACACCATGGCCCAGGCCCTCGACGGTTTCGAGGACTGCAACCGCCGGGTGCGTCTGCCGCTCGGCTTCCGTATCAAGCAGCCGGCCCGCGAACTGGTCTTCCTGACCGGCACGGGGCTCGCCGAGTTCTCCACCGCCCCGCTGCCCGACGTCGTCCCGGCCGCGGGCACCCTGGCCCTGCAGACCATGCGCTCCCACGACCAGTGGAACACGACCATCTACTCCGACGACGACCGCTACCGGGGCGTCAAGGGCCTGCGCACCCTGGTGTTCATGAACAAGGACGACATGCGCGAGCGCGGCGTCGGCGAGTTCGACCCCGTCGACATCACCGCCACCGCCAAGGACGGCAGCCGGCGTCACCTCGACGGATACCTCGCCATCCCCTACGACATCCCCCGTGGCTGCGCGGCCGGCTACATGCCGGAGATGAACGTGCTGTGCGCGATCGGCGACTACAGCGTCCAGAGCGACCAGCCGCTCATGAAGCACGTCAAGGTCACCATCACCCGCGCCGCCTGAGAGCGACCGCGCCTCAGCCCTGGGTCCGGTCTTCGGCGGACGCCGCCTCCTGGATGTCCTGGTGGCAGTGGTCCATCAGCTCGCCCAGGTCGTCGACTTCGGGGTCGAGTTCCGCGGCGCGCGGCGCGATCTGCCGTGCACAGACCGTCGTGGCCAGGGCGAGTTCGACGCAACGGTCGGTCTCCCCGTCGCCGAGCAGGTCCTCGATGCGAGAGGCGAGACCGGCGAGTGTCTCGTCGTCGGTCTCCGGCACCAGGTAGCCCTTGAGACCCGACGGATAGGGCGTCCGCTCGCGGAACTCGCGCAGCGCGGTGACGACGGCGTGCTTCTCGCTGAACCCGTCGAGGAGCCCCATGAGGACGTACAGACGAGCCGTCAGCCGGGGCAGCCCCGGAAAGCGGTCCAGCCAGTCCACCAGCTTCTGCTGACCGCCGAGATGGTCCGTGACCTGCGACATGATCGAGGCGTAGGTGTTGGTCTGCACATAGTGGAAGGGCAGCAGCCGCGCCACCTGCCCGGCGAGTTCCGCCTCCTGCCGCGGGGAGAGCTCGTCGGCGATCAGGCCGCTGACCAACTCGCCGTCGATGCCGAAGCCGACGGGCTGCGACAGGTGCTCCGCGCCGCGTGTCAACTCCTGGCGCAGGCGCGACAACTCGTCGCCGATCTTGTGCAGCGGTTTCTCCCGCATGGATCCTCCCGGCCGTAAGTGCTGGTCATCCCTGGTGGGCGCGCACGAGCCCGCACCAACACCCTGCCGTCCGCGACCGGGGAGCGCGCGTCTGTTGGCCCATGCGGGCTAGGCGCGGGCGGCGTCCGGCTCACCTTCCCGAGACGCGTGGGGCGATGCCGTGGCCAGGGCCGCCGATACCGTTAGTGTCCCGACGCATGAGTACCTGGCTGCCGGTCTCCGCCATCCCACGGCTCGCCTGCGCGGTGGTCGTCGGCGCCGTGGTCGGCGCCGCCGTCGGTGTGCCCGTCGACGCACCGCTGGGCGTCCTGGCCGGCATCGCCGCGACGGAGGCCTTCTTCGTCGTGGCGGGCTGGATCGTGCTGTGGCCCATGGACGCCTCGGCCACCCACGCTCATGCCCGGCGGGAGGACCTGCGGCCCGTGGCCGAGGAACTCGTGGTGATCGCGGTCGCGGTGTGCGGACTGGTCGGCATCGTCGTGCTGCTGCTCGGCAACTCCGACACCGCTCACGCCGTGACGGCGCTCACCGGCGTGTTCGCGGCCTGGGCGGCACTGCACCTGATGTACGCCACCCGCTACGCCTACCTCTACTACCCGAAGTCCGCGGGCGGGATCGACTTCAACTCCCCGCAGCCACCGGCGTACCGCGACTTCCTGTACTTCAGCTACAACCTGGGCATGACCTACCAGGTCTCGGACACCGACGTCTCCAGTACGACGATCCGCGCCATGGCGCTGCGGCACTGCCTGCTGTCCTACGTCTTCGGCACCAGCATCCTCGCCAGCGCCATCAACCTCTTCGTCGGGATCGTCACCGGCTGAGCCCGTTTGGAAGGGGCCGGACCGGCACTAGCAGGCCCGGCGCCACACCCCGAGCTCCAGTTTCTTCAGCATCGACGACAGCCTCAGCTTGCGGGACTGCGGGCAGAAGCTGCCGGTCGGCTCCTCGTACTCGACGTGGAAGACCGCCTTTCCGGCCTTGATGAACGGGGTGAGCCGCGCGCACTCGTCGTACTGCGCGCACTCCTCGTTGACGGCGAAGTCGAAGTCGCGCAGGAGCTCGGGGATCTGCGGAAGGTCGTTCTTGAGGCCCACCGACAGGCCCCGGTCGTGGGCGATGTCCGCGATCATGCGGTTGTACGCGAGCTGGTCGCGCGCGGTCAGCGGGAAACCGGTGTCGTTGCCGTAACCCTCCACCAGGTCCGGCTCCACCGCGTCGAAGCCCTTGTCGCGGCACATGTCGAACCGGCGTTCCATGATCGGCCGCAGTGCGGACAGCCGGCGGATGTCCAGCCACCGCTCGCCCTCCCAGCCGTTGGGGGCGCCGAGCAGCGAGCGGGGGAAGGCGGCCGCGTCGGGGCGGAAGTCCTCCCAGGCGCCCACGTTGACGTAACAGATGACCTTGCGGCCGTCGCGGTGCAGGCGGGCCACGTCCGCCGCGGAGTTCTCGAAGCCGTCGATGTCGTAGACGGGCACGTCGGCGGCCGACGGGTCGACCTTCCCGTCGAGCTGCCACTGCCAGGCCACCCCGGGCCGCGGCCGCCAGCGTGGCCAGCAGGGTCGCGCAGGTCAGTGCCGTGCAGTTCCTCATTGCTCCGTCCCGGTCAGTGCGGGGGTCAACTCGGCCCAGGGGTTGGGCGGTTCTCCCGTCACGGGTCCGCAGACCGCCGCGCCGCGTTCGCGCGCGGTGCGCACGGCGAGCGGCACGAGCGCCTCGGGCACGCCGTAGACGAGGTGGCAGAACTGCTCCGGCGGGTGCCGCGCGGTCCACGGCGGTCTGCTGAACGCGGAGACGTACGTGGACCAGTGGCCCTCGAACGTGACCGTCAGGTCGGCGAGCCGGGCGTACCCGGGAGCCGGATGGACGCCCGGGTTCAGCACGACCGTCCCGGCGCCGGCCCGGCGCACCGAGCGGACCAGCTTGCGGCAGGCCGGCAGACCGGCCGGTGCCGAGGTCACGCGGTCGAGGAAACAGCCGTCGGCCGCGTACCACTCCCGGTGCCGGACCATGTCGGCGGTGACCTCGGCCGGGTCGCGCGCCCCGTAGTCGGTGTCGACGTAACCGAGGAGCCGGGCCCCGGCCGCCCGCAGCGCCCCCGCCGCCGCGGTGAACGCCGGGTCGGGGCCCGGACCCGGACCGTTCGCGGGGTTCAGGACGACTCCGTAGGTACGGGCGGCCGCCGTGATGAGCCGGTGCCAGGCTCCCGGGTCCTCGGCCGGGTGGACGTACAGCGGAATCAGCAGACTCACGGCGCCCGGTCGCCTTCCGGACGGCCCGGCGAGGTACCGGCGGCCGCCCACAGCGCGGCCAGCGAGTCGTCCAGGCCGTGGGACGGCCGCCAGCCCAGAGCCGCACCGGCGGCCGTGATGTCGGAGCACTGCCACGACACCTGGGCCGAACGCGCGGATCCGACCGCATCGCCCCCGTTCTCCTCGATCCGACCCGGGAAACCGGCCAGCCGCGCCAGGGCCCGCACCAGATCGCGCACCGGTACGGCCTGCCCGCCGCCGATGTTGAGGACCGGCGGCAGCGGCCCGGGGGCGGTGGCGGCCAGCACCACCGCCCCCGCGACATCGCGTACGTCCACGAAGTCCCGGTACGCCGACAGGTCACCGAGCCGCAGCACCGCGTCCGGGTCCGGTCCCGCCGCCCGCAGCAGCGCGGCGATCCGGCCGGGCAGCCCGGTGGCCGGCGCCCCGGGCCCCACCGGGTTGCCCACCCGCAGCACCACCGCGTCCAGGCCCGACGCGGTCACCGTGACCGTGCCCGCCAGCTTGGTCGCGCCGTACGGCGCGACCGGACAGGTGGCCGCCGACTCCGGCACCCGGGTGTCCGGGACGCCGGGGCCGTACTCGGCGGCCGAGCCCAGATGGACCAGCCGGGCCGCGGGAGCCGCCTCGCGCAGCGCGGCACACAGCACCGCGGGGCCACGGGAGTTGACCTCGGCGAGCGTCACCGGGTCACCGCCGGTCGCGCCCGCGCAGTTGATCACGGTGTCGGGCGCCGCCGACACCAGGGTCTTCGCCAGCCGGTCCGGAGGGACCGTGGCGAGGTCGATGCCGAACTCGGCGGCCGGCGAGCGGCCGCCGACGAGGACCGACGCGCCCGGCAGGGCGCGCAGTCGCTCGACGACGTGGCCGCCCAGATAGCCGGAGGAGCCCAGGACGAGAATGCGCATGCGGTGGTCAGGCTCCCTTGAGCAACATCGACTTGCGGGTGCTGAACTCGGCGTTGGCCCGGTCGTAGTCGTCCGGACGTCCGATGTCGAGCCAGTATCCGTCGAAGTCGTAGGCGTGCGGCGGCGACTGGGCCGCGAGGAGGTCGAGCACCAGCTCGTCGAAGCCCAGCGGCAGCCCCGGCGTGTAGCCGTCGAGCGTCGATCGGGACAGGCCGTAGACCCCCATGGAGACCCGGTAGTCCACGCTCGGCTTCTCGGTGAACGCGACGACCTTGCTCGCGGCGGTCGTCAGCACCCCGAAGTCGATGTGCACCTTGCGCTGATAGGTGGCGATGGTCAGCGGGGCGCCCGACTCCTCGTGCCGGCGCAGTACGTCGGCGTAGTCGAGGTCGGTGAGGACGTCTCCGTTCATCACGAGGAACGTCTCGGGCAGCCGCTCGCGCAGGGTGAGCAGCGGGCCCATGGTGCCGAGCGGGTTCTCCTCGGTGGCGTAGTCGACCGTCATGCCCCACTGGGAGCCGTCGCCGACATAGGCGCGGATGATCTCTCCCAGGTGGCCGATGGCGATCGTGCAGTGGGTGAAGCCGGCCGTGGCGAGCTGGCGGAGCACGATCTCCAGGATCGCGTGCCGGTCACCGATGGGTACGAGCGGCTTGGGCAGCGCCGTCGTGTAGGGCCGCAGCCGGACACCCTTGCCTCCCGCCAGGATCACTGCGTGCATGAGACTCCTCCTTGGTGGATGTACGCGAACGTGCCGGACGGGGTCAGATGTTGTAGATGCCGGTCTTGTAGCGGGACAGGTTGGCCGGGTCGCGGAAGAACTCCACGGTCCGCGCGAGCCCCTGCTCCAGGGTGTGGGCGGGCTGCCAGCCGGTGGCCGCGCCGAGCCGGGTCGCGTCGGCGACCAGCCGCATCACCTCGGAGTTGGCCGGCCGGATGCGCTCGGTGTCCTCGCGCACGTCGAGCGGGGTGTCCATCACCTTCCCGATCAGGGCGACCAGGTCGCCGACCGAGATCTCCCCGCCGGTCCCGGCGTTGAAGGTGCGGCCCACGACCTGCTCGGCGGGCGCGGTGCCCACCGCGAGGAACGCCTGCGCGGTGTCCTTCACATAGGTGAAGTCCCGGGTCGGACGCAGGTCGCCGAGGGTGATGGTGCGCTGCCCGGCCGCCACCTGGCCGATGACGGTGGGGATCACCGCCCGCATCGACTGGCGCGGCCCGAAGGTGTTGAACGGGCGCAGCGTCACCACCGGGGTGTCGAAGCTCGCGTGGTAGCTGTCGGCGAGCCGGTCCCCGCCCGCCTTCGAAGCGGCGTACGGGGACTGGGTGTTGATGGGGTGGTCCTCCGTGATGGGCACGGTCTGCGCGGTGCCGTACGTCTCGCTGGTCGAGGTGTGCACCAGCCGGGGCGTGCCCAGGGCGCGCACCGCCTCCAGCACGTTGAGCGTGCCGGTCACGTTGGTGTCCACGTAACTGTGCGGCGCCTGGTAGGAGTACGGGATCGCGATGAGGGCGGCCAGATGGTAGGCGCAGTCGGCGCCTTCGAGCAGGCCGCGTACCGAGCCCGGGTCCCGGACGTCGCCGAGGACGATCTCCACGTGGTCCAGGACGTCCGCGGACAGGGTCTCCAGCCAGCCGTAGGAGGAGAAGGAGTTGTACTGGGCCATGGCCCGCACCCGGTGTCCCGAGGCGACCAGCGCCTCGGTGAGGTGCGAGCCGATGAATCCTTCGGCCCCGGTGACGGCGGCGAGCGGTGCGGAGGTCAACTCAATGGTCCTTCCGGTCGGTTGCGCAGATGTGGGGGGCGGATCCGGCCCGCGAGGGGCCGGTGTTCGTACGGGACTGCGGGGTGTGGTGCGGGGTGCGGGATACGGAGCAGGGGGAACGGGCCGGTCAGGCGTGCGGGGCGGGGCGGCCGAGCAGCCGCAGTGCGCACACCGCCAGACACAGCGCCGCGGCGCCGCAGCACAGCGGCAGCACGGCCGGGCCCGGCGGGAGATCCAGGAGCGTGACCGCGCCGGCCCCGGCCGCGGCCGCGAGACAGATACCGGCCGAGGACCAGGCCGCCCCGAACGCCTGGAGCAGCAGCGCCGTCCAGAGGGTCGCCGCGAGCGGCAGCAGCGCGGCCGGGTCGGCCCCCGTGAGCAGGGCCGCGGGCAGCAGCGGGAGCAGATAGACGAGCAGACAGCCGCCGAGGACACCGACCGAGCGCAGCAGGAACGCGGCGGGCGTCGCCGTCGAGCGCAGTGCCGCGACCGACATCCCGCGGTAGCGGTACAGCAGCCACTCGGCCGGTCCCATGCTCACGGTCAGCACGATCACCGCGTACGGATGCAGCCGGCCCTCCAGCAGTACCAGCAGGCCCGCCGCCAGCCCGAACAGGCCGTACGGCAGTGACCACAGCAGGCGCGGCCGGGCGGCGCCGGCGACGGGAGCCGCCGCGAAGGTGTCCCGCAGCGCCCAGCCGGCCGCGGCGAGGGTGCCCAGCAGTGCCAGCAGCGGCAGCCCGGCCCGCAGCACGGTGCCCGGCTCCCACCACGGCAGCACCGCGGTGCCGACGACCAGCGGGGTGAGCGCGGCCAGCAGCAGCCGCTCCCGGGCGAGCACCAGCAGCACCCCGGCCGCCGCCAGGTACAGCGACTGCGCGAAGGCCACCAGGGTGACGGCGCCGGACCCGGCGGGCAGCGCCGAGAGAGCCGTGGCCACCACGGCACCCACGGGAGCGCCCGCCAGGAGGGTGCGGCCCGCCTCCCGCCGGCCCGTCGTCATCCGCAGATGGGCCCGGTGGCCGAGCGCCTGCCCCCAGGCCCAGGAGACGAGCCCCGCCACGATCAGGGCGTGGGTGTGGTGTTCGGCGTGCCACAGCGGCGCGGTGAGCAGGTAGGCGAGCCCCGGCAGCGCGAACAGCACGCCCCGCAGGAGACAGCGCACGGTGTCCGGGCGCCAGGGATCGGCGGCCGGCGCCGGTTCGGGGAACGTGCGCGGCACCCGCTCGTACAGCGCGGCGGCGAGCGAGAACAGGTTCGGGTGGCCGTACCGGCCGCGGATCACCTCCGCGGACAGCCCCTCCGCCTCCAGCAGCGCGGCCACCTCGTAGGGATGGACGGCGGGGCCGATCCGGTCGGCGAGCTCGGCGGCCAGCGCGCTGACCGCCTCCTCGTCCGGGCCGGTCCGCGGCAGCCGGATGGTGAGCGTGGTGTCGTCCAGGGCCCAGCGCGGGCGCCGGCGCTGCGGGCGCGGGTCGGCGAGCCGCAGCGCCAGCGTGTCCTGCTCGGTCCCGCCGGGTTCGAGTGACATCGGCCCGCTCATCCGGCGAGGCTCCCCGTGCCGGTGACCGCCGGGGCGGGCGCGTCCACCAGGACGGGTGGCAGCACCTCGGCCGGCCGCCGGTCGAGCGAGGGCAGCTCCAGATAGATCGAGCGGAAGGTGTCGACGGTCTGGCGCAGGGTGAACTGCTCGATCACCCGCAGCCGGGCCGCCTCGCCCATCGCCCGTCGCCGCCCCGGATCGCCCAGCAGCTCCAGCGCGGCGGCGGCCATGGCGGCCGGATCGCGCGGCGGAACCACGAGACCGGTGTCGCCGACGGCCTCCCGTACCCCGCCCACGTCGGTGGAGACGGTCGCCCGCCCGCACGACATGGCCTCGATCAGGGTGAACGGGAAGCCCTCGCTGATGCTGGAGAGCATCACCACGTTGCCGGCCGCGTAGGCGTCCTTGATGTCGTCGACCCGGCCCTCGAACCGGACGGCGTCCGCGTGCCCGAGCTCGGCCGCCAGGGCCTCGCACCGCTCCCGGTACGCCTCCCCGCCGCGCGGGGTACCGCCGAACAACCGCAGCCGGGCCGCGGGAAGTTGCGCCCGTACGAGGGAGAAGGCACGGATGAGCGTCTCCAGGTCCTTGATCGGGTCGACGCGGCCCGCCCAGCTGAGCGTGAGCACCTCCGGCTCGGGCCCGGCCGGCGGGAAAGCCTCCGGGTCCACGCCGTTGTAGACGGTGCGGATCGCGGCGGGGTCGGCACCGCCCTGTTCCTCCCACAGCCGGTTGTAGCGGTTGCCCGGGGTGATCAGGGCGGCCCGGCGGTAGGTCTCCTCCGCCAGCAGCCGGAAGAAGCCCAGGACGACCGCCTTCACCGGCCAGCGGTAGGGGGCGGTGCGGTAGCCGAGGTAGCGCTCGCGCAGATAGACGCCGTGCTCGGTGAGCAGCAGCGGTACGCCGTGCCGTTCCAGGGCGGCCAGCCCCGGCAGCGCGGCGACACCGCCGCTGACCGCGTGCGTGATGCCGTGCTCCGGCAGCGGTGTCGCCAGGGGGCGCAGCGCGTGCTCCAGCAGGGCGGTGGCGGTCAGCGCGTCGTGCAGGGTCGGCCGGGCCTCGCGCACGGCCAGTCCCGGACGGTTCCACACGCCGGTCAGGACGGAGATCGCCCGGTCGCCGCGCAGGAACGGACCGAGCGTGCCGTGCGCGGCGGCCCGCGCCATCGTGTAGAGGGCGGCGGGGAAGCCGTCCTCGGCGCACGGATCGAGCAGCGCGGTCAGGAACTGCTCGTAGGCGGCGACGAGTTGGTTACGTGCGCGACCGCGGGGCGGCCGGCCCGCCGGTGGGTCGCCCCACATCGGGACGGAGGCGACGCGGGAGACGTGGTCGGGGAGGTCCCAGACGATCGGTTCGCGTCCGGTGCCGGTGACGGCGATGACCTCGAAGTCGATGTCGGGCATCCCGCGCACCAGTTGGTCGCACCAGACACTCACGCCTCCGTGACTGTGCGGGTACGTTCCTTCGGTCAGCAGGTGGACGCGCGTCGCGCGAGGGCGGCGCGCGCCGTGGTGAACGTGCATCGATGGGCTCCACGGCCGGGGTGTGGTTGGTCGTGCCGGTCCAGGCCGCGAAGGGTGCGGCCGGGACCTTCGGTCGGTGCGCCGTTCAGCTCTGCGGGGCGTACGGGACCTGCTCCAGCACGCCCGCGGGCAGGGGGGCGTCCGGCGCGGTGGCCGTGGCCTCCGCCCGCGGGCCGGCGTCGACGGTCGCGGACGGAGCCGCGGCGGACGTCGGCAGGGTGAAGGTGAGCGGTGCGTCGGCCGAGACGCTCCAGCCGGACACTCCGCCCGCGTAGGCCTGTCCGAACGCGGAGCCGGCCAGGGTGGTGCCGGCGGGCATGGTCGCGCTCGCCGCCACGCCGCTCGGCGCGTCGACGGTCACGGTGTCGCCGATCCGGTAGGCGCTGACCTGTCCGGCCTGGAGCGCGGCCGTCCACGCGGTACGCCGCTGGAGTTCGGTGCCGATGTCCTTCATCCGCAGGTTCACCACGGGGGTGTTGTCCGCGAACAGGGCGGCGTAGCCGTTCAGTACGCCGCTGAGGACCGGGTAGGCGATGCGGTCCTCGGCCAGGTTCGACTGGTGGATGAAGTGCGGCTTGGGGTCGTTGGCCAGGACGTGGCCGAGGGCGATCTGTGTCTCCAGCGGCACGATGTGGTCGGTGTAGCCGGTGGCCGTGTCCAGCGGGGCCGGCAGGCAGGTGGAGGTGGCGGGATTGTCCTCGCAGATGCCGCTGCCGCCCTGGGCGCGGCTGGTGTAGATCCAGTTGTACTCGTCGACCTGCTCGGCCGCGTGTCCGGCGTTGTAGAAGACGTTCATCGGGTAGCGGGAGACGGTCGCCGCCGGACCGACCTGACGCTGCGCGGGATCACGGGAGTTGTCCGAGCCGAGCCAGGCGATGTGGTTGTCGCCGAGGGCGGGCGCCAGGTTGGGGTTGTCGACGGTCTGCTGCGGCAGCACCTTCAGGCCCGAGTGCTCACCGGTCACCAACTCGTCGCTCTGCAAGGGAAGTCCGGCGGTGTGGCCCCAGGCGAGGTTGTTGGCGATCTCGTCGGAGATCTCCGTCCTGCTGACCCACTGGGTGCTGCCGTCCGGGCGGGTGGCGCACTTCCACGGCACCACGGTGGTGTTCTGCACACAGCCGAGGAAGGCGTGCGTGTAGGTGTGGTTGATCCAGCGGAACTGGTTGCGGTCGGCGATCAGCTTGTCGGCGAGCGCGTCGACGCCGTTGTTGTCCTCGCGCTGGTCGACGCTGCCCGCGCCGTTGTAGGCCAGGTCGAGGGTGAAGCCGTGGCTGCTCTCCCAGCCGGTGGCGTGGTCGACGTCGGCCGGTGTCATCCGGATCGTGTCGGGCGTGGCGTCGGGGTCCGTGCAGTCGACGTCGCCGGGCGTGCAGTTGAGCTCGGTGTTCCAGCGGTCGTCGGCGGCGAACACGTCGTCGACGTGCACGGCGAAGTAGTTGCGGGAGGCGCCGAGGTGCACGCCGCCGGTCATCCACTCCACGATGCCGCGGGCCAGCAGCCGGAACTGCTGCTGGTACTGGTTGTAGACGAAGGTGACGACGAGTTCGCGCCGCCCGTCGTGCCGGTACTCGCCCACCAGCGAGCCGCGGGTCGAGTGGCCCGGGATCGGCGCGTCGACGTACGGCGTGAAGTCCGCGCCGGCGGCGGCCGTCGAAAGATAGGCGTAACTCTCACCGACGGTGGGAGAGTTGTCCTCGAACGGCACGGTGCCGTCCAGGTAGCCGAACGGCCCCGCCTCGCCCGCCGCGGTCACCGTGGCCTGGACGCCGTCGACGCTGCCGGAGTAGCCGCCGTAGACCGGGTACTGCAGACCGGCTTCGGGACGCGCGTAGGTGTAGGCGTCGACCTGGGGAACGGCGTACGTCTGCTCGTAGGCGGCCAGGGCGGCCATCTCGGGGGAGCCCGCGGCGAAGGGATTGTCATTGGGCAGGACCACGGCCTGGAACTTGGCGCGCGGCCGGCCGTCGACCGTGTCCGCCAGGAAACCGGCGTCGATCACCTGTCTGCCGGACTGCTGGAGGTCGATTTTCGTGTACGGCGTTCCGGCCGCGGTCAGTTCGGCCGCGATGGCGTCGGTGGACGGGCCTCCGTCGCTCACGATCAGCACCCGCAGGTCGATGCGGGGCGTGGTGCTGTCGGCGTGGGCCGAGCCCGCGGGTATGCCGAGCGCCGCGATCAGCGCGCCCACCGTGAGCGCGGTCGTGCGTATGGTCCGCTTCATGCGGTGAAGTCCCCTCCCCAGGCAGGGGTGAGCACTGCTCCCATGGAGCGGACGCACCCCCTTGCGTGACGCTGCCATCCCCCTCAGAAGCCAGTCGCCGACGCATCCGTCGCGTCACATAGTGATGTCTCTGTGTAGCTTTCGTGGTCATGCTGCGAAACATGACGGAAAAGTGCAGGTGTCCAACAAGTCGTTACCGGTACCGAAACCGGCACTTGACGGTCATCGGGGCGTAGGAGCCCAGGTGGACGCGAGGGGCCTCGATGCTGGTCCCGGGCCCGCAACGGCCCGACCGGGAGTCGGTCGGGCCGGTCGAGCGAAGTGCCGGTGGTGTGGACCAGGGGGCGCTGTGATCGCCGAGCGGATTTAGGACAACCTCACCACCGGCCCGTCCGTCAGGCGCAGAGGACGCGCGTCTCGGGCGTGTAGACCGGCCCGCCGCTGGTGTTCGCGCTGTCGCTGAACTCGGCGTAGTAGTACGAGTAGAAGCCGATGTTGCCGTTGCAGCCGGAGTCGGCCGCGACCTGGAGGGTCAGCGTGACGGTCCGGCTCTGGCCGGGCGGGACGGTGGTGCCGTAGTTCGTGCCGAGGTTGGCCGGACCGGTGCCGGAACAGGGGGTGTTGCCGGCGGCCGTGGCCAGGGTGCAGCCGGTGAAGCCGTACTTCAGGTCGGGCCGCTGGGTGGTCAGCCAGGTCGGGTCGATCGTCTGGTACACGAACCAGATGTCGTAGGTCCTGTTGTTGGTGATCGTCATCGACAGGTTCACCGTGCCGCCGGGCGTGGTGGTCGCGCTGTCGGTGGTGAACGCCAGCTCGGCCGGTGCGGGGTCGGCGCTCGCGCTGGGGGCCAGGCCGAACACGGCGAGCACGATGGCGAGGGCGGCGGTGAGGCCGAGGCGTCTCATCAGTGTTGATCGCATGGCCCGGGAGGCTAGGCATCCGACGAGCGCACCGTCTGCCCCGGCCGGAACCCCGAAAACGCCGGTCGGCCGAAAGTGCGCGTTCTGTGAAGGGCGTGCAACGGCGGTGTGACGCACCGTGGTTGACCGCATACGCGCACGACATCCCGGGCGTGATCGAACGAGGCGGCCGCCCGCCCCGCCCCGTCGGTGTCGCGCCCCGGACGGGCGGTATTGGCGTGTACCCGATGTGCACGACCGCGCGGAATGTTCGCCACCGGACGAGCGGCGGGCGCGTTCTCGGCCATCCGGTGGTTTCCGGCCCTGTTCGTGCCGGGTGAGCGCCTCGGCAGGGCTCTGGTGCCTCGCGCTTCTCACGTACGGGTGACTTTCACGTCGACGCCACCGGACCCTTCCCTGCCGTTCGACGCTCTTGGAACACTCCTTGCGCGCACATTCCGTCCCTACCGGCCAGAGGCGCACCACGACGAGAGAGGTCGCTCACCCATGTCCGAGGTCAACCGGCGCCGCTTCCTCCAACTCGCTGGCGCCACGACGGCGTTCGCGGCTCTGTCGAGCAGCATCGAGCGAGCCGCCGCACTCCCGGCCAACCACCGCACGGGGTCCATCCAGGACGTCGAGCACATCGTCGTGCTGATGCAGGAGAACCGCTCCTTCGACCACTACTTCGGTTCGCTGCGCGGCGTCCGGGGCTTCGGCGACCCGCACCCGGCCTCGCCCACGCCCGGCCGGCCGGTCTGGCGCCAGTCCGACGGCACGAAGGACGTCCTGCCCTTCCACCCCGACGCCGACGACCTGGGCATGGCGTTCCTCCAGGACCTCCCGCACGGCTGGAACGACGGACACGCCGCCTTCGACGGGGGCAGGTACGACAAGTGGGTGCCGTCCAAGTCGGCGACCACGATGGCCTACCTGACCCGCGACGACATCCCGTTCCACTACGCGCTCGCCGACGCCTTCACCATCTGCGACGCCTACCACTGCTCCTTCATCGGCTCCACCGACCCCAACCGCTACTACATGTGGACCGGTTACACCGGCAACGACGGCCAGGGCGGCGGCCCGGTCCTCGGCAACGACGAGGCCGGCTACGGCTGGACGACCTACCCCGAACGCCTGGAGAAGGCGGGCGTCTCCTGGAAGATCTACCAGGACGTCGGCGACGGCCTCGACGCCGCCGGCAGCTGGGGCTGGATCCCCGACGCCTACCGCGGCAACTACGGCGACAACTCGCTCCTCTACTTCGACCAGTACCGTGACGCCAAGCCCGGCGACCCCCTCTACGACAAGGCCCGCACCGGCACCGACGCCCGCAAGGGCGAGGGCTTCTTCGACCGGCTCAAGGCCGACGTCACGGGCGGAAAGCTGCCGCAGGTCTCCTGGATCGTCGCCCCCGAGGCGTTCACCGAGCACCCCAACTGGCCCGCCAACTACGGCGCCTGGTACATCGCGCAGGTCCTGGAGGCGCTCACCGCCGACCCGGCCGTCTGGGCGAAGACGGCCCTGTTCATCACCTACGACGAGAACGACGGCTTCTTCGACCACCTGGTACCGCCGTTCCCGCCGGCCTCCGCCGCGCAGGGCAAGTCGACCGTCGACGTCGGCCCCGACGTGTTCAAGGGTGACAGTGGCCACGTCGCCGGCCCGTACGGCCTCGGCCAGCGTGTGCCGATGCTCGTCGTCTCCCCCTGGAGCAAGGGCGGTTACGCCTGCTCCGAGACCTTCGACCACACCTCGATCATCCGGTTCGTGGAGCGCCGCTTCGGTGTGCACGAGCCGAACATCTCGCCCTGGCGCCGCGCCGTCTGCGGCGACCTCACCTCGGCGTTCGACTTCTCCCGCAAGGACACGAGGCCGGTCGTCCTGCCGGACACCGACGGCTACCGGCCCCCGGACGGCGACCGGCACCCCGACTACGTGCCCACCCCGCCCGCCCACCCCGCCCTGCCCGGACAGGAGCCCGGCCCGCGGCCCACCCGACCGCTCAAGTACGTCCCGACCGTGGACGGCGCCGCGGACCCGGCCGCCGGGAAGTTCACGCTCACCTTCGCCTCCGGCGCCCAGGCCGGTGCGGCCTTCCTCGTCACCTCCGGCAACCGCACGGACGGGCCCTGGAGCTACACCACCGAGGCCGGCAAGTCCGTCTCCGACACCTGGAACAGCGCGTACTCCGCCGGCGCGTACGACCTGACGGTGCACGGCCCGAACGGCTTCCTGCGCACCTTCAGGGGTCCCGGCAAGGGTGCGGCCGGCCCCGAGGTCACCGCACGGCACCAGGGCGACGACATCGAACTGGTCCTCACCAACAAGGGCTCCGCCACGGTGGAGCTGAAGGTGGCCAGCGGCTACGGTGGCCGGGCACGAAGCCTCAAGGTGCGGCCCGGCGCCACCGTCCGGCACACCGTCGACCTCACGGCGAGCAAGCGCTGGTACGACCTGACCGTCACGTCCAGCGCCGACGCGGCCTATCTGCGACGTTTCGCCGGACATGTCGAGAACGGCTGCCCCGGCGTCAGCGACCCCGCCATCGTCACCCGATGACAAGCTGCAAAAGGGCGATGAACAGCGCGTCCTGGGGACTGGTCAGGTCCCCGGACGCGCAGGGTAGTGTGCCCCGGTGACCACGCAATCGAACACTCCTCCAGGCTGGTACCCCGATCCGCAGGGGGCGCCCCAGACGCTCCGTTACTGGGACGGCGCGCAGTGGACCCAGCACACCAACGCGGACCAGCCGGGCGGCAAGACCCCCGCGGCGCCGCAGATACCGCAGCAGCAGGCCGGCCCCGACCCGCGCGTGCAGCAGCAGGTGCAGCAGGAAGCCGGCGTCGCCGCGAGCGGCGCCGGCGGCGGCACGCTGTTCACCGAGCCCGTCCTGGTGGTGAACCAGAAGGCCAAGCTGATCGAGCTGACCAACGAGTACAAGGTCATGGATCAGAACGGCAACTCGCTCGGCTCGGTCGTCCAGGTCGGCCAGGGCGTGCTGAAGAAGATCCTGCGCTTCGTCTCCAGCATCGACCAGTTCCTCACGCACAAGCTGGAGATCCGGGACGCCTACGGCCAGCCCGTGCTGCTGCTCACGCGCCCGCGCAAGATATTCAAGTCGCGGGTGGTCGTGCAGCGTCCGGACGGTCAGCCGGTCGGCGAGATCGTCCAGCAGAACATGTTCGGCAAGATCAACTTCGCCATCAACGCCAACGGCCAGAAGGTCGGCGCGGTCAAGGCGGAGAACTGGCGGGCCTGGAACTTCGCGATCGTCGACCACGCGGACAACGAGGTCGCCCGGATCACCAAGACCTGGGAGGGCCTCGCCAAGACCCTCTTCACGACCGCGGACAACTACGTCCTCCAGATCCACTACCAGCTGCCCGAGCCGCTGCTGAGCCTCGTGGTGGCCACGGCGCTGACGGTCGACACGGCCCTGAAGCAGGACTCGCGGGGTCTGGGCTGACGCCGGTGACGGCGGGGGGCTTAGGCAAGAGGTGCGGGGGGATCCTGTGTGCCGTACACGTACGGTGTGCAGGATCTCGTACGTCGCATACCGAATGCGGGGTGTGCGGAACGCCTGCGGGACACCGCGTGCCGTACACCGGCACTCCCGCCACGCCTCCGGCACTCCCGCGCACCCGCGGACGACTCACAGCGGTGTGAGGTGTCCCGGGTCCGGTTGCCGGGGCAGCAGCGCCGCCTTGGCCGACGCCGCTTCCGCCTCCAGGGCCAGCACCGCGGCCACGGGATGTTCCTCGTCGGCCGGCGCGGAGAGGCCGGGCCGGTCCGGTGCCGTGCGCGACAGCAGGACGACACCCCAGGAGGCCAGTCCCGCCCCCGCCAGCGCGAGCACCACGCCCGCCACCCCGCCCTGGAGGCGTTCGCCCAGGAGCGCGAGGCCGATCACGGCGGCGGCCAGCGGATTCGCCAGCGTCACCACCGCCAGCGGCGCGCCCAGCCCGCCCCGGTAGGCGGTCTGCGACAGCAGCAGTCCACCCGTGGCGAACGCCGCGACGAGCAGGGCCACCCCGATCACCTGCACGCTGAGCACCGGGCCCGAGCGGTCGGTCGCGGCCACCGTCACGGTCTGGGTGAGCGCCGAGGCGACTCCGGAGGCGAAGCCGGACGCGGTCGCGTGCCGCAGACCGGGCCGGGCGCCCGGCCGTGACAGCAGACCGATGAGCGCCGCCGTCCCCGCGGCGACCGTGAGCGCCTCGGGCATGCTCAGTACCTCGTCGGGCGCCGCGCCGGACGCCGTGACCAGGATCGCGCTCAGTCCGGCCAGAGTGTAGGCGGTGCCCCGCCACTCGTTCCTGCTGACCCGGCGTCCCGCCATGCGGGCGCCCAGCGGCACCGCCGCGACCAGGGTGAGCGCACCGAGCGGCTGCACCACGGTGAGCGGGCCGTACTTGAGGGCCACGACGTGCAGCAGGGCGGCGCCCGCGTTGAGCGCGACCGAACTCCACCACGCGCCGGTGCTCAGCAGCCGGAGTGTGCCGGAACCCGAGGTGCGGGCGGCGAGGCGTTCCTGGGCGACGGCCGCGGCCGCGTAGGCGACGGCGGAGAACAGCGACAGGACGACGGAGAGCAGGGTGGCGTTCACCGGCCGGCCCCCGCCAGTGCGTGCTTCTCGGACGACACGAGGTCCTCGGCCGGGAGGAGGTCCTTGGCCGGGAGGAGCTTCTCGGCCGGTGCGAACTCGTCGCGGACGCGTCCCGCGGTGGTCGCCGTGCGGTGCGGCAGGTGGATCACCGCGAGCGCGAGGCCGAGCAGGGCGCCGGCCGCGATCGCGTCCAGCCAGTAGTGGTTCGCGGTGCCGACGATCACCAGCAGGGTCGCCAGCGGATGCAGCAGCCACAGCCAGCGCCAACGGGAGCGGGTGGCGGCGATCAGGCCGATCGCCACCATGAGCGCCCACCCGAAGTGCAGCGACGGCATCGCGGCGAACTGGTTCGACAGATGGTCGTCGGCGGGCGGGCCGTACACCGAAGGGCCGTACACCTGCGCGGTGTCGACGAGGCCCGTCGCCGCGAGCATCCGGGGCGGGGCCAGCGGGAAGTTGACGTGTACCACCAAGGCGGCCGCGGTGAGCACGGCCAGGACCCGGCGGGCCCAGACGTAGTGCGCGGGGCGGCGCAGGTGGAGCCAGATCAGGAAGCCCACGGTGACGGGGAAGTGGACCGTCGCGTAGTAGGTGTTCGCGAGGTGTACCGGTGTGTCTCCGTGCAGCAGGAGGCCCTGTACGGAGCCCTCGCCGGGCAGATGGACCGCTCGTTCCAGGTCCCACACGCGGTGTGCGTTGTGGAAGGCCTCGCCGGTATGGCCTGTCGCCAGTTGCCGGCCGAACTTGTAGACGAGGAAGAGTCCTGCGACGAGCAGGAACTCGCGGATGAGCGGTGGCCGCGCTGTCGCGTCTGGCTCCGCCTCTGCAGGCTCGGTGCGGGCATTCATCCCCCGGCCCCTTTGCTGACGGTGGTGCGTGTGCTGGTGCTGCGAGCCGCGGGGCTCGTGGTGGGCTGCGTACGCGTGGATGTACAGGAAATGTGAAATCGATACGTCGTCGTACCGATACGCCAGTGTACCGATACGTTGGAGTACCGGTACACTGGCGTATCGATTGACATGCGCCACACTGGAGAAGGGCCCCGGCGGGTCCGACGGACACCAGCGAGGAGACGAGAGCCGATGACGTCGCAGGCCGCGGACGGACCGGAGACGGTCGTCGCCTCGCGCCGCTCCAAACTCACGCGGGAGCGCGAGCAGGAGTTCTTCGACGCCGTCCTGGAACAGATCCGACAGTGCGGCTACGACTCCGTCACCATGGAGGGCGTCGCCGTCAGCACCCGGTGCAGCAAGTCCACGCTCTACCGGCAGTGGAAGACGAAGCCCCAGTTCGTGGCGGCGGCACTGCGCTCCACCCGCCAGGGGCGCTTCACCGGCATCGACACCGGCTCGCTCGCCGACGACCTGCGCGAGGTGGCGTGGGCCGCGGGCGACTGGTCCGGCAAGGACACCAGGCTCCTGCAGGCGCTGGGGCACGCGGTCACGCAGGACAGAGAGCTTCAGCAGGCGCTGCGCGAGGCACTGGTGGAGCCCGAGATCGCCGCGCTGGAGAAGATCCTGCGCCGGGGCGTGGAACGCGGCGAGATCGCGGCCGACCTTCCGGCGCTGGAGTACGTGCCGGCCATGATGTTCGGCGTCCTGCGGGTACGCCCCGTGCTGGTCGGCGAGTACGCCTGCGGGGAGTACCTTCTCCGGTTCGTGGAGGCCGCCGTGCTGCCGGCGCTCGGCCTCACCTGAAGACCCAGGCCGCCGTCCACGGGATGACTGGACGGTGGCCTGCTCGCGCCGCACCGTGGGGACGGGGGCGGCGCGCACCCCCCGGCCGGGTGGGGTTCCTCTTGAGCGGAGAGGCGCCCCACCCGGCCGACCGGTGTCCCCGGCCGGCCGGTGTACCGGGGTCGGTCAGACGTCCTGGCCGTCGCCGCTGCCGGTCGACACCTTGATGCCCTTGGTGATCTCGTCGAGCACCGACAGCTTCTGGTCGGTGTCGAGGCCGAAGCGGACCACCGCGATCCGCGCGGGGTTCGCCGGCGAGGGGAACGCCAGCGACTCGACGTAGCCGTCGGCCCCCTTGCTCGTGACCGCCTTCCAGCGGACCAGGTAGCCCTTCTGCCCGGCCACCGTGACCGCCTTGGAGGCCAGCACCTGGTGCGAGGTGATCTTCCCGTAGGCCTCGCCGCCGTAGGACTCCTCGGCACTCGCGGAGATGTCCGCCTTGGCGACCGCCTCGGCCGTGGTGCCGGCGACGCCCAGCGCCGCGGCGGGCGCCGAGTAGGCGCCGCCCTTGGTGCACCGCTTGGAGGTGTCGCCGGGGCAGTCGTAGGAGTCGTTGGACGTGACCTGCGCGCCCACGGTGCTCTCCTGGCCGTACCAGCCGTCCGGGATGGGGATGCTGATCCCGCTCACCGCGTCGGTGACCGAGCCGCTCTCGATCCTCGGGGCCTCCGACTGGTCGGGCGCCGGGGACCGGCCGTCCGAGCCGCCGGAGCCGCCCGACCCTCCGGAGCCACCGGGGCCGCCCTGGCCACCCGACTCGCCGAAGGGTCCGCCGTCGGCGCCCTGGTCCTGCCGCGCGCCGGAGCCGCCGCCGTCGTCCTTGGTCAGCGCGTACACGCCGACACCGATGCTGGCGAGCACCGCGACCGCGACCGCGACGGCTATCCCGGTCCGCAGCCCGCGCCGCTGCCCGCCCCCCGGCGGCTGGGCCGGATACATCGGGTAGGGCGGAGCGCCCGGGTAGGGCCCGTCGCCCGACAACTGCGTCGGGGGACCCCATCCGGCGGCCTCGCCCGCGGGGCGGGTCTGGTCCGTCCACGTCCTGCCGTCCCACCAGCGCTCGGTGGCGGGACCGTCACTTTTCTGCCCGGGGTCGGGATACCAGCCGGGAGGAGTCACCTGCGTCATGACACCACCGTATGAGGCATCGGTGAAAGAGGGATGAGAGGACCCCCCTCCGTTTTCCGGCCGAGCCCGCGCGCCGCTCGCTCCGCCCCCGGTGGCCCCGGCCCTCACTGGCGTGAACCCGACGTCAAGGTACCGCCCGCCGACGGTCGTTGACGCTCCGGACCGCCCCCGCAGGCCTTTCGTGTCGTCCGGGCGCGTGAGCCGTCACCCTTCGCGGCAACAGGTACGGGGACCGGCCTCCGTTTCGCGGGCCGGACGGCTACGCTCGAGATCTGTACGTCGTTCGGGCGACTTGGGGAGGTAGCGGGATGACGGAGGTCAGGCCCACGGCGGTCGCCTCGGCTTCCCTGTGGGAGCGCGACATGGAAGTCGCCGCCATCGTGCGAGCGGTGGACATCCTGTGCGCCGACCGCTCGTCCCCGGGCAGCCTGCTGGTGTTACGGGGCGAGGCGGGACTCGGCAAGACCGCGCTGTTGGCCGAGACCCGTCGCATCGCCGAAGCCCGTGGCTGCACCGTGTGGTCCGCCCGCGGCGGCGAGACCCTGAGGTCCGTCCCCTTCAACGTCGTACGGCAGTTGCTCCAGCCCGCCCTGGTGTCGCTGCTGCCGGAGGAGGCCCGGGAGTACCTCGGCGACTGGTACGACATCGCGGGCCCCGCCCTGGGCATAACGGACCCGGGCGAGCGCCGCGCCGACCCCCAGGGCGTGTGCGACGGTCTCGTCGCCGCCGTACGCAGGCTCGCCGAGCGGGACTGGCCGCTCGTCCTGCTCGTCGACGACGCCCACTGGGCGGACCAGGAGACCCTGCGCTGGCTCAGCGCGTTCGCCGAACGCCTCGACGACCTGTCCGTCCTCGTCGTGGTGGCCCGCAGGCCCGGCGAGGTCAGCGGTGAGAGCGCCCGCCTGCTGGACACGGTCGCCGAGGCGGTGGGCGGGCCCGTCACCAACCTCAGCGCGCTGACCCCGGACGCCGTCGCCGGTCTCACCCGTGCCTCGCTCGGCCCGCACGCCGACGCCCCGTTCTGCCGCGAGGTGTGGGCCGTCACCGGCGGCAACCCCTACGAGACGAACGAACTGCTGGTCAAGGTGCAGGACAGCGAGCTGGAGCCCGCCGAGTCCTCGGCCGGCGAGCTGCGCGCCCTGAACCGCTCGGCCCGCGGCGGCGGCCTCGTCGCCCGGCTGGAACAGCTGGGCATCGACGCCACCCGGTTCGCCTGGGCCGCCGCCATCCTCGGCACCGGCATCTCCGTCGACCTGGTGGCCCGGCTCGCCACGATGCGCCGGGACGACGCCGTGCGCTGCGCCGAACTGCTGCGCAGCGCCCGCATCCTGACCGAACCCGACCGCGCGGCGGGCCCGACGGAGGAGGGCGACCTCCAGTTCCTCCACCCGCTGATCGGCTCCGCCGTCTACAACTCCATCCCGGACGCCCTGCGCACCGCCATGCACGGCATCGCCGCCCAGGTCGTCACCGACTCCGGGCTGGGCGCGGCCGCCGCCGCGCGCCATCTCCTCCAGGTCCACCCGGACGACGACGAGGAACTCGTCGAGCAGCTGCGCGAGGCCGCCCGTGAACACCTCGCGGTCGGCGCCCCGGACGCGGCCCGGCGCTGTCTGGAACGCGCCCTGCTGGAACCGCCCCGGCCCGAGGTCCACGCGCGCGTGCTCTACGAACTCGGCTGCGCGACCCTGCTGACCGCGCCCGCCCGGACCATCGGCCATCTGCGCACCGCGCTCGGCATGCCCGGCCTCGGCGGCGCCGAACGCGTCGACGCCGTCTTCCGTCTCTCCCAGGCCCTGCTCCACAACGACCAGCTGGAGGAGGCCGTACGCACCGTCGAGGCGGAGGCCGCCCGGCACCGGGCCGGACCCTCCCGGATGCGGTTGCAGGCCGTGCAGTACATGTGGGAGGGCATCCACGGCGAGACGACCTCGCCGGGCCGCACGGAGCGCCTCGCGGAACTCGCCCGCTCCTGCACCGGCCGGGACAACTCCGAGCGCGCCCTGCTCATCCTGCGTGCCTTCGACGCGATGGCCCATGGTGAGAACGCCGAGGAGGTCGTCGAGTTCGGCGACCGCGCCCTGGTCAACGGCCGCCTCGCCCCGGGCCTCGGCTGGACCGACAGCGAGTGGGGCATCGAACTGCTGATGATGCTGGGCAGTTCGTACGCCTGCGCCGACCGGCTCGACCGCGCCGAGAGCCTGTTCGCCGAGGCGCTGCGGGCCTACACCGTCGCGGGCTGGAGCGGCGGCCACCTCGCCCTGGCCAACGCGTTCCTCGGCCTCGCCTACCGAAGGCAGGGCCGTCTGCGGGACGCCGAGACCATCCTGCGCGAGTCGCTGCGGCTGGCCGAGCGGGTCGGCCGCGGCCTGCCCCTTTACTGGTCGGCGACCTGCGGGCTGGTCGACACGCTGCTGGCTCGCGGTCATGTCGAGGAGGCCTGGTCGGTCGCCGAGCGGTACGGCTTCGCACCGCCCTACCCGTCGACCATCGTGCTGCCCGACACCCGCTCCGTGCGTGGCCGCCTGTTGCTCGCCACCGGCCGCACCAAGGACGGCATCAACGAACTGGAGGCCGCCGAGAAGGCGGCCGAGGCGCGCGGCGGCCACAACCCGGTGCTGGCCCCGTGGACCGTCGATCTCGCCCGGGCCCTGGCGGTCGAGGATCCGGCCCGGGCCGCCCGGCTCGCCGCCGACGCCCGCCGGCAGGCCGAACGCTTCGGCACGGACACGGCCATCGGCGAGGCCCTGCGCTGTGCCGCCGCCCTGGAGACCGGTCAGCGCGCGGTCCGGCTGGCCGGCCAGGCGGTCGCCTATCTGGAGTCCTCGCCCTGCCAGTACGAACACGCGGCGGCCCGCGTCGAGTACGGCATCGCCGCCCGCTCCGTGGCCGACCTCAACCGGGGCCTGGCACTGGCCCGTTCGTGCGGCGCGGACGGGCTGGTCACACAGGCGCGGGAGGTACTGGAAACCGGCCGCGGACTGCGCTGACGTGTAGGGCGCATCCGACGGACGGGCCGGTGGACCGGCGGGACGGACCGGGCAGGGGGACCCAGTGGGCGGGGCCCTCGACGGCAGGCTCCCGCAGGCAGGTCTCCGCAGGCAGGCCCCCCGCCGGGGGCGCGGTACGGCGGGGGCGCCGGCGGGGCGGGGTCACTCCCGGCTCTCGTCCTCCTCGGCCAGTACCCGCTGGGCCGTCGCGAAGGCCGAGTTCGCCGCCGGTACACCGCAGTACACGGCTGTCTGCATCAGTACCGCGCCGATCTCCTCGGGGGTGAGCCCGTTGCGCCGGGCCGCTCGTACGTGCATGGCCAGTTCGTCGTAGTGGCCGTGTGCCACCAGCGCCGTCAGGGTGATCATGCTGCGTTCGCGGCGGCTGAGCGTCGGGTCGGTCCAGATCTCGCCCCACGCGTAGCGCGAGATGAAGTCCTGGAAGCGCGCGGTGAACGGGGTCTGCCGGGCCTGCGCGCGGTCCACGTGCGCGTCGCCGAGGACCTCGCGCCGTACCGCCGTCCCGCACCGGGCACCGCCGTCGAGGTGGGCACGCAGCGCCGTCAGCACGGCCCTCGGGCACTGCGCGGGCGCCAGGTGCGAGGCGCCGGGCAGTTCGACGAGGGTGGCGTCCGGCACCGCGTCGGCGATCTCCCGCAGATGCGCGGGCGGCGTCGCCGGGTCCTGACGGCCGGCGACCAGCAGAGTGCGCGGGGAGATCTCGCCGAGCCGCTCCCGCAGGTCGAACGCGGCCAGGGCGTCACAGCAGGCGGCGTACGCCGCCGGGTCGGCCTCCCGGTGGTCCCGGACCAGCCGCGGCACGGTGAACCCGGGCGTGAACCACCGGGCGTCCGCGCTCTCGGCCAGCCCGGCCAGCCCCTCGTGCCGGACCAGCGCGGCCCGCTCCAGCCATGGCTTCGCGCCGTTGAAGTGCGCCGACGCGCAGATGACGGCGAGGGACGAGACCCGTTCGGGGTGGTGCAGGGCGAGATGCAGTCCCACCGCGCCGCCGAGCGACACGCCCGCGTACGCGAACCGGTCGACGCCGAGCGAGTCGGCGAGCGCGAGCACCAGATCCGCCAGGTCGCCGACGGTGGCGCCGGGACCGATGAGATCCGGTGCGGAGCCGCCGTGTCCGGGCAGGTCCCAGCGGACCACCCGATGGGTGGTCGACAGCTCGGGGGCCACCTGGTCCCACAGCGCGTACGACGTGCCGAGCGACGGCCCGAGCAGCAGCGGGGGAGCGGAAGCGGGCCCCTCGGCGTAGTGGTTGAGGAGGGTGGCGGTCAACGTCGCTCCAGGGCACGGTCGGTGAGGGCTCCGGCGGAACCGGTGTAACGGGCGGGATCGGTCGCCCCGGTCAGGTCGACCCCCTTCAACTCGGACTGCTCGGACAGTAGTTCGGCCAGCGTGCGGCCCTCGGTGGACGTCCGCCGGGCCAGATCGGTGAGCAGTTCTCTGGCACGTGACCGGCCGAGCACGTCGGACAGTTCGGCCGACAGCCGCTCGGAAACGATCAACCCGTTTGTCAGGTCGAGGTGTTCGCGCATGACATCGGGGTGCACCCGCAGCCCTTCGGCCAGTTCGGCGGCGTCGCGGGCGGCGCCCCCGACCAGCCGCAGCAGCTCGCGCAGCGGCTCCCACTCGGCGTGCCAGGCACCGGCGGCCCGCTCGTCCTGCGCGACCATCGACCCGTGGAGCGTGGCCGCGAGCTGCGGCGCCCGCCGGGCCGCCGCGGCGATCAGGGTGGACCGTACGGGGTTGGCCTTGTGCGGCATGGCCGAGGAACCCCCGCCGCTGCCCTCCGTGACCTCACCGATCTCGGTGCGGGCCAGGGTGAGCACATCCACGGCCGTCTTGCCGAGCGCCCCGGCCGTGAAGGCCAGGCCCGACGCGAGGTCGGCGATCGGGGTGCGGAGTGTGTGCCAGGGCAACGCCGGCTCCCTGAGGCCGAGTTCGCGGGCGTAGGCGGCGGGCAGGGCCAGGGCGTCGGCGGCGCCGTACACCGTGAAGGCCGCCAGCGTCCCGGCCGCGCCGCCGAGTTGGGCGGGCAGGCCGTCCCGTACGGCCGTCAGCCGGTCCCGTGCGTCGAGCACCAGCGACCGCCAGCCGGCCGCCTTCAGCCCGAACGTCGTGGGTACGGCGTGCTGGGTGAGCGTCCGGCCCGGCATCACGGTGTCGCGGTGCGCGGCGGCCAGCCCGGCCAGCGCCCGCTGCGTGCGGTCGAGGTCGGCGAGGACCGGACCGAGCGTCCGTACGGCGACCAGCATCGTCGCCGTGTCCATGATGTCCTGGCTGGTAGCACCCCGGTGGACGTAGGGGCCGTACTCCGCGCCGACCGCCTTCGTCAGCTCGGCGACCAGCGGGATGACCGGGTTCCCGCCGGCCCGGGCGCGCAGCGCCAGGTCCCGTACGTCGAATCCGGCGCCGTCGGCGGCCTCGGTCACCGCCGGCGCGGCCGCGGCCGGAGCCAGTCCCAGCGCGGCCTGCGCACGGGTCAGCGCGGCCTCCGCGTCCAACAGCGCACGCAGAAAGGCGCCGTCGGCGGTCGCGGCGGCGGCGGGGGAGCCCGCCCAGCCGGGGGCGAGCAGGCTGGTGTCGGATTCGGCGGGTGTCACTGGAACTCCAGGAAGACCGTCTCGCCTTCGCCCTGAAGACGGATGTCGAAACGGTACGTGCCGTCCCCGCCGTCCCGGGCGATCAGCGTGTCGCGGCGCTCCGCCGCCAGCCGCGCGAGCAGCGGGTCGGCCGCGAGCGCCGCCTCGTCGCCCGGCAGGTAGATCCGGGTGAACAGGTGGACGAGCAGCCCGCGGGCGAAGAGACACACGCTGAGATACGCCGCGCTGTGCCCGCGTGCGCCGGGGCGCAGGGTGCGGGCGTACCAGTGTCCGTCGGCGTCGGTCTGGATGCGGCCCCAGCCGGTGAACTCCACGCCGTTGCGGCCCAGATAGCCGCCCGTCGAGGGGTCGCGCCGGATCGAGCCGTCCACCTGCGGCACGGTGCCGTCCGGAGCGGGGCCCCACAGCTCCACGAGGGCGTCGGGCAGCGGCCGGCCCTCCCCGTCGTACACGTACCCCTGAAGGGTGACCGTGTCCGGGTGGCCCACCGGTGCGATGTCGCCGCCGCCGGGGAACGGCAGCGCGTACCCGTAGAACGGGCCGACCGTGTGCGACGGGGTGGGCGGCACGTTCCGCGGGCCGCTCGTCTCGGTCTTCGTCATGGCGGTCAGCGTCCCTCTTCGATCCAGGTGGCGTTCGGTCCGTCGAGCACGATGTCCCAGTGGTAGCCGAGCGAGAACTCCGGCACGGACAGGCTGTGGTCGTAGGTGGCGATCAGGCGCCGCCGGGCGTCGTCGTCCGTCACCGACTGCAGGATCGGGTCGTACGCGAAGAGCGGGTCGTTCGGGAAGTACATCTGCGTCACCAGCCGCTGGGTGAACGCCGCGCCGAACACCGAGAAGTGGATGTGGGCCGGGCGCCAGGCGTTGACGTGGTTGCGCCACGGGTAGGGGCCCGGCTGGATCGTGGTGAAGCGGTAGTGGCCGCAGTCGTCGGTGAGGGTGCGGCCCACGCCGGTGAAGTGGGGGTCCAGCGGGGCGTCGTGCTGCTCACGCCGGTGGGCGTAGCGGCCGGCCGAGTTCGCCTGCCAGATCTCCACCAGCTGGCCGCGCACCGGGCGCCCGGTGCGATCCAGCAGCCGGCCGGAGACGGTGATCCGCTCGCCGATCGGTTCGCCCCGGTGGTGCCGGGTGAGGTCGTTGTCGATCTCGGTGATGTCGCGCTCGCCGAACGCGGGGGAGGAGAGCTCCACCAGCTCCGGGTCCTGGGAGACGTCGATGGCGACCGGCGGGTTTTTCGGGTGGCGCAGCACCGAGGAGCGGTAGGGGGCGTAGCCGCGCCGCGGGTGGTGCTCGACGGGCGCGCCGCCGGCGAGCCGCTTCTCGTAGGCGGCGTGCTCGGCCGCGATCTCCTGGTCGATGTCCTGCTGGGTGAGAGCCATGGGGGTCCTAGCGGTTCCGGGTGGTTCCTGTTGGTTCCTGGCGGGTCTGGCGGGTCTGGCGGGTCCGGCGGGTCCGGCGGGTCCGGCGGGTCCGGCGGGTCTGGCGGGTCTGGCGGTTCCGAGTGGTGCCTCAGCGGCCGCGGCCGCGGCCGCGGTCACGGTCGCGGGCGAGGCCCTGGCCGACGCCGACGCAGCGGGCGGCGCCGGTGTCGCCCGCTGCGACGGGCGAGCTGGTGGGCGACCGCCCCGGCGAACCGGGCACCGGAGGCGCCGAGGGGGCCGACTGAAGGGCCGTGTCGACCGCCTTGTCCATTCGGGAAGCCCTGTCTCTTCCGAGTGTCCCGACCGCGAATTAGTCAGGGCACTGAGCATTTGAGCGAGGTGTTCCTCACGCTGCCACCGGTGCGGCCGGGCGTCAAGACCCGTGGAAAGGCCGTGGTTAGAGCGGATCAGGGCCGTGTAGGTCGGTACGTCCGCCCGCAGACAGGGAAGCCGTGGCCCGGTATTGTTCAGTGCACCAACCAATCCGAACCTATGACGACGACCACGGGAGCGTGAGCGCACATGGCCGCGGTGGACCTGACCACCCACCCCGGGCACCTGGCCCGGCGGCTCCAGCAGGCGCACTACCTGCTGTGGAACACGATGGTCTCGGAGGAGACCACCTCGCCGCAGTTCGCGGTCCTCAACGCGCTCGTCGCCGAACCGGGCCTCGACCAGCGCACGGTGGGGGAGCGGGTCGGGCTCGACCGGTCCACCATCGCCGAGGTGATCAGCCGGCTCGGCCGGCGCGGACTGCTGGACAAGGTCCGCGACCCCCAGGACGGCCGTCGCTTCCTGCTGCGGCTGACGGAGGACGGCCTGCGCACCCACCGCAGGCTGGCCGTCCGTACGGCCCGGATGAACCAGGTCTTCCTGGCCCCGCTCTCCGCCGAGGAGCGGACGCAGTTCTTCGAACTGATCCGCCGGGTCTCGGAAGCGGCCGAGGGGCTGCGCAATCCGGCGGAACCCCTGTCCGCCCGGAGCTGACCGCGTCACCGCGCCATCGCCTCGTCAGGCCGTGCCTGGTCAGGCCGTGCTCGGTCAGGCCGCGCCTGGTCAGGTCCTGCGCCGTCCCGCCGTCCCGCCCTCACGCCTTTGCGAGCACCACCCACACCTGGCCCTTCGCGAAGTTCACCGGCGAGCCGTCCTCGGTCGTGAACGCGGTGCCGTCGGCGGCCGTCGCGCGCTCCCAGCGGACGTCGTAGGCTCGCCCGTCGCGCAGCACCTGCGCCTTCCCGGAGCCCACCGTCTCGGTGTACGGCGTGTAGTTGCCGAGGACGTCGTGGTAGGCGGACTTGTGGATCTTCACGTACTGCACGACCACCGTCGCGGGCACCACCCGCCTGCCGCCGTCGGTCACCGTCGGCGTCCCGTCCTGGGAGACCAGCCACCGGTGCCGGTCGGCGGACCAGGTGAACGTGAAGCGGGCGGAGGGGAAGCGGACGGTACGCGTAGCGCTCGGCCGGCCGCCCTCGGGGGCGGCACCGTAGTGGAAGCCCGTGGTCAGCGCGTCCGGACCCGGCGCGGACCGGATCAGCCGGTCCGGCCGGAGATACAGGTTGTGCGGCGCGAGATGGTCGGCGCCGCGGAAGTAGGCGCCGGACACGTTGCCGGGCGGCTCCGCGCGCAGCGGCGCGCGGTCGATCAGCGGCAGCAGCTTGCCCTGCGCACCGGAGAACGCGAGCGTCGGCCGGTCGAACTGGCCCAGCAGTTCAAGGTCGGACTCGCGGGCGCTGCGCACCGGACCGACGACGTCCGGCAGTCGGGTGGCGTACAGCGCCATCAGCCGGCTCAGCCCGCCCTCGACCTGCTCGACGTACACGACGTCAGCGGCGCTCAGACCCTTCTGCGGCCGGGCCGCGCGCACATTGTCGATCTTCACGGCGAGCACCGGACCGCTGCCGCTCGGCCGCGACGGGCTACCGGACCCGCTCGGTGTGTTCGACGCGTTCGGTGTGCTCCCTGTCGGTTCCTGCCGAGGGCCTCGCCCGTCGTCGGACGGGGCGTGCGATGTCGTGCAGCCCGCCACCAGGGCGGCCGCCACCGCGGCGGCCAGCAGTGCCGCCGTCGACGCGGTACGCCCCGCGCGCCCTCTTCGTCCCATGCCCACCGTTGCCACCAAGTCCCGTGCCGTTGATTGTGCGCTTATAGGTTCATCGATGCGCTTACCCGCTCGATCGTGTTTGCGCGCGCCATCCGGACCGATCGGCCCAGTCGATCTGCCGGGTCGGTCTCCGTGCACCCGTCGACGCCAGGCAGTGGTGGAGGAGACGCGGCCCGTCGGCGCCCACCACGGGCAGGACGGCCGGCGCGGCGCGGTCATCACGGAAACCGTCTCGACAGCCGGACCCACCAGGGATACGGAAGCTCGTACGACACTCACGGGTACGCAGGCGGGCAGGAGGCCGCGGACATCCGCTCCGCCCCCTGGGTCGCTGGTCAACTGATACCGACCGACCTTTGGATCACGGATCAGCTGGTGCTCCTCCCGCCGTTCGAAGAGGGCGCTCAGTGGCACTCGGCCGCTCACGGACAGCCCGGCGTTCATCCTCACTCGAAGCTCTCGGGCGCGACCGTCCGCTCCTGACGACGGCCGCCTCCGACCCGGCCGCGGTTCGGTGCGGGCCCCACGGGTACCCGGGCGCCACACACCGGGCGGAGACCCCGCGGTGTGCCGGAGGGAGCGCGGCACGATGAAGGCAGTGACGTGGCAGGGCAAGCGGGACGTGCGCGTGGAGGACGTGCCCGACCCGACGATCCAGGAACCGACGGATGCCGTCATCCGCATCACCTCCACCGGACTGTGCGGCTCCGACCTGCACCTCTACGAGGTCCTCACGCCGTTCATGACGCCGGGCGACATCCTCGGCCACGAGCCCATCGGCATCGTCGAGGAGGTCGGCGCGGGAGTGCCGGACCTGATGGCAGGCGACCGGGTCGTGGTGCCGTTCCAGATCGCCTGCGGCAACTGCTGGATGTGCCTCGAAGGACTGCCCACCCAGTGCGAGACCACTCAGGTCACCGGCGAGGGCATGGGCGCCGCCCTGTTCGGCTACACCCGCCTCTACGGCGCGGTGCCGGGCGCCCAGGCCGAGTACCTGCGCGTACCGCAGGCGCAGTTCGGCCCCGTCAAGATCCCGGAGGGGCCGCCCGACGACCGGTTCGTCTACCTGTCCGACGTCCTGCCCACCGCCTGGCAGGCGGTCGTCTACGCCGACCTCAAGCCCGGTGCCGACGTCGCCGTGCTCGGGCTCGGGCCCGTCGGTGAGATGGCGTGCCGGGTCGCCCAGGTGCGCGGCGCCGGGCGGGTGTTCGGCGTGGACCTGGTCACGGAGCGGCTGCGCCGGTCCCGGGAGCGGGGCGTGGAGACGTTCGACCTCAGGGAGTTCGACAGCGAGAAGGAACTGCTCGCCGCGATCCGGGACGAGACCGACGGCCGCGGACCCGACGCCGTCATCGACGCGGTCGGCACGGAGGCTCACGGCAGCGCGGCCGCCCGGCTCGCCCAGAAGGTCACGACGCTGCTGCCGCGGAAGGTGGGCGGCCCGCTCGCGGACCACTTCAGCGTGGACCGGCTCGCGGCCTTCCACACCGCGATCGAACTGGTGCGCCGCGGCGGCACGATCTCGATCGTGGGTGTGTACGACGGCACGGCCGACCCGATCCCGATGGCCACCTTGTTCGACAAGCAGATCCAGATCCGGATGGGCCAGGCCAACGTACGCCGCTGGGTCGACGAGATCTTGCCGTACCTCACGGACGAGGACCCGCTGGGCGTCGACGACTTCGCCACCCACCGGCTGCCGCTGAGCGAGGCACCACACGCGTACGAGATGTTCCAGCGCAAGCAGGACGGCGCCGTCAAGATCCTCATGCGGCCGTGACCGGTCGCGTGCGTGATCGGCCGTACGGCTGCGACAGGCGTGCGGCCGTGACCGGTCGAGCGCGCGTGACCGCCTTCATACGGTTGTGACGGTCATGCGGCCGTGATCGGTCAGGCATCCGTGACAGGCCGTACGGCTGTGAGTGTTCGAGGATCGGTCGTCACGCCGCGCGTGCTCGCGCGGACGTGACGGTGAGCGCTCAGGTGCCCGAACCGAGGATCTCCGTGAGGTCGTAGCGCACCGGCTCTTCCAACTGGGCGTACGTGCAGCTCTCCGGCGACCGGTCCGGGCGCCAGCGGCGGAAGCGCGCCGTGTGCCGGAAGCGGGCCCCGTTCTCCATGTGGTCGTACGCCACCTCGGCCACCCGCTCCGGCCGCAGCGGCACCCAGGACAGGTCCTTCTTGCCCGACCAGCGGCTGGGCGCGCCCGGCAGCCGGGCGCTCTCGTGGGCCGCCTCGTCCGACCAGGCGGCCCACGGATGGCCCTCGGCGTCCGTCATGCGCAGCGGCTCCAGCTCGGTGACCAACTCGGCGCGCCGTGACATGGCGAAGGCGGCGGACACCCCGACGTGCTGGAGGGCTCCCTGGTCGTCGTACAGGCCCAGCAGCAGCGAGCCCACGACGGGACCGCTCTTGTGGAAGCGGTAGCCGGCGACGACCACGTCCGCCGTCCGCTCGTGCTTGATCTTGTACATCGCCCGCTCGTTCTGGAGGTAGCGCAGCGTGAGCGGCTTGGCGATGACGCCGTCCAGGCCCGCTCCCTCGTACTGCTCGAACCACTGCTGTGCCACGTCGATGTCCGTGGTCGCCGGAGCCAGGTGCACGGGTGCCGTCACTCCGGACAACGCCCTGGTCAGCAGCGCTCGCCGGTCGCTGAGCGGCACGTCGAGCAGCGACTCGTCGGCGAGCGCCAGCAGGTCGAAGACGACGAAGGACGCGGGGGTGCGCTCGGCGAGCGTCCGCACCCGGGAGGCGGCCGGGTGGATGCGTTCGGTGAGCGCGTCGAAGTCGAGCCGCCCCTCGCGCGCGATCACGATCTCACCGTCCAGCACGCACCGCTCGGGCAGCCGCTGCGACAACGCCTCGACCAGCTCGGGAAAGTACCTGGTCAATGGCTTGCCGGTACGGCTGCCGAGCTCGACCTCGGGCCCGTCGCGGAACACCACCGCCCGGAAGCCGTCCCACTTCGCCTCGTACTGCATGTCCGGCGGGATCCTCGCCACCGACTTGGCGAGCATCGGCTTCACGGGCGGCATGACAGGCAGATCCATGCTCCGATTCTCCTCGCATACGGCCGCTCACGCCCGGTGTGCGAGGTGGGTGCGGCGGGCCTACCGTGGCCGCATGGGTGACGCGGTGGAACTGGAAGCGGGCGGCCGGACCGTACGGCTGTCCAGCCCTGGCAAGATCTTCTTCCCGGAGCGCGGCTTCACGAAGCTGGACCTCGCCGAGTACTACCGGGCCGTCGCCCCCGGCATCCTGCGTGCCCTGCGCAACCGCCCCACCACCCTGGAGCGCTACCCCGACGGGGTGAGCGGCGAGTCCTTCTTCCAGAAGCGCGCGCCCAAGAACATGCCCGACTGGATCCCGAGGGCACACATCACCTTTCCCAGCGGGCGCAGTGCCGACGAGATGTGTCCCACCGAGGAGGCCGCCGTCCTGTGGGCCGCGCAGTACGGCACTCTCACCTTCCACCCCTGGCCGGTGCGCGCCGACGACGTCGACAGCCCCGACGAACTGCGCATCGACCTCGATCCGCAGCCCGGCACCGACTACGACGACGCCGTCCACGCCGCACACGAACTGCGCGCGGTCCTGGACGAGTTCGGCGGCCTGCGCGGCTGGCCCAAGACCTCCGGCGGCCGTGGCCTGCACGTCTTCGTCCCCATCGAACCCCGCTGGACCTTCACCCAGGTCCGGCGAGCCGCGATCGCGGTCGGGCGGGAGCTGGAGCGCCGGATGCCCGACCGGGTGACGACCAAGTGGTGGAAGGAGGAGCGGGGCGAACGGATCTTCGTGGACTACAACCAGACGGCACGCGACCGCACGATCGCCTCCGCCTACTCCGTACGGCCCCACCCGCACGCCCCCGTGTCCGCCCCGCTGCGCTGGGAGGAGGTCGGCGAAGCGCACCCCCAGGACTTCGACCTCGCGACTATGCCCGCCCGCTTCGCCGAACTCGGCGACGTCCACGCCGACATGGACGACCACGCCTTCTCCCTCGAAGCGCTGCTCGACCTCGCGGCGAAGGACGAACGCGACCACGGGCTCGGCGATCTGCCGTATCCGCCGGAGTACCCGAAGATGCCCGGCGAGCCCAAGCGGGTGCAGCCGAGCCGCGCGAGACGGGAGGACGGTTCGCCGTCCTCTCCGCCGGACGCGTAGGGGGCCGGTCCCGTGGTGACCGGCAGGTCGGGACGCGGGAGGCGCAGGTCGGGGGCGGGAGCGCTCTCACAGGCGTCCGTGAGCCGGGGCTATCCTGAGCCGCAACCGCCGGTGAGGAGCCCCGAAGTGACCGAGACTGCCGCCCGTCCCACGCTGGAGGCCGTGGCCGCGCGGGCCGGTGTGTCCCGGGCCACCGTCTCCCGGGTGGTCAACGGCGGCGACGGGGTGCGGGAACCCCTCGTCGAGCGGGTGCGGCGCGCGGTGGAGGAACTCGGGTACGTCCCCAACCAGGCCGCGCGCAGCCTGGTGACCAGACGGCACGACGCGATCGCCGTCGTCATCGCCGAACCGGAGACCCGGGTCTTCGCCGACCCCTTCTTCGCGCTGCAACTACGCGGCATCAGCAAGGAGTTGACGGCCCACGACAGTCAGCTCGTCCTGCTCCTCACGGAGGGCCGCGACGACCACGTCCGCGTCGGCCGCTATCTCGCCGGGGGCCATGTCGACGGTGCCCTGGTGTTCTCGCTGCACCTCGACGACCCGCTGCCCGGACTGATCCAGGGCGCCGGGGTGCCGACCGTGTTCGGCGGCCGCCCCGACTGGAGCGACGGGACGCCCGGTCCCGTGTACGTCGACAGCGACAACCGCGGCGGCGCCCGCGAGGCCGTACGCCACCTCGTCGGTCTCGGCCGCACCCGGATCGCGCACATCGCCGGGGCCCTCGACCAGACGTCCGCGGTGGACCGGCTCGACGGGTTCCGGGACGTCATGGGGGACGCCGACCCCGAGCTCGTCGTCGAGAGCGACTTCACCCCGGCCGGCGGCGAGCGCGCGATGCGTGAACTCCTCGACCGCTGCCCCGATCTGGACGCCGTGTTCGCCGCCAACGACCTCACCGCGTCCGGCGCCCTGCGGGTGCTGCGCGAACGCGGCCGGCGCGTGCCCGAGGACGTCGCCGTCATCGGGTTCGACGACATGCTGCCCGTCGCCGAACAGACCGAGCCGCCGCTCACCACGATCCGTCAGGACATCGAGGAGATGGGCCGGTTGATGGCCCGTCTCCTGCTGCGCCGCCTCGACCGCGGCAGCGCCCGCCAGGCCGAGGAGGGCGCGCCGGACGCCGTCGTGCTGCCGACGACCCTGGTGCGCCGCGCCTCCGCCTAGCGCCTGTCCCGGCCCTGGGGAACAGGCCGGGTCCGCCTGGCGTCTGTCCCGGCCCTGGGGAACAGGCCGGGTCCGCCTGGCGTCTGTCCCGGCCCTGGGGGCCCGGCCGCCTCCGCCTGGCGTCTGTCCCCGGGACCCGCCGTCTCACGTCTGCCGGGGCGCGCTCCTGAGCACCGCGAAGCGGGCTCCGGACGGGTCGGCCAGCCTGGCGATGCGGCCCACGTCCGGTACGTCCGTGGCGGGCATACGGACCGTGCCGCCCAGCTCCCGCGCCTCGGCGACGGCCGCGTCCGTGTCGGTGACCTCGAAGTACGGCAGCCAGTACGGGTCGCCGGCCGCCTCCGTCGGGTCGTCGGCCAGCGGGATCAGTCCGCCGAACATGTCCTCCTCCGCGCCGGCGGGGTTGATGCACGTGTAGGTGCCGCCGGGGAAGGACGCGGCAGAGGTCTCGTGGCCGAGCACCTTGTGGTAGAAAGCGGCCGCCGCCGCGATGTCCGGCGTGTACAGCTCGACCCAGCACAGCGAGCCGGGTTCGTTCGCCACGTCCACGCCCTTGGTCGAGCCCGGCTGCCAGATGCCGAAGGCCGCCCCCGCCTGGTCGGCGAGGATCGCCATGTGGCCCTTGCCCATGACGTCCATCGGCTGGACGAACACACTGCCGTGCGCCTGTTCGGCGGCCTTCGTGGTGGCCTCCGCGTCGGGGCTCTGGAAGTACACGTTCCAGGACGGCGGGCCCTGTTCCGCCGTGGTCTGCATGCCGCCGGCCGCGGTCTTCCCGTCCAGCTGGAAGAAGCCGTAGCCGCCGGCGTCGGGTCCCGCCGACTGGAACCGCCAGCCGAAGAGAGCCTGGTAGAAGGCGGTGGCTGCCTCGATGTCGGACGTGCCGAGGTCGATCCAGTTGGGGGAGCCGGTGACGAACCGGGTGGTGAGCATCTGCGCCCTCCTTGACGGGGTCCCGTTGCGTGTACTGCCGAGTGTTGCACCGCCCACTGACAGGCGCTGGCGGAGCGTGACCGTGCTCGCACCGATTGTTCCGCCCCGCCCCGCGCGCCGCCGTGCGCCACGGCGGGCCGAGCGGGCATCATCGGGCAGCCGGGGGCGCTGAACGGCCGCGTTGATCCCGCGTTGATCGAACGTTTTTCGTCGCCGGGCACGATCCTGGCCATGCACACCGACACCACCGCCACGCCCGATCTCGCCTGGCAGGCCGAGGCCCTCTGCGCGGAGACCGGGGCCGACTTCTTCTTTCCCGAGCCCGGCAGCTCGGTCCGTGAGGCGAAGCTGATCTGCGGCATGTGCGAGATGCGCTCCGCCTGCCTCGACTACGCCCTCACCCACGACGAGCGCTTCGGCGTCTGGGGCGGCCTGTCCGAGAAGGAACGCCTGCAGCTCAGGCGCACGTCGCGTTGAATTCCGGGCGCGCGGCCGACGCAACTGCGGCTAGGATCCGGGGGCGCGTCCGGATGTAGCGCAGAGGCAGGCGCACGCCTTGCTCAGGCGAACACATTCGAATCCGGTCGTCCGGATGCGTGCGGGGTTCCGTAGAGCAGAGGCAGACTCGCCACCTTGTCAGGGTGGATACGCCGGTTCGAATCCGGTCGGGACCACGGCACGGCGGACACGGGGGCGGCGGGGCGGATGGGCGAGGCGATCACCGAGGCGGAGCTGGCGACCTTCCACCGGACCGTCGGCAGACTGCGGGACCTGCCCGTCGACGACCCGGTACGCCTGCGGGCGGAACAGGTCGCCGCGTCCTTCGCCCGCGACGGACGGCTGCGGCGCCGCAAGACGCGCGGCGCCGACATCTCGGCCGCCGACGCCAGGACGATGGCGGCCACCGCGACCGGCGCGGCCGACCGGCGCGAGGACGCGCCCCTGGCCGTACCCGGCGCCGGTGGCACCCTGCGCCGCCCGCGCACCTGCTACGTCTGCAAGTCGCCCTATCGACAGGTCGACTCCTTCTACCACCGGCTGTGCCCGGAGTGCGCCGCCGACAACACGGCCCGCCGGGCCCTGAGCACCGATCTGAGCGGCCGTCGGGTGCTGCTCACCGGCGGCCGGGTGAAGATCGGCTTCCAGTTGGCGCTGATGATGCTGCGCGACGGTGCGGAGGTGCTCGTCACCTCCCGCTTCCCGCACGACACGATGCGCCGCTTCCGGTCCGCGCCCGGCAGCGTGAAGTGGCTGGACCGGCTGACCGTCGTCGCCGTGGACCTGCGCGACCCGCGCCAGGTGCTGGGGCTGTGCGAGGAACTGCGCGCGGCGGGTGAGCCGCTGGACATCCTGGTCAACAACGCGGCGCAGACCGTGCGCCGCCCGCCGCGGTCCTACGCGCTGCTGGCCGCCGCCGAGCACGACGCCCTGCCCGAAGGGGCCCGGCAGGCGCCCGGCTTCCGGCCGATGCGGATGCTGGAGGGTTCGGCGGCCGCCCTGCCCGCCGCGCTGCGGGAGGCCGACGAGGCCGGGCTGCTGCCCGACCCGGCACCGGAGAACTCCTGGACGGCCCGGCTCGGCGCGCTCGACCCGGCCGAGGTGCTGGAGACCCAGCTGGTCAACGCCCTCGCCCCGGCCCTGCTGTGCGACCGGCTGCTGCCACTGCTGCTGGCCGCACCGCATCCGCGTCGCTACGTCGTCAACGTCACCGCAGTCGAGGGCCGCTTCGCCGTGCGCAGCAAGACCGCCGGCCATCCGCACACCAACATGGCCAAGGCCGCTCTCAACATGCTCACCCGTACCAGCGCCGCCGAACTCGCCGAGCAGGGGGTGTACATGTGCGCCGTCGACACCGGCTGGATCACCGACGAGAACCCGGCGCCGAAGAAGGAGCGCATGGCCCGCGCCGGGTTCCGCACCCCCCTGGACATCGTGGACGGGGCGGCCCGGGTGTACGACCCGATCGTGCGAGGCGAGGCCGGGCAGCCGCTGTCCGGGGTGTTCCTCAAGGACTACCGGGAGGCGGAGTGGTGAGCGAGCGACCCGACAAGCCGGCGGACGGCTTCGCCGGAGTGCCGGCCGTCGTACCCCGGCCCCTGGCCGAACTCGCCCCGCTCCTGGACTGGTTGCGGGACGGCCGCCCCGCCGGGGAACGGCTGGACTTCACGGCCGGTACGGCGCTTCCCGACGGCCGGCTCGACCTGTGCAAGCAGGCGCTGGGCGCGGCGGGCGCCGCCCTGGTGGCCGAGGCTCTCGGTCAAGGCCCCTCGCCCGTACGGCATCTGCTGCTCGGCACCGACGCGCTCGGCGACGACGGTGCCGCCGCCGTCGCGGGGACGAGCGGGGACGTCCAGACCCTCTACCTGGGCTGCAACGGAATCACCGCGGGCGGAGCCTGCCGCATCGCCGACAACCTGCGCGCCTCACCACAGGTCGTCACCGGTGTGTGGCTCAAGCGCAACCCGCTCGGCAGCGGAGGAGGCCGGGCGGCCGCGGAACTCATCGAGTCCGCGCGGTCGCTGCGCACACTCGACCTCGTCCAGACCGGGCTCGACCCGGCGGGCGTCGCCGTCCTCGCGGACGCGCTGCTCGCCGCCGCCGACAACGGGCGGCGCGTCGAACGGCTCTTCGTCGGCGGCAACCCCCTGGGCGAGCCGGGAGCGCGGGCCCTCGCCGCCGTGATCGCAGCGGGCGCGGTCGACGAACTGTACGTGTCCGCAGCGCGGTTGGGCGACGCGGGCGCGCTGCTGCTCGCCGAAGCCCTGGAGCGGGCCCCCTACGGGCGGCTCGCCCGGCTGGCCGTCGCCAGCAACGGCATCGGCCCGCGGGCGGCGGCCCGGCTGGTCACCGCCGCGGCCACGGCCGGGGTCGCCCTGCTGGACCTCGGCCGGGTACGGGCGGCGGCCGTGCTCGGCGCGGTGGACAACCATGTCGACCTGACGGCCGCCGAGACCATCGCCCACGCTCTCACGGCCGCCGAGCACCGCCTCACCCACCTGGTGCTCACCCACACCGGCATGCGCAGTCGAGAGGCCCACCGCCTCCTCGACGCCGCACCCCGCGCCACCACGGCCACCCGCTTCGTGCTCGGCCAGGGCATAGCCGCCAGCGTCAAACGCCGCCTGGACGCGCTGAGCGCCCACCTCCCGGCCCCGACGGTCCCCGCCGACGTCGCGGCCGTGCGCAGCGTCCACCGCACGGCACCGCCCCCGCACTAGGTGTGCTGTCCCGACAGGTTGGTGACGCCTGGCACGGCGCCTCGCCGCGTTGCCGGGATCGCCCGCGTACGCCCGGTACGCGGACGACCCTCCGCCTTGCCACGCACCGCACCGGACGTCGCGGGCCCCGCCCTCCGGGCGGACGACGCTACTTCCGAAACACGCCCTAGGACTTCCGTGCCGGTCAGCGTCGTATCGTCATGAACACCTCGGTCCAGAACCGCTGTTGCTGCTGCGAGGCCCCCACCAGATAGGTCGCGCACAGCTTCGCCGGCAGCAGCGACACCAGCCGGGTCACCGCGGCGCGGTGCTTCTTCAGCTGGGACAGCTCCGCGTTGGCGAGGATCTGGTGCACCACGTCGCTGTCGTCGCCGCCCTCGTCGGAGCGCCCGGCCGCCCGCCGCAGCCGGGCCTCCCAGGCGTCCACGTCACGAGCCAGCTCGCGCAGTCCGGTGACCGGACGGCCCCGGAAGCGGTCGATCAGCGCGGTGAGCGGCACGGGCGCGTACTCGCCGTCGCCGAGATAGACCGTGGCCATCTCCAGCGGCAGCCCGCGCCGGTGCAGCTTGATCAGCCGCTCCAGGGTGCGCTTGGTGATCCAGGCCCGGCCGTCGTCGTCGATGTCGTGCTTCCACCACTCCAGGACGGTCTCCGCGTCCGCGCCGTAGCGGGCCAGCAGCCACTCGTTGGCCGGGATGTCGTCGGGCTCCACCTCCAGGGACGCCGTGAACCGGGTCGCCTGGGCGATGTTGTTCCGGGACACCAGCAGCTTGCGGCCCAGGTGGTACGGCGGGTTCTGCACGGCGATCTGCGCCCGCAGGTTCTCGATGCGCCGTCCGGCCAGCGACCACTCCTGGGTGATCTCCATCAGCTTGGCGAACGCGGCCTTGTCCTTGGGCCGGTTGTACTCGTCCCAGACGATCGCCTTGGCCTGTGGACCGGTGAACTTGGCGGCCAGCAGGTTGTCCAGTGTGCCGTCCGCCGCCGGCACCGGCGCGCACAGGTCCTCGACGTTGGTCACCGGCAGCGAGAAGTACAGCGCCTCCCGCCCGAGCCCCGCGCGCACCGTCTCCCGCACCAGTTCCGTCTTGCCGCAGCCGGGCGGGCCCTGGAGCAGCACCGTCCAGCGGTTGCGCAGCGCGGCCCGCAGCACCTGCCGTACCGGGTCGGGGATCCTCGCCGGGTTCTGCACCCCCAGCGCCTCGGCGACGCGGTCGAGGATCTCCGCCGTGCGGTTGTGGCCCGTCTTGCCGTCGGGCCCCGGCTCGGCCAGCCGCAGCCGCTCGCCGTCGACCAGGGGCAGCCCCCAGCGCAGCGGGAAGCCCTCCCGGGCGTTGGCCAGGACGTGATCGAGCGTGCGCGGGGAGAGCAGTTCGCGCAGCGTGGGGGAGAGCGACGCCCACAGGGAGAACACCGGGCGCAGGTCCCACGGCCGGTACCTGGCCGCGAGGTGGCGGCGCCAGGAGGTGTCGTTCGCCGTGATCCGCATGGTGACCATGCGGTCGAGCAGCGCCAGGTCGCTGCGCCGGGCCGAGGTCTCCGCCAGTGACTCGTTGTCGGTGAGGAACACGCCGATGCAGCCGAGGGCGCGCAGATCGTGCTCCCCGAGCGTCCAGTTGCAGGCGATCTGCATCAGCTGCGACTGGATGGTGTCGCCCGCCTGGAGCGAGTCGTCGATGAGCAGCACGAACGGCCGCCCCGGCTTCAGCTGGTTCATCACCAGCTGGCGCAGCACGAGTTCACCGGTGTGCGGGTCGCGCACCGGCGCGTTGACGAGCAGGTCGTCCGGCGTCAGGTTCGCCGCCGGGACGTACACCAGCGTGGCGTCCGGGTGGGCGCGGGCGACGTGGGAGAAGAACGTCGCCGTCTTGCCGATGCCGTGCTCGCCGAAGATCTGTCCGGTCTGCCCCAGCTCGATCATCGCGTCGATGAACGCCTCGAGCCGTGAGACGTCACCGGGCCCCTGCCCGTCGTTGGTGAGGGTCGACTGCCGTGTCCGCGTGGTCATCTACCGCGTTCCCATGGTCACGCGATGGCAGGCCATCGCAGGTGTGTGTGTCTCGGGCCACTCGCTGCCGCCCGCTGTGATCAGCCAGATCCACTTCTGCGGGTCGGCGGGCGTGATCGCGGGGGCGTATCCGTCGGTGAGGACGACTACGGCGTCCGGGGAGACGTCGAGACGGCGCCCGTTCACCTCCGTGCGTCCCTCCACGTAGTCCGCGACCGCCTGGAAGCTGGTGCCGCCACCGCCGTACACCCGCTCGCCCGGCTCGAACGGCATCACCACGGCGTCGAAGGAGAGCCAGTGCGCCTCGACCCCGTCGATCCGGCCGACGAGTTCGGTCAGCCAGGTGATCACGTGCTGGGGCATGGAGCCCGAGGTGTCGTAGGCGACGACGAGGACCTTCTCGCGCACCGGGCCGCGCCGCGCGAGCACCGGGTCCTGGCCGAGGGCCGCGAGCAGGGCGCCCCGCTTCTTCGGGTACACCAGCCGCTCGCCGTCGCGCAGCTTCGAACCGAGGACGTCGACCAGCCAGCGCTGCCACCAGTGGACCGTGCGGGTGCGGGCGGTCTCGCCGCGCAGCATGCCCGCGCCGAGGTTCCCCCAGATCCGCGCGGCCCGCGCCGAGCCGCCCTCGGTGCGGCCCATCAGGTCGAGCAGCTCCCGCTCCGCGCCGGCGTGCCCGCGCCGGGCCGCCAGCAGGGAGTTGAGCAGCACGGAGGAGGCGACCGCGTCGACGGTCTCCGGGTCGGCGGGCACGCCGCCCTGCGTCAGGTGCAGGCACACGTGTCGCGCCGGCACCGGAGGGTGCCGCATCCGCTTCAACTCGCCGTACACCCGCATGTCCGTCTCGATGAACACCTCGTACGCCACCGGCTCCAGGCCGTGTGCCGTGAGATCCGCGCGGTAGGACGCGTACACCTCGCGCGGGTCGACACCGGTGGGCCGGCCGTCCAGCGGCGGCAGCTCCGTCCGGCCGAGGCGGACCAGCGCCACATGGTTGATGGACACCTCGGCGGCCACCTCGAACACCGGGTCCTCGCGCAGCTCGGGCTCGGCGAACAGATGCCGGTGCACCAGGTGGCGCGCCTCGTGGAACAGCACGAACTTCACGCCGTCCAGGCCCAGTCGTACGAAGAAGTCCGGGTTGAACAGCAGCAGGCAGGTGCCGTCGCCGGAGGCGACCACCGCGGCCGTGTCCACGGCGGTCGTCGGGAGCTGGTGACGGCACTTCGCGTACAGCCAGGACGCCACCGCCGACTCGGTCAGCCCGAAGTCCAGCAGCGCGGCCTCCTTGAGTCGCCGGGCCTGTGCCACCACCGCCGGATCCGCCGGACGGTACCGCTCCAGCGCCCTGCGGTCGGCCAGGTCCACCACCGGGGGACGCCGACGCCCCCGCTCTTCGTACGCCATCCCCGTGCCCCCCGTGCCGCACTCGCCCCCGTGACACATTGGTACCAGGCCCCACCGACAACGGGCCAAGGCATTACGCTCTGCCCTCAAGGGCGGGGCCGTAGCGCAGAGGCAGGCGCACCGGTCTCCAAAACCAGAACACGCTGGTTCGAATCCAGCCGCCCCGCCCCCCTCGCGGCGCCCGCGCGAGCGTGTGTCAGCGCTGGAGCCTCTCCAGGTGGAACGCGGCGTCGTCGGCCGCCTCGTCGGGAGAGCGGCCGTTCTCACGCGCGACGATGTACGCGGCGTACCAGTCCGCCCAGTGGTGCGCGGGGGCCGACGCCTCGTACGTGCCGTGGCGTGCCTCGGTCTCGCGCAGAAGGTCTGCCAGCGTGGCGGTGTCCATGGCGGTATCTCCTCGGTCCCGGTGGGTTGTTCACCGTCCGGGCAGTCGCTCCCGGATCTCCTGCAGCAGCCACCCGTTGCCGTCCGGGTCGCTGAACGTGGCGTACGAGGCGTAGCTGTTGCGGTCGGGATCGGGGCCGTCGACCTGGTTTCTGGCCTCGTCCTCGAAGACGGCGTGGAAGACCTCGCTGACCTCGACGCCCCTGCCGACCAGGTCGGCGCGGGCCTGTTCGATGTCCGTGACCACGAGATAGGTGTTCTGGACGGTGCCCGGCGACGCCGGGGTCAGCCCCCGGCCGACGTGGACGGAGCACTGCGACCCCGGTGGCGTCAGCTGTACGACCCGAAAGTCCGGTCCGGCCTCGATGTCCGCGTCGAGCCGCCAGCCCAGGCCCCGGTAGAAGCGCAGGGCCCGGTCGACGTCGGCCACCGGCAGGACGACCACCTCCAGCTTCATGTCCATGGTGGGCGCGTCGGCCGCGCCCGTGGCGTCGTCCTGCTGTGGCTGCGGGGTGCTCATGGGTGACCTCCCGTGACGGATGCCCCGTTCGGTCGTGACTCCGGACAGGGCGTCGCCGGCGGACCCCCGACCGCCGGCTGCGGGTCACGCGCGAACCGGGTGATAGCGCAATTGTGACGTAGCGGACATCGAACGGCGCGGGGAGCCCGCCCGCTGCCCCGATGGAGCCCCTGCCCCGGAGAGCGGCACGTCGACGGCGGAGGTTCAGGCGACGGCGCCCGCGGTCACCACCAGCTCCGGGGCGTTCCCGTGGAACGTGTCGATCAGCTGCGCCAGCACCGCCCAGGCCTCCTCGCGGTCGCCCAAGTGGTCGCGCACCAGCGGACGCAGGGCGTTCTCGGCCGCACGCACGCGCGCCGGGAACATCAGGTGGCCCAGGGACAGCACCTTCAGCACCTGCGCGGCGGGGCCGTGGGCCGTCGCGTACTCGGCCGGGCCGCCCTCCAGTACTCCGGCCTGCCGTACCCGGTGGCTGAACTTGCGGTGCGAGCCGAACTGCGCGCGCAGCGCGGGCGGACAGTCCGCGCGTATGGACAGGGCCCAGCGGGCGTAGCCGGGCAGCGGGCGTTCGCGGTCCGCCTCGGCGACCACCCGCCATTCGGCGCGCTCCACGACCATGGAGGCGGCCGCGCGTCCCTCGCCCATGGAGCCGGCCGTGCGCAGCGCGCCGACGAGGCCGTGGCGGGTGAAGCTCTCGGGCACCGGTGGTGCCTGGTCGGCCAGCGTGGGATCCACGGGCACCCGCCCGGTACGCCCCGGTCCGAACGGCACACCGCGCACGATGGCCCGGCGGATGGCCTCGTCCGTGCCGGGGTGCCGCCACACCACGGCGTTCAGTCCCGGGTCGTCCTCTTCCAGGATCCACAGCAGCAGGGACGACGGCACGTGCTGCCGCGCCCACGAGGACATCAGGCGGCGCTGCACCACCGGGGACCGCTCGGGTGGGGCCAGGCCGATCCGCCGGCGGACCCGCTCGGCCGTCTCTTCCCCGACCAGCTCCAGTAGAAAGCCGACCGCCTGCTCCGAGCCGCTGTTGTCACGCATGGCGGCATGATGCCGCAGGCCCGCGGCGGGCCGCACCGGGAAATCGGCCCACCGCGCGCGGGTGTGCGGTCAGACCGCGGCCCGCGCCGCCATCCGCGCTTTGCGGGCGGCGAGCTTCTCGTCGAACTTCGAGGCCTCCGCGTCGAGGCCGCCCATGAACAGGCCGAGCTCCTCCTGGGCCTGGAGACCCTCGGGGCCGAGCCCGTCGATGTCCAGGACCTTCAGGTGCCGCAGGACGGGCTGGATGACGTCGTCGTGGTGGATGCGCAGGTTGTAGACCTCGCCGATCGCCATCTGCGCGGCGGCCCGCTCGAAGCCGGGCATGCCGTGGCCGGGCATGCGGAAGTCGACCACGACGTCCCGCACCGCCTGCATGGTCAGGTCGGGGGCCAGTTCGAAGGCGGCCTTCAGCAGGTTCCGGTAGAAGACCATGTGCAGGTTCTCGTCGGTCGCGATGCGCGCCAGCATCCGGTCGCAGACCGGGTCGCCCGACTGGTGGCCGGTGTTGCGGTGCGAGATACGGGTCGCCAGCTCCTGGAAGGCGACGTAGGCCACCGAGTGCAGCATCGAGTGGCGGTTGTCCGACTCGAAGCCCTCGCTCATGTGCGCCATCCGGAACTGTTCGAGCTTGTCCGGGTCGACCGCGCGCGAGGTCAGCAGGTAGTCCCGCATCACGATGCCGTGCCGGCCCTCCTCGGCCGTCCAGCGGTGCACCCAGGTGCCCCAGGCGCCGTCCCGGCCGAACAGGGAGGCGATCTCGTGGTGGTAACTGGGCAGGTTGTCCTCGGTGAGGAGGTTCACCACCAGGGCGATCCGGCCGATCTCCGTGACCTTGGACTGCTCCTTGCCCCAGGCCTCGCCGTCCTCGAAAATACCGGGGAAGTTACGGCCGTCGCCGAACGGCACGTACTCGTGCGGCATCCAGTCCTTGGCGACCTTCAGGTGACGGTTGAGCTCCGTCTCGACCACTTCCTCGAGCGCGTACAACAGCTTGGCGTCGGTCCACACGGCCGGGCTGCCGAGGTGAGAGGAAGTGATCGTCACGAGAACTCCAGGGGGACGCGATACATGGTGGAACCGTCCGGCGAGCGGTACCGGAACTTACGGAATCGTAGGCTACGAAACCGTAGGTTACGTTGCCGTAGGTTAAGTACCGCGTAAAGCCTGCTGATCAGCCCGCCTGCCCGGGTCGTCGGAGCCGTCGCGCCCGGCCCGCGAGGCAGCTCCGCAACCCGCAGGTCCCAGGGCCGAACGAGGGGTGGAGTCACCCGTTCAGGCGTACAGGTCCCGCAAACGTACCGAAAGGCACGTCACACAGCCTTCCAGCTTCTCGAACTCGCTGATGTCGACCACGACCACCTCGTGGCCGAGGTCGGTGAGCAGCTCCGTCGTCTTCGGCGCGCTCGCGGCCATCAGCAGCTTGTCACCGCCGAGCAGCACCACGTGCGAGCCGGACTCCTCTGGTACGGAGAGGAAACGTGGGAACAGCGACGGCCGGTCCACCTTCGGGATGTGCCCGACGACCGTCCCGTCGGGCAGCGCGGCGACCGCCGACTTCAGGTGCAGCACCTTGCTCACGGGCACCGCCACGACCCGCGCCCCGAGCGGCTCGAAGGCGGCCCGCAGCTGCTGCACACCGGCGGCGTTGGTGCGCCCGCCCCGGCCCACGTAGACCGTGTCGCCGACCTTCAGGACGTCGCCGCCGTCCAGGGTGCCCGGTTCCCAGATCCAGTTCACCGAACAGCCCAGCCGGGCCACGGCCTCCTCGACGCCGATCGTCTCCTCGCGCCGGGACTCGGCACCGGGCCGGGTGATCACGGCCACGTTCTTGTACATGACCACCGTGTCCTCCACGAACACGGAGTCGGGGCAGTCGTCGGCCGGGTCCACCTCGATCGTCTCCCAGCCGTGCGTACGCAGGGCGGCCACGTACCCCTCCCACTGCTCGACCGCGAGGTCGACGTCGACCTTCTCCCGCTCGATGTGTGTCACCAGGCCTTCGGCGAGGCGCGGGCTGGGGCGGCGGACGAGGGCCTTCTTGCTGGGCACGAGGGAACTCCGTGGTCGGCTGTGTGTACGCGGCACTGATGATGCGGCGCCGGTCCGCCATCATGCAGTGCCGGTCGCCGCGGACAGAACCCCCCTAGGGCAGGCTGTGGCCCTCCTGAAACACGGTGGGAGGGCCACAGCGGCTGTCCGGTTCCCTTCGGCCTGTCCGATCTATCCGATCTCCTCCGGCGTGGTCTCCCGCAGCTCGCCGTCCAGCAGCAGCCAGCGCGTGATGCCCAGGGACTCCAGGAAGGGCAGGTCGTGACCGGCCACGACCAGCGCGCCCTCGTAGGACTCCAGAGCGGTCGTGAGCTGTCTGACGCTCGCCATGTCGAGGTTGTTCGTCGGCTCGTCGAGCAGCAGCAGCTGCGGTGCGGGTTCGGCCAGCATCAGAGCGGCCAGGGCCGCCCGGAAGCGTTCGCCGCCGGAGAGCGTCGCCGCCTTCTGGTCGGCGCGGGCGCCGCGGAACAGGAAGCGGGCCAGGCGGGCCCGGATCCGGTTGTTCGTGGCGCCCGGCGCGAACCGGGCCACGTTCTCGGCGACCGTCAGCTCGCCGTCGAGGACGTCGAGCCGCTGCGGCAGGAAGCGCAGCGGAACGTGCGCCGTCGCCTCACCCGCGACCGGTGCCAGCTCCCCGGCGATCGTCCGCAGCAGCGTCGTCTTGCCCGCGCCGTTGCGCCCGATCAGCGCGACCCGCTCCGGACCGCGCAGGTCCAGGCCGCCCGCCACGCGCGCGCCGTACGCGAGCTCCAGGTCCTGGAGGGTGAGGACGGTCCGGCCCGGCGGTACGGCCGTGTACGGCAGGTCGACGCGGATCTCGTCGTCGTCCCGTACGGCCTCCACCGCGTCGTCGAGTCGTTCGCGCGCCTCGGCGAGCCTCTCCTCGTGCATGATGCGGTGCTTGCCCGCGGACTCCTGGGCCGCGCGTCTGCGCGCCCCCATGACGATCTTCGGCTCGCGCTTCTGCTCGAACATCTTCTGGCCGTACCGCTTGCGACGCGCCAGCTTGACCTGCGCGTCGGCCAGTTCGCGCTTCTGCTTGCGCAGGTCGGCCTCGGCGACCCGCACCATGCGCTCGGCCGCGTCCTGTTCGGTGGTGAGCACCTCCTCGTACGCCGAGAAGTTGCCGCCGTACCAGACGATCTCCCCGGAGCGCAGATCCGCGATCTGGTCGACCACTTCGAGGAGTTCGCGGTCGTGGCTGACCACGACCATCACCCCCGACCAGGCGGAGACGGCGGTGTACAGCCGTCGGCGCGCGTACAGGTCGAGGTTGTTGGTGGGCTCGTCCAGAAGGAGGACGTCGGGCCGGCGCAGCAGGAGCGCGGCCAGCCGCAGGAGCACGGACTCGCCCCCGGAGACCTCGCCGATCGTGCGGTCCAGACCAATGTCACCGAGGCCGAGTTCACCGAGGGTGGCGAGCGCGCGTTCTTCCACGTCCCAGTCGTCGCCGACGACGTCGAAGTGCTCGTCGGACGCGTCGCCCGCCTCGATGGCGTGCAGGGCGGCCCGCCGGGCGGCGATGCCGAGCGCCTCGTCGACGCGCAGGGTGGTGTCGAGCGTGACGGTCTGCGGGAGATAGCCGACCTCGCCCGAGACCCGGACGGTGCCCCCGGCTGGGACGAGCTCCCCGGCGATCAGCTTCAGCAGGGTCGACTTGCCCGACCCGTTGACACCGACGAGGCCGGTTCTGCCGGGGCCGAAGGCGGCGTCCAGGCCGTCGAAGACGGGGGTGCCGTCGGGCCAGGCGTAGGAGAGGGAGGTACAGGTGAGGGATGCGGACATACAGGCCTCGCGGTTGCTTGATGCGGTCTGGGCAAGCGCGTGTCGAGACACCGCGGGGCAACCGGTCGAAAGCCTGCGCCGGAGTTCTGGAGTTCCGGAGGACGGCTCGGACGCCGAGGTCGCACAGCAGACACACCTCTCGGGTGTGTGCAGCGGTGTCTCAGGACCTCAGACGAGCAACGTCCTTCTCCAATCGACGGCAACAGGAACGCTCTACACCGTACGAACGCCCTCGGGGGGCGTCAACCGAATTACCGCGCGCGCCGTCCGTACCGCGCGCTGCCCGCATCACGCACCGTCCGCACCGCGCACGCCGTGGTCCGTCGGGACGCAGGGCTCAGCGGGCGTCGCGCATCAACTCGGCCAGGTCGTGGTCCAGGTCGATGTGGAGGTGCTCCGTGCCGATGGCGACCAGCTCACTCGTGGCCCGCAGGAAGCGGCGTATCTCCGCGGAGTGGACGTGCACGACGGCGGTGCCCTCGGGCGCGTGGAACTCCAGGACGGTGCGGTCGTACCCGTACGGCCGGACGCGCACGTCGCCGTGTCCCTCGGCGCCGTGGAGGCCGGCCGCGAGCAGTTCGCGCGAGAAGGTCCAGCAGACGTCGACGCCCTCGAGGGTGGCCGGGGCCGGGAAGGCCATGCGGACCGCGAACGGGTCGAGCCGGTCGTAGTGCAGCGTGGCGGGAATGCTCGACATCCGCGGCGCGGCGGCGACGAGACGGGCCTCTACGGGCTGGTCGATGACGGTGGGCAACGCCTTGCTCCCTAGGACGGCCGGCCGGACGGTGACGGCCGGGCGGACAACGGACGGACGGCGGGCGGACTCGGGGCGGACGAGACCGGACACTGGTAGAGACGTCTGAAGCGACTGATCCGTGCACCCGGATTCCGAGTGACCTCGGTCACCGCGTTCATTCGCTGGAGTGACGGGGAGCTTCTCCCGTGCCGGGAAGGGCAGTTGTGGCGACCGCAGGCACTCTGGACGCGGCCGGGGGAGTGGGCTAGCTTCGCCCGCCATGAGACGCTCGGGGCACTTGAGGAAGACGAGACGTACGAGCCGGACGCAGCGGCTGCTGGCCCTGGGGGTGTGCGGAGTCGCGCTGACCGCGCTCGCCGCCGTACCGGCCGAGGCGCACGCTCCGGCGCACCGGACACCGCACCGAACACCGCACCGGCCCCCGCACTGGGCGCCGAAGGACAGCGGCGCTCCCGAGGCGCGCTTCCGCGGACTCTCCGCCGTCAGCCGTGACACCGCCTGGGTGGCCGGGACCGGCGGCACGGTGCTGCGCACCACCGACGGCGGGGCGAGCTGGCGGAACGTCTCGCCGCCGGGCGCCGGCGACCTCCAGTTCCGGGACGTCGAGGCGTTCGACGCGCGGCGCGCCGTGGTGCTGGCCATCGGCGAGGGCGAGGCGTCGCGTGTGTACCGCACCGCCGACGGCGGTGCGACCTGGACGGAGTCATTCCGCAACACCGACGCCAAGGCCTTCTACGACTGCCTCACCTTCTTCGACCAGCGCCATGGCCTGGCGATGAGCGACCCGGTGGACGGCAGGTTCCGCATCCTGTCCACCGGCGACGGCGGCCGCACCTGGAAGGTCCTGCCGAGCGACGGCATGCCGGCCGCCCTGGACGGCGAGGCGGGCTTCGCCGCGAGCGGCCAGTGTCTCGTCACGTCCGGGCCGCGGGACGTCTGGCTGGCCACCGGCGGGGGTGCACGCGCGCGTGTACTGCACTCGGCGGACCGCGGCCTGACCTGGACGGCCGCCGACACCCCGATCCCCGCCGGCGACCCGGCCCGCGGTGTGTTCGCGCTCGCCTTCCGCGACCGGACGCACGGTCTCGCAGTCGGCGGCGACTACCGCGCCGACCAGCTCTCCCCGCAGGCGGCGGCGCGCACCTCCGACGCCGGCCGCGGCTGGCGGGCCGCGGCCGCGCCGCCGCCCGCCTACCGCTCCGGCGTCACCTGGCTCCCGCACAGCCGTACGGCCGCCCTCGCGGTCGGACCCACCGGCACGGACCTGACGACGGACGGCGGCCGCTCCTGGCGGACGGTCGACACGGGCTCGTACGACACCGTGGACTGCGCTTCCGATCTCGGCTGCTGGGCCGCGGGCGAGCAGGGGCGCGTGGCCCGCCTGGAGAGCTGATCCGGCTCGGGGCCGCTGCCCGGCGCGCGAACGGGGTACCCGGCCCGCAGTCGTGACAGGCGCGAAGGCGCGAAGCCACGAAGGGACGGAAGGAGCGACCCGACATGCCACGCGGATCGAGCCCCAAACGGGAACGCCAGTACGAGCACATCAAGGAGAGCGCGCGGGAGCGGGGCGAGAGCCCCGAGCGCGCCGCGGAGATCGCCGCACGCACGGTCAACAAGGAACGCGCCCGGTCCGGCGAGGCCAAGACCGCCAGCCGCACCTCCGTCCAGGACATCTCGTCCGGCCGGAGGGGCGGCCTGCGGTCCGGCAAGGGCGCCCAGGGCCCCACCTACGACCAGCTCTACGAAGAGGCCAAGCGCCGCAACATCCACGGCCGTTCGGACATGAACAAGGCCGATCTGCGGCGCGCCCTCGGCCGCGACGGCTGACCGTGCTCATGGACCCGGCGTGACGCCCGCCCGCGCGGCCGTCGCGCCGGGAGCCGTACGCTCGTCCCCACCATGACGACCGTACGCATCCCCGCGGGCTGGCCCGCGACCGAGGAGCAGGCCCGCGCCGTCCAGGACGAGTTGCGCGGGCGGGTGGTCCGGGACGAGCCGGGACCGCCGCCCGGGACGGGACACGTGACCGGCGTCGACGTCGCCTACGACGACGAGCGGGACGTCGTCGCGGCGGCCGCCGTGGTCCTGGACGCGGCGAGCCTCGATGTCGTCGCCGAGGCCACCGCGGTCGGACGGATCTCCTTCCCGTACGTGCCCGGTCTGCTCGCGTTCCGTGAGATCCCCACCGTGCGCGCCGCCCTCGACGCCCTGCCCTGCCCGCCGGGCCTGGTCGTCTGCGACGGCTACGGTCTCGCCCACCCTCGCCGCTTCGGTCTCGCCAGCCACCTCGGCGTCCTCACCGGCCTGCCCACCATCGGCGTCGCGAAGAACCCGTTCACCTTCACGTACGACGATCCCGGCACCCGGCGCGGATCCAGCGCGCCACTCGTCGCGGGCGCCGAGGAGGTCGGCCGCGCCCTGCGCACCAGGGACGCCGTCAAACCGGTCTTCGTCTCCGTGGGCCACCGGGCGAGCCTGGACAACGCCTGCGCCCACACGCTGGCCCTCACCCCCGCCTACCGGCTCCCCGAGACCACCCGCCGGGCGGACGCGCTGTGCCGGCGGGCGCTTCAGGAGGCGACGACGCGCCAGGCGCCCACCTCGCGGTACTCGGAGTCGTAGACGGCCGATCCGTCGCCCGGTTCCAAGGCGTAGTGGTGCAGGTTTCCGCCCCAGTACCGCAGGATCCGCCCCAGCTCGGCCGCCGAGTCCTTCGCCGACGCTCCGTCGTCCACCGTGACTTCGAGCAGGAACTTCACGTCTGTCCTCGCTTTCCGCGCCCTTTGTGCCCTCTATGGCTCCTTCGGCCAGGCTTCAATTGTTTCATTCAACTCCCCGTTGAGACTTTCCCGGAGGCAGTCGCGTGCCATGCCACGTGGGTACCGAGAAAGTCTCAAACCGGGTGCAGGGTGCAGGGAGCAGGGCGCGGGCGAGTCGCGGCGAGGGGCGAGCAGGTCGCGGCGCGGGGCACGAGCGTCGTGGCCGTGCCTCCGCCCTGAGTACCGGTTCTGAGTACCTGTACGGATGTGGCCCGGCCCGCGTGACCGGCAGGCTGGGCCGCATGACGACGCACCGTTCCCCGAAGCCTCTCGCCGACCCCGACCGGCCCGTCGAGCGCGCCCTGACGGCCGCTCTGATCCTCGCCGTGCTGGCGGGGCTGGCCTGGATCGGCGGGATGATCTACACCGTGGCGGTGTGGCCGCTGTAGGACCGGCGCCGCGCGAGCGGGCGCCCACCGGAGGGCACGCGCTGCCTGGGCGGCCCGCCGCTGCGGGACGTGCGCCGCGCGAGTGGGCGGCCGCTGCGGGACGTGCGCCGTGTGAGCGAGCCGCCGCTGCGGGACGTGCGCTCTCTCAGCGGGTGGCCGCCACCCGGAAGGTGATCCCCGCCCGGCGCAGCCGCTCCGTCAGGGCGTCGCCCATCGCCACCGCCGTGGTGACCTGTCCGGCCGTCGGCGGGAGGTCGTCGAAGGCCAGGGCGAGCGCCGACTCCGCGAACATCTTCGCCGTCTCGTCGTACCCGGGGTCTCCGCCCGCGACTTCGGTGAACACCCGACGGCCACCGCCCTCGCCGACGAAGCGCACCGAGAACCAGCTCTTCGCCCGCTTCTGCGGGCTCGGCCCGTCCCCCGGCTTGAGCAGACCGGACAGCCAGCGCCGTGCGGGCGGGAGCTGGGCGGCCGCGGCCAGCGCGCCCACGGCGGCGACACCGCCCACCGCGACGGGCAGGTGCCGTACGGCCGCGTAGTGCCGGTAGCGGAAATCGGGGCCGTAGCGTTCCAGCGCCTTCGCCGAACGCCGCACGATCTGTGCGTCGATGGTCGGCAGCGGCAGCGCCCAGGCGCCGATCTCCCCGGCGAACCGGGGCCCGCCCAGGGGAGCGGAGGTCCGTCGGCCCACGAGCCGCGGCTCGTGCCGCGCGCGGTCCCGTGCGGCGGCCACCATCTGCGGCCCGCGCGCGAACTGGTTCAGCGCCGAGGCGAACGTGCCGCCGGAGAAGGTGGCGTCCGCCGTCACGAAGCCGTCCACTGTCAGCGGCACGCCCTCGGGCAGCCGGCGCACCGTGAAGAGCGCGCCCAGGTCGTGCGGGACCGAGTCGAAACCGCACGCGTGCACCAGCCGCGCACCGGTCTCACGCGCGCGTGCGTCGTGGCGGACGTAGACGAGGTCCACGAACTCCGGCTCACCCGTGAGGTCGAGGTAGTCCGCGCCGGTCTGCGCGCAGGCGGCGACGAGCTCCTCGCCGTAGCTGATGTACGGGCCGACGGTCGTGGCCACCACGCGCGCCTGTTCGGCGAGTGCGCGCAGCGAGGCCGGGTCGGAGACGTCCGCCCGCAGCAGCCCGACGTCCTTGCCGCCCGGCAGCCGGTCGCGCAGCTCCTCGAGCCTGCGCTCGTCGCGGCCGGCGATCGCCCAGCGCAGCCCCTCGGGCGCGTGGGCGGCGAGATACTCGGCGGTGAGCGTGCCGACGAAGCCGGTGGCCCCGAAGAGCACGATGTCGTACGGACGGTCGGTCCTGTTCAGCCTGCTCATGACACCCCTAGCCTCGTGCGGCCGTGCCGCTGTCGGTGGCTGAGGCTAGCGTGAGGAGTGCGGAGCGCGACGAGGAGCCCGGAGGTGGCAGGTGGCCGTGTCCGGGAACACCCGGAGGAAGTGGGATAAAGCACGGTTCGCCCTTGTCGGCGGAGGTTTCCGTGGAGTCGCCCTTGCCGCTGCCTACCCGCTTTCGACCCGGTGCGGATCCCGCCGCCGGCCCCCGGGGGCCGGCGGCGGCGGAGCAGCCGGACGGGCGAGCGCGGTACCCCCGGGGGTGCCGCCGCGCGGCGGACCCATGAGGTGTCGTCCATACTTGACTAAGCGCTTGCTCGTCCAGGTCTTGTGTTGCGTAGAACGTGTTCTTAGCATCGTCGGTGTTACATCACTAGTGTCACGGTCACGGCTTCAGGGGGCTGGATGACAACGGCAACGACGGCGGAGAGCGGCCCGCTCTCCGGGGTGCGCGTGGTCGAGCTCGCGGGAATCGGGCCCGGCCCGTTCGCCGCCATGCTCCTGGCCGACCTGGGCGCCGACGTCGTCCGGGTGGACCGCCCCGGCGGCACCGGACTCGCCGTCGACCCGGCCTACGACATCACCAACCGGAACAAACGCTCCGTGATCGTCGACCTGAAGGCGGCGGACGGCCCCGCCCGCGTCCTGGACCTCGCCACCCGCGCGGACATCCTCATCGAGGGCTACCGCCCGGGTGTCGCCGAGCGCCTCGGGGTCGGCCCGCAGGACTGCCACGACCGCAACCCGCGGCTGGTCTACGGCCGGATGACCGGCTGGGGCCAGCAGGGCCCCCTCGCCCACCGCGCCGGGCACGACATCGCGTACATCGCGCTCACCGGCACCCTGGGCATGATCGGTGATCCCGACGAGCCGCCGACCGTGCCCGCCAACCTGGTCGGCGACTACGCGGGCGGCTCCCTCTACCTCGTCGTCGGCGTCCTCGCCGCCCTGCACCACGCGCGCGTGAGCGGCACCGGGCAGGTCGTCGACGCCGCCATCGTCGACGGAGCCTCCCACCTGGCCGCGATGATCCACGGCATGGTCGCCGCGGGCGGCTGGCAGGACCGCCGGGGAGTCAACCTCCTCGACGGCGGCTGCCCGTACTACGGCACGTACGAGACCGCCGACGGGAAGCACATGGCGGTCGGCGCCCTGGAGCAGCAGTTCTACGACGAGTTCCTGGACCTCGTGGGCTTGACGGACTTCGGCCCGGCCCGCAAGGACTGGACCCGCTGGGGCGCGCTGCGCGAGGCCGTCGCGGCCCGCTTCCTGACCCGGACCCGGGAGGAGTGGACGGCCGTCTTCGAAGGCTCCGACGCGTGCGTGGCTCCCGTCCTGTCGCTGCGCGAGGCCCCGCACCACCCGCACCTGGCCGCCCGCGGCACCTTCACCGACCACGGCGGCATCACCCAGCCGGCCCCCGCACCCCGATTCTCCGCGACGCCCACGGCCGTCCGCACCGGCCCCGCGCAACCGGGCGCCGACACGGCGGACGTGGCCCGCGACTGGGAGATACCCGCACTCCTGGCGGACGGCGCCTGATGAACCACGGCTCCGAACGCCCCCCGATACCCCTCGGCAGAAACCCTCGTTGAAAGGCTTGTCAGTGAGCACCGAAGCGTACGTGTACGACGCGATCCGCACCCCGCGTGGGCGCGGCAAGGCCAGTGGGGCCCTGCACGGCACGAAGCCCATCGACCTGGTCGTCGGACTCATCCACGAGATCCGCGACCGCTTCCCGGGTCTCGACCCGGCCGCGATCGACGACATCGTCCTCGGTGTCGTCGGCCCCGTCGGCGACCAGGGTTCCGACATCGCCCGGATCGCCGCCGTCGCCGCCGGACTGCCGGACTCGGTCGCAGGCGTCCAGGAGAACCGCTTCTGTGCCTCGGGCCTGGAGGCCGTCAACATGGCCGCCGCCAAGGTGCGGTCGGGCTGGGAGGACCTCGTCCTCGCCGGTGGCGTCGAGTCGATGTCCCGGGTGCCGATGGCCTCCGACGGCGGCGCCTGGTTCAACGACCCGATGACCAACCTCGCCACCAACTTCGTGCCGCAGGGCATCGGCGCCGACCTGATCGCGACCGTCGAGGGCTTCTCGCGGCGCGATGTCGACGAGTACGCCGCCCTCTCGCAGGAGCGGGCGGCCAACGCCATGAAGGACGGCCGCTTCGAGCGCTCCGTCGTGCCCGTCAAGGACCGCAGCGGACTCGTCGTCCTCGACCGCGACGAGTTCCCGCGCCCCGGCACCACCGCCGACTCGCTCGCCAAGCTGAAGCCGTCGTTCGCCGACATCGGCGAGCTGGGCGGCTTCGACGCGGTGGCCCTGCAGAAGTACCACTGGGTCGAGAAGATCGACCATGTCCACCACGCGGGCAACTCCTCCGGCATCGTGGACGGCGCCTCGCTCGTCGCGATCGGCTCGAAGGAGGTCGGCGAGCGGTACGGACTCACCCCGCGCGCGCGGATCATCTCGGCGGCCGTCTCCGGCTCCGAGCCGACCATCATGCTCACCGGGCCCGCGCCCGCCACCCGCAAGGCCCTCGCCAAGGCCGGCCTGACCATCGACGACATCGACCTCGTCGAGATCAACGAGGCCTTCGCGGCGGTCGTCCTGCGCTTCGTGAAGGACATGGGCCTGTCCCTGGACAAGGTCAACGTCAACGGCGGCGCGATCGCGCTCGGCCACCCGCTCGGCGCCACCGGCGCGATGATCCTGGGCACCCTCGTCGACGAACTGGAGCGCCAGGACAAGCGGTACGGCCTCGCCACACTCTGCGTGGGCGGCGGCATGGGCATCGCCACCGTCATCGAGCGCCTCTAACTTCCCGGCGGAACCCCAGACTTCTACGGAGACACCAGTCATGACCGAGAGCACCACCATCCGCTGGGAACAGGACCGCACCGGCGTCGTCACCCTCGTCCTCGACGACCCGAACCAGTCCGCCAACACCATGAACCAGGCGTTCCGCGAGTCGCTCGCCGTGACCGCCGACCGGCTGGAGGCCGAGAAGGACTCCATCCGGGGCGTCATCATCACCTCCGCCAAGAAGACCTTCTTCGCGGGCGGCGACCTGCGCGACCTGATCCGGGTCACGCCCGACACCGCCCAGGAGCTCCTCGACGGCGGCCTCGAGATCAAGCGGAACCTGCGCCGCATCGAGACCCTCGGCAAGCCGGTCGTCGCGGCGATCAACGGCGCGGCCCTCGGCGGCGGCTACGAACTCGCGCTCGCCTGCCACCACCGCGTCGCCCTCGACGCCCCCGGCTCCAAGATCGGCTGCCCCGAGGTCACCCTCGGCCTGCTCCCCGGAGGCGGCGGCGTCGTCCGCACCGTGCGCCTGCTCGGCATCGCCGACGCCCTGCTGAAGGTGCTGCTCCAGGGCACCCAGTACAACCCGCAGCGCGCCCTGGACAACGGCCTCGTGCACGAGGTGGCCGCCACCCCCGAGGATCTGCTGGCCAAGGCCCACGCCTTCATCGAGGCCAACCCCGAGTCGCAGCAGCCCTGGGACAAGCCCGGCTACCGGATCCCCGGCGGCACCCCGGCCAACCCGAAGTTCGCGGCGAACCTGCCCGCCTTCCCGGCCAGCCTGCGCAAGCAGACCAACGGCGCCCCCTACCCGGCCCCGCGCAACATCCTCGCGGCCGCCGTCGAGGGTGCCCAGGTCGACTTCGAGACCGCCCAGGTCATCGAGGCCCGCTACTTCGTGGAGCTGGCCGCCGGCCAGACCTCGAAGAACATGATCCAGGCCTTCTTCTTCGACCTCCAGGCCGTCAACTCCGGCGCCAACCGCCCCAAGGGCGTCGAGTCCCGCAAGGTCCGCAAGGTGGCCGTCCTCGGCGCCGGAATGATGGGCGCGGGCATCGCCTACTCGTGCGCCCGCGCGGGCATCGACGTCGTCCTCAAGGACGTCTCGCCGGAGGCCGCCGCCAAGGGCAAGGCCTACTCCGAGAAGCTGTGCGCCAAGGCGGTCGCCCGGGGCCGAAGCACCCAGGAGAAGGCGGACGAGCTGCTCGCCCGCATCACCGCCACCGCCGACCCGCAGGATCTCGCGGGCTGTGACGCGGTCATCGAGGCCGTCTTCGAGGACACGTCGCTCAAGCACAAGGTGTTCCAGGAGATCGAGCACATCGTCGAGCCCGACGCCCTGCTCTGCTCCAACACCTCCACCCTGCCCATCACCGCCCTCGCGGAAGGCGTCGAGCGTCAGGGTGACTTCATCGGGCTGCACTTCTTCTCGCCCGTCGACAAGATGCCGCTCGTCGAGATCATCAAGGGCGAGCGCACCGGCGAGGAGGCACTCGCCCGCGCCTTCGACCTGGTCCGGCAGATCAAGAAGACGCCGATCGTCGTCAACGACTCGCGCGGGTTCTTCACCTCGCGGGTGATCGGCCACTTCATCAACGAGGGCGTGGCGATGGTCGGCGAGGGCATCGAGCCCGCGTCCATCGAGCAGGCGGCAGCCCAGGCCGGCTACCCGGCCAAGGTGCTGTCCCTGATGGACGAGCTGACGCTCACCCTGCCCCGCAAGATCCGCAACGAGTCGAAGCGGGCTGTGCAGGAGGCCGGCGGCACCTGGGACGCGCACCCCGCCGAGGCGGTCATCGACCGGATGGTCGACGAGTTCGGCCGCACCGGCCGCAGCGGCGGCGCCGGCTTCTACGCCTACGGGGAGGACGGCGCCCGCGCGGGCCTGTGGCCCGGACTGCGGGAGCACTTCACCAAGCCCGGCCACGAGATCCCGTTCGAGGACATGCAGGAGCGCATGCTCTTCTCCGAGGCGCTCGACACCGTCAGGCTCCTCGAAGAGGGTGTGCTGACGTCGGTCGCCGACGCCAACATCGGATCGATCTTCGGCATCGGCTTCCCCGGCTGGACCGGCGGTGTCCTGCAGTACGTCAACGGCTACGAAGGGGGCCTGCCCGGCTTCGTGGCACGCGCGCGTGAGCTCGCCGAACGCTACGGCGACCGGTTCACCCCGCCCGCCCTGCTGGTGGAGAAGGCCGAGCGGGGCGAGACCTTCACGGACGCCCGCTGACCCTCCGGCTGTCGACGACGGTCTCTCCCCTCGATCGAGGGGAGAGACCGTCGTCGCTGACCATCCCTCAGGGCCGGGCCGGGGGCGTGTCCGGGAGCCACTCCCGCAGCTCCTCCCGGAGCGAGCGCTGGAACGTGGTCAGCAACGCCTGCACGATCAGCGGCTGCATGTGCGCCGACAACGACTTCACGGTCCGCGCGTCCCGCTCCGACACCTCGCCGCGCAGCAGCTGGGACAGCTCGTGCGCCGCCGCGCGCGAGTGCTCCAGAAGCACGTTCCTGGCCGCGAGGATCGACTCATGGGCCAGCGGCACGTCCAGCAGCTCCACCCCGAGCCGCAGCAGCCCGAGATCGACGCGGTAGCCGTCCCCGGTCCGCTCGACGACGTCCATCGCCACCAGCCGGTCCACCTCCTCCTCGGCCAGCGGCCGCCCCGCCCGGCGCCCCAGTTCCGCACGGGACACCGTCTCCACCGCGTCCGGCGCCCAGGAGGCGACCACCGCCCGGTGCACGGCGAGGTCGTGCGCGCTCAGGTCCGACGGCAGCCGACGCAGATAGCGTTCGATGGCCGCCAGCGTCATGCCCTGGTGCTGCAACTCCTCGATCAGCGCCAGCCGCGCGAGGTGCTCGCGCCCGTAGTGCCCCACCCGGCGCGGGCCGATCGCCGGCGGCGGCAGCAGACCCTTGGTGCCGTAGAAGCGCACCGTGCGCACGGTGACGCCCGCCCGGGCGGCCAGCTCGTCGATGGTGAGGGTCGGCTCCTCGGCGTCGGTCGTCATGTGCAGCAGTATCGCTGTCTCACCAATGCTGTGACACCCGGATCGCACCAACGGCGATCACGGATCTCGCCAACGACGATCATGGACGGCAGTAACGGCGATCATGGACCGTGGTGACGGCGATCGTGGACCGTGGTGACGGCGATCGTGGACCGCGGCGACGGCGATCACGGATCTCGCGCCGTCGACCACATATCCCCCTCAGGTGAACCACAGTCCTCATCCATGTGACGAGTGCGTGAGAAGGGACCCCATGTGACGTGAACCATCGCATGGGGTCCGAGCCCCTGGGAAGGTGCTGCCTTGGTCTGTGCCGCGACGCAAGAGGCGGACACGGCCGTTACCCCCCGTACGGAAGCCCGGACCCACGACGTCCGGGCGCACCAGAGAGTGGTACCACCGTGAGCAAGGACGCCGTGTACACGGCACAGGTCGCCCGTCCCGAGGCGACCGGGACGCCCGCGGACGCGGGCGACGCCGGTTACAGCAAGGACCTCAAGCACCGCCACGTCAACATGATCGCGATCGGCGGCGCGATCGGCACCGGACTCTTCCTCGGCGCCGGCGGACGCCTGCACAGCGCGGGCCCCGCGCTCGCGCTCGCCTACCTCGTCTGCGGCGTCTTCGCCTTCTTCGTGGTCCGCGCCCTCGGCGAGCTGGTCCTCTACCGCCCCTCCTCGGGCTCCTTCGTGTCGTACGCGCGCGAGTTCCTCGGGGAGAAGGGCGCGTACGTCGCCGGGTGGATGTACTTCCTGAACTGGTCGACGACCGGCATCGCCGACATCACCGCGATCGCGCTCTACACGCACTACTGGAGCATGTTCACGAGCATCCCCCAGTGGCTGCTCGCCCTGATCGCGCTGGCGGTGGTCCTGGCCGTCAACCTCATCTCGGTGAAGATCTTCGGCGAGATGGAGTTCTGGTTCGCGATCGTCAAGGTCGCCACCCTCGTCGGCTTCATGCTGATCGGCATCTTCCTGCTGGCCACCCAGCACGAGGTGGGCGGCAGCAGGCCGGGCCTGCACGTCATCACCGACCACGGTGGGCTCCTGCCGCACGGGGCGATGCCCGTCGTCCTCGTGATGCAGGGTGTGATCTTCGCCTACGCCTCTCTGGAGCTGGTCGGCGTCGCCGCCGGCGAGACCTCCGAGCCGGAGAAGGTCGTCCCGCGCGCGGTGAACTCGATCATGTGGCGGGTCGGTCTGTTCTACGTCGGCTCGGTCGTCCTGCTCGCCCTGCTGCTGCCGGGCTCGCTGTACTCGGCCGACCAGAGCCCGTTCGTGACGGTCCTGTCGAAGATCGGCGTCCCGGCCGCGGGCGACGTCATGAACCTCGTGGTCCTCACGGCCGCCATGTCGTCGCTGAACTCCGGCCTGTACTCCACCGGCCGCATCCTGCGGTCCATGGCGATGGCGGGCTCCGCGCCCAAATTCACCGCCCGCATGAACCGCAGCCAGGTGCCCTACGGCGGCATCCTGCTGACCTGCGCGGTGTGCGTACTCGGCGTCGGCCTGAACTACCTCATGCCGAGCCAGGCCTTCGAGATCGTGCTGAACGTCGCCTCCCTCGGCATCATCAGCACCTGGGTGATCATCATGATCTGTCACCTGGTCTTCGTCCGCCGCGCCAAGGCCGGCCTGCTCACCCGGCCCACCTTCCGGCTGCCCGGCAGCCCGGTCACGGAGATCGTCACGATCGCCTTCCTGCTCTCCGTGCTCGGCCTGATGTGGAACGACCCCGAGGTCGGCCGCAAGACGCTGCTGCTCATCCCGGCGGTCGCGGTCCTGCTGGTCGTCGGCTGGTTCGCGCTGCGCCGCCGGGGCGCCGAATCCGCGGACCGCGAGCTGGCCGACCCGTCGAAGCACACGAAGTAGCAGTTCACAGCCACTGTCAGTGGCGTCGCCTACGGTGGCGTCATGTCGGGGATCACTTACGTCAGGGGTGACGCCACCGCACCGTCGGTGAAGGGCGTCAAGGTGATCGCCCATGTCTGCAACGACATCGGGGGGTGGGGAAGGGGCTTCGTGCTCGCGGTGTCGCGCCGCTGGCCCGAGCCGGAGGCGGCGTACCGCGCCTGGCACCGCGACCGCGCGGAGAACGACTTCGCACTCGGCGCGCTCCAGCTCGTCCGGGTCGAGCCGTACGTATGGGTGGCCAACATGGTGGGCCAGCGCGGCATCCGCACCGGCAGCAAAGGCGTCCCCGTGCGCTACGAGGCCATCGACACGGCGCTGGGCCGACTGGCCGACCGTGTGATCGCGCTCGACGCGTCCGTCCACCTGCCCCGGATAGGCTGCGGCCTGGCCGGAGGCAAGTGGTCACGCGTCGAGCCGCTCATCGAGGAGCGGCTGGTCGCGCGGGGCATCGAAGTGATGGTCTACGACCATGGGGAGGGTCCGAGTTGAGCCGTGACACCGACGTCCTGGTGCTGGGCGGAGCGGGCGTGGACGCCATCGTGCACGTGCCGGAACTGCCGCTCCCGTACGCCGACAGCTACATGATCGACAGCGGCATCCGGGCCCGCGCCGGACAGACCGGCGACTTCGTCGCGCTGGGCCTGAGCGCCCTGGGCCTGCGCACCCACCACCTCGACCTGATCGGCGACGATCCCGAGGGCGACCTGGTGCGCGCCCTGCACCGGGACAAGGGCATCGGCCTCACCGCGATCCCGCAGCCCGCCGGCACCAAGCGCGCCGTCAACCTCGTGAGCCCGGACGGCCGCCGTCTGTCCCTGTACGACAGCAGCCGCGCCCACGCCGACGACCGCCTTCCCCCGGCCACGGTGCGGGCCCTGGCCGAGGCCAGCCGCCACGCGCACGTGTCCATCACCCAGCCGTGCGCCCACGCCCTTCCGGTGCTGCGCGAGTCCGGCGTGAGCATCTCGACCGACTTGCACAACTGGGACGGGGTGAACCCCTACCACGAGCCGTTCGCGTACTCCGCCGACGTCGTCTTCCTGTCCGCCACCGCGCTGTCCGACCCCGAGCGGACCATGCGCCGCATCGTCGACCGGGGCCGGGCCGAGGTGGTCGTCGCCACCGCCGGAGCCGAAGGCGCCTACCTGCTGGCCGACGACGAGCTGACCCGGGTACCGCCGGTCACGCCGTCGTCGCCCGTGGTGGACTCCAACGGCGCGGGCGACGCCTTCGCGGCCGCGTTCCTCTTCGGCTGGCTGAACCGCGAGGCACCCCGGCTATGCGCCCGGTACGGCGCGGTGGCCGGCGCCCACGCCTGCACCGTACCGGCGACCCGGGTCGACGCGATCGGCCGGGCGGAACTTCTCGCCCGGGCCGCCGAGTCGGAGCCCCGGACCACCGGCCGCTAGTCGAGGGCGGCCCGGACCACGGCTCGCCGGTCGGGAGCGGACCGGAACACGGACCGCCGCTCGCGGGTCGGGACCGGCCCGGACCGCCGCCCGCGGGTCGGGAGCGGACCGGAACACGGGCCGCCGCTCGCGGGTCGGGAGCGGACCGGACCGCCGCTCGCGAGACCAGGGCGGCCCGGACCACGACACGCCGGTCCGGGGTGGCCCGAGACAACTGCCCCGGGCCACACCCGGCGCGGGCGCTCAGTCCGCGTGCACGTCGCTCGTGGCCGCGATCTTCCGCCACGACTTCGGCTGCGCCGCGACCGTGGCGGCCTTGGCGAGGGACGCCGTCGGCGCGGCCGGCTTCGACGGCTGGAACAGCCAGGTGTCGAACAGCGCGGTGAGGGACCTCCCGGAGACCCGCTCCGCGTACGCCCGGAAGTCGGCGACCGACGCGTTGCCGTACGCGTGCTCGCGCGGCCAGCCCTTGAGGACGGCGAAGAACGCGTCGTCCCCGATCTCGTCGCGCAGCGCCTGGACCGCCAGCGCCCCCCGGTCGTAGACGGCGGTGTCGAACTCCCCCGCATGTGTCCACGGCCCCCGCTGTCACACGATCGCCATTCGGCCGTCACGAGCCCGGCCGCCCTTCCCGCGCCCGCCGTCCCACCCGCGCTCCGGCGCCCCAGGGGCGTCCGATCGCCCTCTTCTGCACGGGAGTTGACCGATGTACCGTCCGCGCATGCCGATACGCATGCGCTTCACGACCTGGAGAACGCTCGCGACAGCGGCCGTCGCCGCCCTGCTGGCCGCCTTCCTCGCTCCGGCGGCGGCCCACGGCGCCCCACGCGAGAGCCGGCCCGCCTACTCCTACGCCGACGCCGTCCGCGAGGCCGTCTGGGTGGACACCGGACTCGACGGCGACGGCGACGGGCGCACCGACCGCGTCGCCGTGGACATCGTCCGGCCCCGCGAGGCGGCCGCACAGGGCCGCAAGGTGCCCGTCATCATGGACGCCAGCCCGTACTACTCCTGCTGCGGCCGGGGCAACGAGAGCCAGTTGAAGACGTACGACGCCGCGGGCGACGTCGTCCAGATGCCGCTGTTCTACGACAACTACTTCGTGCCCCGCGGCTACGCCTTCGTCGGCGTCGACCTCGCCGGCACCAACCGCTCCGACGGCTGCGTCGACGTCGGCGGCCGCTCCGACGTCCAGTCCGCGAAGGCCGTGGTCGACTGGCTCAACGGCCGGGCCCGGGCGTACACCACCCGCACCGGCACGACGGCGGTGAAAGCGGGCTGGACCAACGGCAGAACGGGCATGATCGGCAAGAGCTGGGACGGGACCATCGCCAACGGCGTCGCCGCCACCGGCGTCAAGGGCCTGAAGACGATCGTCCCGATCAGCGCCATCTCCTCCTGGTACGACTACTACTTCGCCAAGGGCGCCCCGCTCTACGACTCCGGTCCCGACTGGCTCTCCGACTACGTCGACAGCCCCGAAGCCCGCACCAGGTGCGCCGCCGTGCAGCGGAAACTCGTCGACGAGGCCCCGCGCACCGGTGACCGGACCGGCCTGTGGACCGAGCGGGACTACGTGAAGGACGCGAGCAAGGTACGGGCGAGCGTCTTCCTCGTGCACGGCATGCAGGACCTCAACGTCCGCACCAAGAACTTCGGCCAGTGGTGGGACGCCCTCGCCGCGAACGGCGTCGAGCGCAAGATCTGGCTGTCCCAGACCGGCCACGTCGACCCCTTCGACTTCCGCCGCGCCGCCTGGGTCGACACCCTGCACCGCTGGTTCGACCACGAACTCCTCGGCTACGACAACGGCGTCGACCGCGAACCCATGGCCGACCTCGAACGCCACCCCGACCAGTGGGCCACCTCCAAGGTCTGGCCCCCGCACGGCACTCGGACCACGACCCTGCGCCCCGCGACCGGGTCCCTGCCGGGCGTCGGCACCCTCGGACTGAACCGGGGCACCGGCACCGAGACCTTCACCGACGACCCGCGGCTCGACGAGACCGACTGGGCCGCCCGGATCGACACCGCCACGCCCGAGAAGGCAGGGTTCGTCACCCGGCCGCTCCGCGACGACCTGCGCCTGTCCGGCTCCTCCGAGGTCACCGTCACCGCGACCCCGACGACCACGACGGCCCACCTCACGGCCGTCCTCGTCGACCTCGGCCCGGACACCGTCCGCGACTACGCGGCGAGCGGCGAGGGCGTCAGCACGCTCACCGACCGCACCTGCTGGGGCGCGAGCAGCGCGGGCGACAGCGCCTGCTTCAAGGAGACCCGGGCGAAGACCGCCGACGTCGAGTACACGGTCCTCAGCCGTGGCTGGGCCGACCTCGGCAACCACGCCTCCGACCGCAAGGGCGTCCCGCTCACCCCGGGCCGGGCGTACACGATCACCCTGGACCTGGCCCCCACCGACCACGTCGTGCCCGCGGGACACCGGCTGGCGCTGATCGTGGCGGGCACGGACAAGGACCTCATCGACCCGCCGTCCACTACCCCGACCCTCACCCTGGACCTTGCCCGCACCTCGGCCCGGGTCCCGTTCGTCGGCGGCGCGGCGGCCTTCGCGCACGCCGCGGCCGGATCGGCCGGATCGGCCCGCTCGGCGGCGGGCGGGACGGACGCCCGGCCCCTGGACGGCGTAGGGGCACCTCCGAACGCGCACAGGATCCCGTGACGAGGAGATCCCGCGTCGACCGGATCCGATCGTGACGACCGGATCCCGTGACAACCGGGTCCTCTGGCATCCGGATTCCGTGACGACCGGATCCGGTCGGTGCTCAGGAGGCGGTGGCCAGCGCGGCCGCCTCCTGGGCGCAGCCCCAGGCCACCGTCACACCCGCGCCTCCATGACCGTAGTGGTGCACCAGCACCCGTCCGTCCGGCAGCGTTTCACGCTCCAGCCGCACGGTTGGCCGGGCGGGCCGCAGTCCCACCCGGTGCCCAAGGACCCGCGCCCCGGCGATCTCCGGCCGCAGCGCCGAACACCGCCGTACGATCGCCTCCGCCACCACCGGATCGGGCCGCGTCGACCAGACGTCGTCCTCGGCCGTGCCGCCCAGCAGCAGCCGGTCCGGCTGCGGGAAGACGTAAGCCATCTCGCCGGCCGGCCCGGTGGAGACGAGCCAGGTGCGGATCCCGGGGTTCTCCACGACGACCAACTGCCCCCGCACGGGCCGTACCGAGGGATCCGGCACCAGTTCGTGGGCGCCCAGCCCCGTGCAGTTGACCACGACGGGAGCCCGCACCCGCCCCAGTCCGGACACCGTGCGCTCCTCGACCGAGCCGCCCGCCCGCAGCAACCGCGCCCGCAGCCAAGGAAGATGCGCCGCCATGTCGATCAGCGGCAGCCGCGCCCACACGCCCGTCCCGGCGTACTCGTCCGCCGTGGCCGCGCGCAGCCCGGGCAGCCGGGTCGACGCCCAGCCGGCCACCGCGTCCAGAGTGGTCTCGCCCAGTACCCCGTCGACGAGGCGTACGCCGGTCTCCGCGGGCCGTTCGGCGAGCTCCTCGTACACGTCCAGCGACCGCAGCGCCCACGCCCGCGCCGACGCGACCGGCTCGATGTGGTACGGCCACCACAGCGCGCCCGCGACCGCCGAGGTGGTCCGCTGGACCGGATCCCGGGTCCACACCCGCACGCGTCGGCCGCTCTCGGCCAGGACGACGGCCGTCGTCAGTCCGATCACCCCGCCGCCGACCACGATGACGTCGTCACTCGATCCCTGTGCCACGCGGGGACGTTAGCGGAATATGTCATGCCGTGCTCGGAACGTTCTCAGTCTGGGGATACTCACAGCATGTCTGCCGAGTACGCGACCTTCGGCCTGGCCCCGGCGATGCGCGCCGGTGCCGTGCTCGCCGACGGTGGCTACCAGATCCACCGGGATTTCCTGGACTTCCTCGTCGACGGACGCCCGCTGCTGTACCGGCTCTCCGACCTCGACGCCGTCTCCCCGCTCGCCTCCGACGTACCGCCCGCGATCTTCACCGAGCAGGTCAGGAGCCTCCTCCTGGAGGCGGAGGCCCCGCTGCCCGGCGGCCGGTACGTCATCTACGGCTGCCCCGAGTGCGCGGACCTCGCGTGCGGTGCGGTCACCGCCGTCATCGACAGACTCACGGACGACTACGTCTGGCGGGACTTCGCCTGGCAGACGGAGCCGGACGTCGACCTGGAGCTCAACGGCTACCACGGCATCGGCCCGTTCCGCTTCCACGGTGAGGAGTACCGCGCGGCCCTGCACTCCCTGCTGAACGGCCATGGCCACGCGGGCGGCCGCCGCCGGGTGCTGCTGATCGGCGCTCGCGTCGCCCTGCTCGCCAAGCTCGCCGCCGCTCTGCGCACCATCGGCATCGGCGCCGACATCACCCACGACGCGCACGAGGTACCCGACGACGAACTGCGCGCCTATGGCGCCGTCGCCTTCGGCGCGACCGTCGGCGGGGCGGAACGCGCCGCCGTGCGCGCCACCTTCGACCGCGCCGGACTCGACGTCGCCTACGTCGACGGACTCGCCCCGATCGTCCCGCTCCTCGTCGCCCAGATCGAACACGCCCTGGACCGCAGCCCCGCGGACCAGCGCCGGCTGACCAGACTGGTCGCCGTCGACGGCGAGGCGGGCGTCGAGGTGACCTCGCCCTGCCGGGTCCGCCTCACCACGTACCGCCTCGACCGTCTCTCCCGCGCCCACACGCACGAGGTCTTCGACGGCATCCTGGAAACCGGCCGGCACCGCATCGCCCTGGACGCGAAGGCGGTCCGGGGCGTCTCCTACGTCGTGGCCAGGACGTCGGGCAGCGTGCTGGTGGAGGCGATGCCCCGCTGACCGGCCCGCTGCCCTGCCCGGCTGCCCGGCTGCCCGGCTGGCCGGCGTCCCGCTGATCCACCCGCCTCCCGCCGCCTGCCGCCCGCCGCCCTGTCCCGTCGCCCGGGCGGCTGTCTCGCCCCGCTGTCCGGTCCCGCTGCCCTGTCCCGCTGGTCCGCCCGCCTCCCGCCGTCCGGTCCAGCCTCCCGCCTCCTGCCGCCCGCCGCCCGGTCCCGTCGCCCGGGCAGTTGTCTCGCCCCGCTGTCCGGTCCCGCGCCCGCCTCCCGCCGCCCTGTCCCGTCGCCCGGGCAGTTGTCTCGCCCCGCTGTCCGGTCCCGCTGCCCTGTCCCGCCCGCCGCCCGCCGCCCGCCGCCCGCCGCCCGCCGCCTGCCGCCCGGTCCCGTCGCCCGCCGCTCGGTCCCGTCGCCCGGGCGGCTGTCTCGCCCCGCTGTCCGGTCCCGCTGCCCTGTCCCGCTGGTCCGCCCGCCGCCCGCCGCCTGCCGCCCGCTCCAGCCGCCCGCCGCCTGCCGCCCGATCCCGTCGCGCGGGCAGTTGTCTCGCCCCGCTGTCCGGTCCCGCTGCCCTGTCCCGCTGGTCCGCCCGCCGCCCGCCGCCCGCCGTCCGGTTCCACCTCCCGTTGTCCGGTCCCGCCGCCCGGTCGGGAGGCGACGGCGCGCCGACCCGTCCGCCGCCGCCCATTAGGATCGACGACCTGATGACTGCCACCCTCGTCGCCAAGAACCTCGCCGCCGGACACGGCGACCGCTCGCTGTTCACCGGGCTCGACCTCGTCGTCGCGCCCGGTGACGTGATCGGTCTCGTCGGTGCCAACGGCGCGGGCAAGTCCACTCTGCTGCGGCTGCTCGCCGGCCTGAGCACACCGGAGGAGGGCGAGCTGAGGCTCTCTCCGCCGTCCGCGACCGTCGGGCACCTGCCGCAGGAGCCCGAGCGGCGGCCCGGTGAGAGCGTGCGGGAGTTCCTCGCCCGGCGTACCGGGGTCGCCGCGGCCCAGCAGGCGATGGACGAGGCCACCCAGGGCCTGGTCGACGGCGCCCCGGGCGCCGACGACGCCTACGCGACGAGCCTGGAACGCTGGCTCGGTCTCGGCGGGGCCGACCTCGACGAACGCGCCGAGGAGATCGCCGACTCGCTCGGCCTCGGCGTCGGCCTGGACCAGCCGATGACGTCCCTGTCCGGCGGTCAGGCCGCCCGCGCGGGCCTGGCCTCCCTGCTGCTCTCCCGCTACGACGTCTTCCTGCTCGACGAACCCACCAACGACCTCGACCTCGACGGCCTGGAGCGCCTCGAACGGTTCGTGGCCGGTCTGCGCGCGGGCACCGTCGTCGTCAGCCACGACCGCGAGTTCCTCACCCGCACCGTCACCAAGGTCCTCGAACTCGACCTGGCCCAGCAGGAGATCAACCTCTACGGCGGCGGCTACGCGGCCTATCTGGAGGAGCGGGACGTGGCCCGTCGGCACGCCCGCGACGACTTCGAGGAGTACGCCGACAAGCGGGCCGCCCTCCAGGACCGCGCCCAGATGCAGCGCTCCTGGATGGACAAGGGAGTCAAGAACGCCCGGCGCAAGGCGAACAACGACAACGACAAGATCGGCCGCAAGTTCCGCAGCGAGGCCAGCGAGAAGCAGGCCGCGAAGGCCCGGCAGACCCAGCGCATGATCGAACGCCTGGAGACCGTCGAGGAACCCCGCAAGGAGTGGGACCTGCGCATGGAGATCGCCGCCGCACCGCGCTCCGGCGCGGTCGTGGCGACCCTGCGGGACGCCGAGGTACGACGCGGGGACTTCACGTTCGGCCCGGTGTCCCTCCAGATCGACTGGGCGGACCGGGTCGCGGTCACCGGCGCGAACGGCGCGGGCAAGTCGACCCTCCTCGGCGCGCTTCTCGGCCGCGTACCGCTGGACGCGGGCCACGCGGTCCTCGGCTCCGGCGTGCTGGTCGGCGAGGTCGACCAGGCGCGTCAGCTGTTCCATGGCTCGGAGTCGCTGCTGGACGCGTTCTGCGCGGCGGTTCCCGACACCGAACCGGTCGAGGTCCGCACCCTGCTGGCCAAGTTCGGTCTGAAATCGGACCATGTGCTGCGTCAGGCGTCGACCCTGTCGCCCGGCGAACGCACCCGCGCCGCTCTGGCCCTGCTCCAGGGCCGGGGGGTGAACCTGCTGGTGCTCGACGAGCCGACGAACCACCTCGACCTGCCGGCGATCGAGCAGCTGGAGACGGCTCTGGACGCCTACGAGGGCACGCTCCTGCTGGTCACCCACGACCGCCGCATGCTGGACGCGGTGCAGGTGACCCGCCGCCTGGAGGTGGCGGACGGCAAGGTGACGGAGCGCTGACGGCCACGCGGCGGCCCCGGTAGGGTGCCGGATCCCCGCCCACCGGCACGGCGACGGGCTCCCTCGGGTATCGGTGCCCGGGTCTCCGGTAACGGCGCCGGCCTCCACCCCGGCGACAGCGACGGGCCCGGCCCCCGTACGACGTGGGGGCCGGGCCCGTCGGTGTCTCAGCCTCGGTTCTTCTTCTGGTCCAGCAGCCCGGCCCGGCGCAGCGCGTCGGCCATGGCACTGTTGGCCGGGGCGGGCGCCTGACGGGCAGCGCCACCACCGCCACCACCACCGGCACGCCCCTGCCGCTGCTGTCCCTGGCCCTGCCCCTGCCCCCGCTGGCCCTGGCCCTGGCCCTGGCCTTGGCCCTGGCCGCCCTGCCGCTGCTGCCGCTGCTGGGGCGGACGCCCGCCCCGCTGCTGACGGCCGCCACCGGCGGGCTTCTCGCCGTCCTTCGGTGCCGCCTCGTCGTCCAGCCGCAGTGTCAGGGAGATCCGCTTGCGCGGAATGTCCACGTCGAGAACCTTCACCTTGACGATGTCACCCGGCTTCACGACGTCCCGCGGGTCCTTGACGAACGTCTTCGACAGCGCGGAGACATGCACGAGACCGTCCTGGTGGACACCGACGTCGACGAACGCGCCGAACGCCGCCACGTTCGTGACGACTCCCTCCAGGATCATCCCCGAGGACAGGTCGGAGATCTTCTCGACGCCTTCCTTGAAGGTGGCCGTCTTGAAGGCGGGCCGCGGGTCGCGCCCAGGCTTCTCCAGCTCCTTGAGGATGTCCGTCACCGTCGGCAGACCGAACGTCTCGTCCACGAAGTCGTCCGCCCGCAGCGAGCGCAGCATGGCCGTGTTGCCGACCAGCGAGGCCACCGCCTGACCCGAGGTCTTCACCATGCGCCGCACGACCGGGTACGCCTCCGGGTGGACGCTGGAGGCGTCCAGCGGGTCGTCGCCGCCCCGGATGCGCAGGAAGCCCGCGCACTGCTCGTACGCCTTGGGGCCGAGCCGGGCCACGCCCTTGAGCTGCGACCGGGACCGGAACGGCCCGTTCGTGTCCCGGTGGGCCACGATGTTCTCGGCCAGTCCCGAGGAGATGCCGGACACGCGCGACAGCAGCGGGGCGGACGCCGTGTTCACGTCCACGCCGACACCGTTCACACAGTCCTCGACCACCGCGTCCAGCGAACGCGACAGCTTCACCTCGGACAGGTCGTGCTGGTACTGGCCGACCCCGATCGACTTCGGGTCGATCTTCACCAGTTCGGCCAGCGGGTCCTGGAGCCGGCGCGCGATGGAGACGGCGCCGCGCAGCGACACGTCCATGTCGGGCAGCTCCTGCGAGGCGAAGGCGGAGGCCGAGTACACGGACGCGCCCGCCTCGGACACCATCACCTTGGTGAGCTGCAACTCCGGGTGGCGGGTGATCAGTTCACCGGCGAGCTTGTCCGTCTCGCGGGACGCCGTGCCGTTGCCGATGGCGATCAGCTCGACCGCGTGCTCCCGGGCGAGCCGCCCCAGCTTCGCGATGGCCTCGTCCCACTTGTTGGCCGGGACGTGCGGGTAGATGACGTCGGTCGCCACCACCTTGCCGGTCGCGTCGACCACGGCCACCTTCACGCCCGTGCGGAAACCGGGGTCCAGGCCCAGCGTGGCGCGCGTGCCCGCCGGGGCGGCCAGCAGCAGGTCCCGCAGGTTCGCCGCGAAGACGTCGACCGCCTCGTCCTCGGCGGCCGTGCGCAGCCGCAGCCTGAGGTCGATGCCGAGGTGGACGAGGAGACGGGTGCGCCAGGCCCAGCGGACCGTGTCCGTGAGCCACTTGTCGCCGGGCCGCCCGCGGTCGCCGATGCCGAAGCGGTGGGCGATCATCCCCTCGTACGACGAGGAGGTCGACGGCGACTCGGCCGGCTCCTCCGGTTCCAGGACGAGGTCGAGGACGTCCTCCTTCTCGCCGCGCAGCATCGCCAGGATCCGGTGCGAGGGCAGCTCGGTGAACGGCTCGGTGAAGTCGAAGTAGTCGGCGAACTTGGCGCCGGCCTCCTCCTTGCCCTCGCGCACCTTGGCGGCCAGGCGCCCGCGCACCCACATGCGCTCCCGCAGCTCGCCGACGAGGTCGGCGTCCTCCGAGAACCGCTCGGTGAGGATCGCGCGGGCGCCGTCCAGCGCGGCCTGCGGATCGGCCACGCCCTTGTCGGCGTCGACGAACGCGGCGGCCGCGGCGAGCGGTTCCACGGTCGGGTCGCCCAGCAGGCCCTCGGCGAGCGGTTCGAGGCCCGCCTCGCGGGCGATCTGAGCCTTGGTGCGCCGCTTGGGCTTGTACGGCAGGTAGATGTCCTCCAGCCGCGCCTTGGTCTCGGCGGCGCGAATCTGCGCCTCCAGCTCCTCGGTGAGCTTGCCCTGCTCGCGCACCGACTCCAGGATCGCCGTCCGCCGTTCCTCCAGCTCCCGCAGATAGCGCAGCCGCTCCTCGATCGTGCGCAGCTGCGCGTCGTCGAGCATCTCGGTCGCTTCCTTGCGGTAGCGGGCGACGAAGGGCACCGTCGAACCGCCGTCGAGCAGCTCCACGGCAGCCTTGACCTGCCGCTCCCGTACGCCGAGCTCCTCGGCGATCCTGCCTTCGATGGACCCTACTTCGATGGACCCGGGTGTGGTCACGATCCCGTACCGCCTTCTCCACTGAGGTTGCGCGGCAATTGTGGCAGGTGACGCCGACAACGGGGGATCAGGGCGGGACGACGGAGCGGCGCTGCGTCGTGTTCGCGCCGACCACGCCATGGCAGGAAAGGTGGGGGAACCGTCGTTGCGGCCGTGCGCCGGTCCGCGAAGAATCGACCCCATGGCGCAGCGAACCGTTCTCGTCGTCGTCTTCGACGGCGTGCAGAGCCTCGATGTCACCGGCCCCGTGGAGGTCTTCGCGGGCGCCGAGCACCACACCCCGGGCACCTACCGCATCCGTACCGCCTCCCTGGACGGCGCTCCCGTGCGCACCTCCAGCGGCCTGACCCTCGTACCCGACGGGGCCCTCGCGGACGCCCGCGCCCCGCACACGCTGCTCGTCCCGGGCGGGTCGGGCACCCGCGCCGCCGACGCGCGCCTGGTCGACTGGCTGCGCGCGCACGCCCCGCGTGCCGAGCGCCTCGTCTCGGTCTGCACCGGGGCGATCCTGCTCGCCGCGGCGGGCCTGCTGGACGGCCGCCGCGCGACCACGCACTGGGCCTACTGCGACAAGCTCGCCCGCGACCATCCGGCGGTGGAGGTCGACGCCGACCCCATCTACGTACGGGACGGAGCCGTCTCCACGTCGGCCGGTGTCACCTCCGGCATCGATCTGGCGCTCGCCCTGGTCGAGGAGGACCTGGGCCGGGAGGTCGCGCTGAGCATCGCCCGCCACCTGGTGGTCTTCCTGCGCCGGCCGGGGAACCAGGCCCAGTTCAGCGTCCAGCTCGCCGCGCAGACGGCACGGCGCGAGCCCCTGCGCGACGTCCAGCAGTGGATCACCGAACATCCGGACGGGGATCTGACCGTGGAGTCGCTCGCCGCCCGCGCGTCCCTGTCGCCGCGCCACTTCGCCCGAGCCTTCCTGACCGAGACCGGTATGACACCCGGCCGGTACGTCGACCGGGTCCGGCTGGAACACGCCCGCCGTCTGCTGGAGGACACCGGCGACGGCGTCGAGGAGATATCCCGTACCAGCGGCTACGGCACCCCCGAGGCCATGCGGCGCGCCTTCGTCCGCGCGCTCGGGTCGTCCCCGGCCGAATACCGCCGCCGCTTCCGCCCCGCCCCCACCAGCCCCTGACGGCCGCGCCCCGCCCCCACCAGCCCCTGACGGCCGCGCCCCGCGCCCACGACGCATCGGGGCCCCGCCCGCCGACCGACCCCTCATCGCCCGCCTACGGACCCGTCGGCGGACACCGGCTGACGCCGCCGTCCGGTGTCCGCCGACGGGCGCGCCCGTCACCGACCCCGCCCGTCACCGACCCCGCCCGTCACCGACCCCGCCCGTCACCGACCCCGCCCCGCCCGTCACCGCCGGCGCCCCGCCCGTCACCGCCGACGCCCCACCCGTCACAGCCGGCGCCTCACCCGGCACCGCCGAAAGGATCCCGATGCAGATCGCCATCGTCCTCTTCGACCGCTTCACCGCCCTCGACGCCGTGGGCCCGTACGAGACCCTCGGCCGGCTGCCGGACGCGCGGACCGTGTTCGTGGCCGAGCGCACCGGGCTCGTCCGCACCGACACCGGACACCTCGCGCTCACCGCCGACCGGACCCTCGCCGAGGTGCCGCACCCCGACATCGTGGTCGTCCCGGGAGGGCCGGGGCAGACCCCGCAGATGGAGAACGAGCCGCTCCTCGACTGGCTGCGCGCCGCGGACGCGACCAGCACCTGGACGACGTCCGTGTGCACCGGCTCCCTGCTGCTGGCCGCCGCCGGACTCCTCCGGGGCCGCCGGGCCACCTCGCACTGGCTGGCACTGGAGCACCTGAAGCGCTTCGGCGCCGAGCCCACCGAGGAGCGGGTCGTGTTCGACGGCAAGTACGTCACCGCCGCCGGTGTCTCCTCCGGCATCGACATGGGGCTCACCCTGCTGGGCCGGATCGCGGGCGACGAACACGCCCAGGCCGTACAGCTGCTGACCGAGTACGACCCGCAGCCGCCCTACGACGCGGGGTCCCCGCGGAAGGCGCCCGCCCACCTCGTCGAGGAGTTCCGCCGCAGCAGCCGCTTCAGCCTGACGTAGTCCAGCTGAAGCGCGGCTGCCTGCGCTCCAGGAACGCGGCGACCCCCTCCGCGGTGTCGCCGCTGTCGCGCGCCCGCTCCGCCCAGTACGCGTCCCGGTCGGTGTGTCCGTTCGCGAACTCCTTAGCCGCGGCCTGCGTCAGCTGCGAGCGCGACGCCAGGATCCGGGTGAACTCCGCGACCCGTTTGCCGAGTTCGTCCGCGGGCAACACCTCGTCGACCAGGCCCGCGCGCAGGGCCCGCTCGGTGTCGAGCAACTCGCCGGAGAACAGCAGGTACTTGGTGGTGGCCGGACCGACCAGCGACGACAGTCTTCTGGTGGAGGAGGCGGGATACACGATCCCCAGCTTCGCCGGTGTCACCCCGAACAGCGCACCCTCCTGAGCGAACCGCAGGTCGCAGGCCGCCGCGAGCTGCGAGCCCCCGCCCACGCAGTGTCCGCGCACCGCGGCCAGCGTCGGCTTGGGGAAGGCGGCGAGCGCCTCCTCGGCGAGCACGGCCAGCCGCTGGGCCTGCGCGGGCGAATCCTGGAGCGTGGAGATGTCGGCCCCCGCGCAGAACGTGTCGCCCTCTCCGGTCAGCACCAGGGCCCGTACGTCCGGATCGGCGGCCAGGGTGTCCAGCAGCGGGGGCAGCGACCGCCACATCGCGGCCGTCATGGCGTTGCGCTTGGCCGGATGGTGGATGACGACGGTGGCGACCGACTCGGTGACACCGTGCAGCAGCTGGGGCTCCATGCGGCGGATGCTAGCCGTCCGCGGGGCACCTGTGATCGGCCGGGGTGGGCCTGGCGTGCCGTATCGGCGCGCTGTTCCTGGCGGCGAACCCGTACACGTCGAAGGGTTCCGAAGACGGCACGGGCAGGACAGGGCCGGTCGCGCGACCGAACAAGTCGTACGCCTACGGTCAGAAACGCTCGATAATCGCTGACTTCTGTTCAGTCCTCCGGCGTGGAGCGCTGCGTTACCAACACTCGACGTGTGGTGACAATCGAGCGCAAGGGTGGCGACCGGACGATGGACAACCACGGGCGCGGGACCGGCCCACGCCCAGAGGACGCACCGGACGGCGCGGTGGTCGAACCCCTCGAGGCGAGAGCGCCTGATCCGCTGCCGTACGAGGGGGTCTGGCGGTTCACCGCCCCGGCCGTGGACGCCTCGGTGCCGCAGGCGCGACACGCCGTGCGGGACCTGCTGTACCGCCAGGGCGTGCCGGCTTCGGACGACCTCGTCCAGGGGCTCCTGCTGATCGTCTCGGAGCTGGTGACCAACGCCGTCAAACACGCGGCGCTGCTGTCGCCGATGCTCGCCGTGGAGGTGGCCGTCGGGGCGGAGTGGGTGCGCGTGTCGGTGGAGGACAATCACCCCTACCGCCCGACCGCCCTGGAGGCCGACCACGCTCAGGTCGGCGGCCGCGGACTGCTCCTGGTCCGCGAGGTCACCCGGGAGGCGGGCGGGGTGTGCGACGTCGAGCACACGTCGAGCGGCGGCAAGGTGATCTGGGCCGCCCTGCCGCTCAAACCCGCCCGGCTGCTCTGACCGCGGGGCTCACCAGCCGGCCGACGGCCCCGTCAGCTCCCGGACCGCGGGCCTGGCCGCGTCCAGCACGGTCATGAACCAGGAGGAGAACGTGTCCTTCGTGTGCCGCTCCGCCAGCTCGGCGGGGGACACGAAGGCGGTCGCTCCGACCTCCTCCGGGTCCGGCCGCAGCGGGGACTGCACCAGGCCGACGAACAGGTGGTTGTACTCCTGCTCGACCAGGCCCGAGGCCGGGTCCGGGTGGTTGTAGCGGACCGTGCCCGCCTCCGCGAGCAGCGTCGGGGAGACGCCCAGCTCCTCGTACGTCCGCCGGGCCGCGGCCGCGAACGGCGCCTCGCCGGGGTAGGGGTGGCCGCAGCAGGTGTTGGACCACACGCCGGGGGAGTGGTACTTGCCCAGCGCCCGCTGCTGGAGCAGCAGCCGGCCGTGCTCGTCGAAGAGGAACACGGAGAACGCGCGGTGCAGCTGCCCCGGCGGCTGGTGGGCGGCGAGCTTCTCGGCGGTCCCGATCGTCACGCCGTTCTCGTCGACCAGTTCCAGCAGAATCGCGTCCGCGGCGCCGTTCGACGAGTTGTGCGTCGCGGTGGCAGGTGTGATCGGCATACCCATCCTTAGCATCGGTCCTCGCGCCCCAAGTCTGCCGTACGAATCCGGCACTCCCGGCACTTCGCGGCACGACCGCATGTCCCGCGCGAGGCGCGGGGCGCGGCCGTCACCGGCCGGACACCGGGAGCCGGGGCCCGGTAGCTGATCGTGCCCGGCGGGTCGGCCGGAGAACCGTCCCGACCGGGGGCGGGCAAATGTCGGGTTATCGACCCGGGAGGTCATTGAGGCGCGAGGCCAGGGGCCAGGGGTCAGGGGCCGGGGGCCCAGGGGGCCCGGCCCAGGGGGCCCGGAGGGACCGGACAGACCGGAGGGACCGGACAGACCGGAGGGACCGGACAGACCACGTGGGCTGTCCCCAGTGGCACAGCCGCCGCCGTCCTCAGTGGCACAGACGCGCCTCGTGCTCCGCGTGTCCGCCCGGCTCCAGCTGGAAGGTGCAGTGGGTCACGTCGAAGTGGTCGCCCAGGCAGCCCTGGAGCTCGTGCAGCATCTTCTCGTAGCCGATCGCGTTGAGGACCTCGGAGCGCACGACGACGTGCGCGGACAGCACCGGCATCCCGGACGTGATCGTCCACGCGTGCAGGTCGTGGATGTCCTCGACGCCGTCCAGCGCCAGGACGTGCGCCCGAACCTCCGCCATGTCGACGTCCTTCGGGGCCGCCTCCAGCAGCACGTCGAGGGTCTCGCGCAGCAACTTCACCGTCCGCGGCACGATCATCAGGCCGATGACGATCGAGGCGAACGGGTCGGCCGCCTGCCAGCCGGTGGTGAGGATCACCACCGCCGAGATCAGCACCGCCACCGACCCCAGCGCGTCCGCCGCCACCTCCAGGAACGCGCCGCGCACGTTCAGGCTTTCCTTCTGCCCGCCCATCAGCAGGGTCAGCGAGACCATGTTGGCGACCAGACCGACCAGGCCGAACACGATCATCAGCCCGCCCTCGGTGTCGGCGGGCGTCACGAAGCGCTGCACCGCCTCGTACAGGACGTAGCCGCCGACGCCGAGCAGCAGCAGACAGTTGGCCAGCGCGGCGAGGATCTCGGCGCGGGCGTAGCCGAAGGTGCGGCGGGCGCTCGGCGGCCGGTTCGCGACATGGATGGCCAGCAGGGACATGCCCAACCCCAGCGCGTCCGTCGCCATGTGCGCCGCGTCCGCGACCAGCGCGAGGGAGTCCGCGAGCACACCGCCGAAGATCTCCACCACCATGATGGCGAGCGTGATCGACAGCGCGACGCGCAGCCTGCCCCGGTACGCCGCGGCCGCCGTCCCGGTGACCGGCGCGCCGTGCGCGTGACCGTGATCGTGCCCTGCCCCCATGGGAAACGCCTCCTGTGATCCGCCCGGGATCACAGTCAACTACGGGTGGGGGGTATCCGGCAACGCGGCACTGAACACCGTTGTCATATGCCCTGACCTGCGTAAACGAAGTGCAGGTCAGGGCCCGTGGAGGCGCGGCTGCGGCTCAGCCGCCGTGGTGCCGCAGCCACCCCTGCCACGCCGACTCCACCATCTCGCGCGCTCCGCGCCGGGCCGTCCAGCCGAGCTCCGCGGCGGCCCGTGCGGCCGAGGCGACCGCGCGCGGGGCGTCCCCGGGCCGCCGTGCCTCGACGACGGCCGGACGGGTGTCGCCGGTGACCTCGCCGATGAGGGTGACCAGCTCACGCACCGAGACGCCCTCGCCCCGGCCGATGTTCACCGTCAGGTCGCCCGACGCTCCCGGCGCGGACAGCCGGCGGGCCGCCGCGAGGTGCGCCTCCGCCAGGTCGGCGACGTGGATGTAGTCACGGACACAGGTGCCGTCCGGCGTCGGGTAGTCGGCGCCGAAGATCCGCGGGGCCTCGTCCCGGGTGAGCCGGTCGAACACCATGGGGACGATGTTGAAGACACCGGTGTCGGCCAGTTCCGGCGCCGCCGCGCCCGCCACGTTGAAGTAGCGCAGACAGGTCGTCGCGATGCCGTGCGCCCGGCCCGCCGCCCGCACCAGCCACTCCCCGGCCAGCTTGGTCTCGCCGTAAGGGTTCACCGGAGCACAGGGGGTGTCCTCCGTGATGAGGTCCACATCCGGGTTGCCGTAGACGGCCGCGGACGACGAGAACAGGAACCGCTTCACCCCGGCGCCCGCGACCGCCTCCAGCAGCGTGGCGAGACCGCCCACGTTGTCCTGGTAGTAGCGGGTCGGCTGCGCGACGGACTCGGCCACCTGCTTACGGGCCGCGAGATGCACCACGCCCGTGACCGCGTGCTCGGCGAGGACCCGCTTCAGCAGGTCGACGTCGCGCGCCGAACCCTCGACGAGCGGGATGCCCGCCGGAAGCCGCGTCGGCACGCCCGCCGAGAGGTCGTCGAGGGCCACGACGGACTCCCCGGCCCCGGCCATGGCCCGTGCCACATGCGCCCCGATGTAACCGGCTCCGCCGGTGATCAGCCATGTCATGGTCGCCCACCCTATGCCGGACGCCCCGGCCCCCCGGCGCCGTCCGGACCCCCGGTCCGCGAGCGCGGGTTTGTGGGCCGGGCGGCCCATCACCCATGATGATCTCGGCAGAGGCAGGCAAAGGCCAGGACAGGCCGCGTTGATCGGACCGTGAACGGGCGGTGAACACGGCCCTCCCGGCATCGGATAGCCTCTGCCGACATGCCGCCCGCCTGGTACAGGCAAGGGGCGCCCCATCGTGCACATGACCGGCGCCTACGCGCCGGCACCCAGGGAGTGAGTTCGGTTGTCGACCGCCATCCTCACCGGCCAGCCGGTCCCCGGATCGTCGATCGAGACCGATCTGCGGTCGTTGGGCTTCGACGTCCGGATCGCCGCCGACACCGCCGGCGCGGAGACACTGCTCGCCCAGATACCGGGTGAGGAGCGGGTCGCCGTCGTCGACGCCCGCTTCGTGGGCCACCCGCACGCGCTGCGGCTCGGCCTGACCGACCCGCGGTTCCCGCTCGCCGCGGTGCCGGGTGCCGTGACCGCCCAGCCCGCGGGCCGGCAGGAGCTGACCCGCGCCATGGCCCGGGAGAGCTCCGCGAGCGGCGGCACCACTCCGGCCGGCGACAGCCTCGCCGACCGCATCGCGAGCGCCCTGGACGCCGACGGAGCCGACGTCCGCCGCCCCGAGCTCGGCACGCTCGTCGCCGTGGTCCCCGCCGACCCGCAGGCCCGCAACGAGGCACGGCAGGCCGTCGCCGCCGTCGACGACGAGGCCGTACGCCTGAAGTCGGCCGTGAAGGCCCGTGACGGCTTCTTCACCACGTTCTGCGTCAGCCCGTACTCGCGCTACCTCGCCCGCTGGTGCGCCCGCCGGGGCCTCACCCCGAACCAGGTCACCACGGCCTCGCTGATCACCGCGCTGATCGCGGCGGCCTGCGCGGCCACCGGCAGCCGCGGCGGCTTCGTCGCGGCCGGCGTGCTGCTGATCGCGTCCTTCGTACTGGACTGCACCGACGGTCAGCTCGCCCGCTACTCGCTCCAGTACTCGACCCTCGGCGCCTGGCTGGACGCCACCTTCGACCGGGCCAAGGAGTACGCCTACTACGCCGGTCTCGCCCTCGGCGCGGCCCGCGGCGGCGACGACGTGTGGGCCCTCGCCCTGGGCGCGATGATCCTCCAGACGTGCCGGCACGTCGTGGACTTCTCCTTCAACGAGGCCAACCACGACGCCGACGCCAACACCAGCCCCACCGCCGCCCTCTCCGACAAGCTGGACAGCGTCGGCTGGACGGTCTGGGCGCGCCGGATGATAGTCCTGCCCATCGGCGAACGATGGGCGATGATCGCCGTTCTCACGGCGCTGACGACACCCCGGATCACCTTCTACGCGCTGCTCGTCGGCTGCGCCTTCGCCGCGACGTACACCACGGCCGGGCGCGTGCTGCGGTCGCTGACGCGCAAGGCGCGGCGCACGGACCGGGCGGCGAGGGCACTCGCGGACCTCGCGGACAACGGGCCGCTGGCCGAACTGCTCGCGCGCGTCCTGCCCGGCAGGTCACGCGGCCCGGCCCTGCTGTGGGCCGTCGCCGGGGCCGCCCTCATGCTCTGCGCGGCCTGGTTCGACGGGCCGGGCTGGCCGGTCGTCCTGGCCGCCGGGGTCTATGTCCTGCTGTCCTCCGAAGCCGTCGTGAAGCCCCTCAAGGGCGCTCTCGACTGGCTGGTCCCGCCGCTCTTCCGCGCCGCCGAATACGGCACCGTCCTGCTGCTGGCAGCCAAAGCCGACGTGAACGGAGCACTTCCTGCGGCTTTCGGGCTCGTGGCCGCCGTCGCCTACCATCACTACGACACGGTGTACCGCATCCGCGGTGACGCCGGAGCGCCCCCGGCCTGGCTGGTGCGCGCCATCGGGGGGCAGGAAGGACGGACGCTGCTGGTCAGCGTGCTGGCCGCGGTGCTCACCGGTGCGCAGTTCACGGTCGCGCTCACGGTGGTGGCCGTGGCCGTCGCCCTGGTGGTGCTCGTCGAGAGCATCCGCTTCTGGGTGTCCGCCCATCAGGGCGGCGCACCCGCCGTACACGATGAAGGAGAACCCGCATGATCGGCCTCGTGCTGGCGGCCGGCGCCGGACGGCGCCTGCGCCCCTACACCGACAGCCTTCCCAAGGCTCTGGTGCCGGTGGGGCCCGCGGGCATAGAGGGCGAACCGACCGTCCTCGATCTCACGCTCGGCAACTTCGCCGAGATCGGTCTGACCGAGGTCGCGATCATCGTCGGCTACCGCAAGGAAGCCGTCTACGAGCGCAAGGCGGCCCTGGAGCGGAAGTACGGCCTGAAGCTCACCCTCATCGACAACGACAAGGCCGAGGAGTGGAACAACGCCTACTCCCTGTGGTGCGGCCGTGACGCCCTCAAGGACGGCGTGATCCTCGCCAACGGCGACACCGTCCACCCGGTCTCCGTCGAGAAGACGCTGCTCGCCGCCCGCGGCGACGGCAAGAAGATCATCCTCGCCCTGGACACCGTGAAGTCCCTGGCCGACGAGGAGATGAAGGTCGTCGTCGGCGCCGACCAGGGCATGACGAAGATCACCAAGCTGATGGACCCCGCCGAGGCGACCGGCGAGTACATCGGCGTCACCCTCATCGAGGGCGACGCCGCCCCCGAGCTGGCCGACGCGCTGAAGACGGTGTGGGAGACCGACCCGCAGCAGTTCTACGAGCACGGCTACCAGGAACTCGTCGACCGGGGCTTCCGGATCGACGTGGCACCGATCGGCGACGTCAAGTGGGTCGAGATCGACAACCACGACGATCTGGCCAGGGGGCGGGAGATCGCGTGCCGGTACTGACGAGGCTCATTCCCTCCCCGGTCGTCGTGGACATCCGCCCGGGTGCCCTCGACGACCTCGGCTGTGTGCTCGCGGACGAGCGCATCTCGCACTCCGGCCGGCTCGCCGTCGCCGTCAGCGGCGGCTCGGGAGCCACGCTGCGCGAGCGCGTCGCCCCCTCGCTGCCCGGTGCCACCTGGTACGAAGTCGGCGGCGGCACCCTCGACGACGCGATCCGGCTGGCCGGCGACATAAAGGCCGGCCATTACGACGCGGTCGTGGGACTCGGCGGCGGCAAGATCATCGACTGTGCCAAGTTCGCCGCGGCGCGCGTCGGCCTCCCGCTGGTCGCGGTCCCGACGAACCTCGCGCACGACGGCCTGTGCTCGCCGGTCGCCACCCTCGACAACGACGCGGGCCGTGGCTCCTACGGTGTGCCGAACCCGATCGCGGTCGTCATCGACCTCGACGTGATCCGCGAGGCCCCGGTCCGCTTCGTCCGGGCCGGCATCGGCGACGCCGTGTCCAACATCTCGGCCATCGCGGACTGGGAGCTCGCCCACCGCGTCAAGGGCGAGAAGATCGACGGCCTCGCCGCCGCCATGGCCCGCCAGGCGGGCGAGGCGGTGCTCCGGCACCCGGGCGGCGTCGGCGACAACGCCTTCCTCCAGGTGCTGGCCGAGGCGCTGGTCCTCAGCGGCATCGCGATGTCGGTGTCGGGCGACTCCCGCCCGTCCTCCGGCGCGTGCCACGAGATCAACCACGCCTTCGACCTGCTCTTCCCTCAGCGCGCCGCCGCCCACGGCGAGCAGTGCGGACTGGGCGCGGCCTTCGCGATGTACCTGCGCGGAGCCCACGAGGAGTCCGCGTACATGGCCGAGGTACTGCGCCGGCACGGGCTGCCGGTACTCCCGGAGGAGATCGGCTTCACCACGGACGAGTTCGTCCGGGTCGTGGCATTCGCTCCGGAGACCCGGCCCGGCCGCTACACGATCCTCGAACACCTCGACCTCAAGACCGAACAGATCAAGGACATCTACGCCGACTATGTCAAGGCCATCGGTAGCTGAACTCCGTCCGGTCGTCCACCCCGCGGGGGTGAAGGACCGGCGCAGCGGTGAGCACTGGATGGGGCGCCTCTACATGCGAGAGGTGTCCCTGCGCGTCGACCGCTTTCTGGTGAACACCAGGGTCACGCCCAACCAGCTCACGTACCTGATGACCGTCTTCGGCGTGCTCGCGGCCCCGGCCCTGCTGGTGCCGGGGATCACGGGCGCCGTCCTCGGTGTGGTGTGCGTCCAGATGTACCTGCTGCTGGACTGCGTCGACGGCGAGGTCGCCCGCTGGAAGCAGCAGTTCTCGCTCGGCGGCGTCTACCTGGACCGGGTCGGCGCCTATCTGACCGACGCCGCGGTGCTGGTCGGCTTCGGTCTGCGCGCCGCCGACCTGTGGGGCAGCGGCCGGATCGACTGGCTCTGGGCGTTCCTGGGCACCCTGGCCGCCCTCGGCGCGATCCTGATCAAGGCGGAGACCGACCTCGTCGGCGTCGCCCGGCACCAGGGCGGCCTGCCGCCCGTAAAGGAGGCGGCGTCCGAGCCGCGCTCGTCCGGCATGGCGCTGGCCCGCCGGGCCGCCGCGGCGCTGAAGTTCCACCGGCTGGTGCTGGGCATCGAGGCGTCCCTGCTGATCCTGGTCCTGGCCGTGCTGGACCAGGTCCGCGGTGACCTCTTCTTCTCCCGGCTCGGCGTCGCCGTGCTGGCCGGCATCGCGCTGCTGCAGACGCTGCTGCACCTGGTGTCCATCCTCGCGTCGAGCAGGCTGCGGTGAGCGGCATGAAGGTCGGCGCGGTCATCATCACCATGGGCAACCGTCCCGACGAGCTCAGGGCCCTGATCGACTCGGTCGCCAAGCAGGACGGCGACCCCGTCGCGATGGTCGTCGTCGGCAACGGCTCACCCGTCCCGGACGTCCCCGAGGCCGTGCGCACCATAGAGCTGCCCGAGAACCTCGGCATCCCCGGCGGCCGCAACGTCGGCATCGAGGCCTTCGGCCCCAGCGGCCGCGACGTCGACATATTGCTCTTCCTCGACGACGACGGCCTCCTCGCCCATCACGACACCGCCGAACTGTGCCGGCAGACCTTCGAGGCCGACCCGGACCTCGGCATCGTCAGCTTCCGCATCGCCGACCCCGAGACCGGTCTCACCCAGCGCCGGCACGTGCCGCGGCTGCGCGCCGCCGACCCGATGCGCTCCTCCCGGGTCACCACCTTCCTCGGCGGCGCGAACGCGGTCCGTACGAAGGTCTTCGCCGAGGTCGGCGGCCTGCCGGACGCGTTCTTCTACGCCCATGAGGAGACCGACCTGGCCTGGCGGGCCCTCGACGCGGGCTGGATGATCGACTACCGGTCCGACATGGTGCTGTACCACCCGACGACGGCGCCCTCGCGGCACGCGGTCTACCATCGGATGGTCGCCCGCAACCGCGTCTGGCTGGCCCGGCGCAATCTGCCGGCCCCCCTGGTCCCGGTCTACCTCGGTGTCTGGCTGCTGCTGACGCTGTTGCGCCGGCCCTCGCGCTCGGCCCTCCGGGCCTGGTTCGGCGGGTTCCGGGAGGGATGGACCACATCGTGCGGACCGCGTCGGCCCATGAAGTGGCGTACGGTGTGGCGGCTGACCCGACTGGGCCGCCCCCCGGTCATCTGACAGGCTCGTTCCTGAGAACATGCGGGCTGTGCCACGGCCCGGGCTCGTGCCAAGCACGCACAGGCCGAGCATCTCGAAGACGAAGGTTCCACTTGTGAGTGAGACAACGCATGACGGCGGAGTCGCGGTGAGCGCGGCCCCGTCGCCCGACGAGGGCCTCACGGCGGCGGTGCTCGCCGCGAAGTACGGGCTGGCCGTGAGCGGTGCCCGGCCGTCGCTCGGCGAGTACGTCCGCCAGCTGTGGGGACGCCGGCACTTCATCCTCGCCTTCTCCCAGGCGAAGCTGACCGCCCAGTACAGCCAGGCCAAGCTCGGCCAGATCTGGCAGGTGGCCACCCCGCTGCTGAACGCGGCCGTGTACTACTTCATCTTCGGCCTGATCCTCAAGGCCAGCCGCGGCATGTCGATGGACGTGTACATCCCGTTCCTGGTCACGGGCGTGTTCGTCTTCACCTTCACGCAGAGCTCGGTGATGGCGGGCGTGCGCGCGATCTCCGGCAACCTCGGCCTGGTCCGTGCCCTGCACTTCCCGCGGGCCGCGCTGCCGGTGTCCTTCGCGCTCCAGCAGCTCCAGCAACTGCTGTACTCGATGCTCGTGCTGTTCATCGTGGCCATCGGCTTCGGCAGCTACCCGAGCCTGTCCTGGCTGCTGATCGTGCCGGTCCTCGTGCTCCAGTTCCTCTTCAACACCGGCCTGGCCCTGATCATGGCCCGGGCCGGCGCCAAGACGCCGGACCTGGCGCAGCTCATGCCGTTCGTGATGCGGACGTGGATGTACGCGTCCGGCGTGATGTTCTCCATCCCGATCATGCTCGCGGACAAGCCGCAGTGGGTCGCCACGGTCCTGCAGTGGAACCCCGCGGCGATCTTCATGGACCTGATGCGCTTCGCCCTGATCGAGGACTACGGTTCCGAGAACCTGCCCGACCACGTCTGGGCGGCCGCGGGCGGCTGGGCGGCCCTGTTCGCCATCGGCGGGTTCATCTACTTCTGGCAGGCGGAGGAGAGGTACGGCCGTGGCTGAGCAGCCGCAGCGCGACACGCGCCCCACCGTGATCGCCGACGACGTGCACATCGTGTACCGCGTCAACGGCGCCAAGGCCGGCAAGGGCAGCGCCACCGCCGCCCTGAGCCGGATCGTCAAGCGCGGCGAGGAGCGGGGTGTGCGCAAGGTGCACGCCGTGCGCGGCGTCTCCTTCGTCGCCTACCGGGGCGAGGCCATCGGCCTGATCGGCTCCAACGGCTCCGGCAAGTCCACGCTGCTGCGGGCCATCGCCGGTCTGCTGCCGCCGGAGAGCGGCAAGGTCTACACCGACGGCCAGCCCTCCCTGCTCGGCGTCAACGCGGCCCTGATGAACGACCTCACCGGCGAGCGGAACGTCATCCTGGGCGGCCTCGCCATGGGCATGTCCCGGGAGGAGATCAAAGAGCGTTACCAGAGCATCGTCGACTTCTCCGGCATCAACGAGAAGGGCGACTTCATCACTCTGCCGATGCGCACCTACTCCTCCGGCATGGCCGCCCGCCTGCGGTTCTCCATCGCCGCCGCCAAGGACCACGACGTCCTCATGATCGACGAGGCGCTCGCCACCGGTGACCGCAAGTTCCAGATCCGCTCCGAGGAGCGCATCCGGGAGCTGCGCAAGGAGGCCGGCACGGTGTTTCTGGTCAGTCACAGCAACAAGTCCATCCGTGACACCTGCAACCGCGTGTTGTGGCTGGAACGCGGTGAGCTGCGCATGGACGGACCCACCGACGAGGTCCTCAAGGAGTACGAGAAGTTCACGGGCAAGTAGCCCGAATCGCCCGGGGCCCCGCCGGAACTGTTCCGGCGGGGCCCCGCGTCTGCAAAGGAAACGTCAACTCCTGCCCGTCCTAGGAATCTTGACACCAATCGGTGTGTTGTTGTGATGTCCAGGACACCCCCGAGGACCTCACTGCGTTGTACAACGTAAGCTGTACTGGTCCCGAAACACGGCAAGTGGGGCGATAATGCGCGACACCCGCTCTCAGGGCCGCCGCGCGGACGGCCGGGCGGCGTGTCCGAAATAGTGTGCATTGGGTCAGCGGTGTAGAACGGGAGATGTGACGGCAATGGCTACGGAAACTCCCCAGCTCAGCGCAGCATGTGCCGTCCCCGCCCAGGGCAGCCCGCGGTGACGGGAACCGACCCGGCCCGCACCGGTGATCCGGAGCGTGGCACGCTCGACAAGGCCGCGAGCGAGAACTTCCCCGTGGCCCCGTTCTTCCTGCCCAGGGACTGGCGCGCCGACCTCATGGCCGTCTACGGCTTCGCCCGGCTCGTCGACGACATCGGCGACGGCGACCTGGCCCCCGGCGGCGCGGACGCCCGGCTGCTCGGCGTGTCGGCCACGGCCGCCGAGGACCGGCTCGTCCTTCTCGACGCTTTCGAGGCCGACCTGAACCGGGTCTTCGACGCGACCCCGCGCCACCCCCTGCTGCGCCGGCTCCAGCCGACCGTCCGCCGTCGCTCGCTGACCCCCGAGCCCTTTCTCGGCCTGATCGCCGCCAATCGCCAGGACCAGGTCGTGCGGCGCTACGAGACCTACGACGACCTGCTGGCCTACTGCGAGCTGTCCGCCAACCCCGTCGGCCGCCTCGTCCTCGCCGTCACCGGCACCTCGACCCCCGAGCGGATGCGTCTCTCCGACGCGATCTGCACGGCGCTCCAGATCGTCGAGCACCTCCAGGACGTGGCCGAGGACCTCGGCCGCGACCGCATCTACCTGCCCGCCGAGGACATGAAGCGCTTTCACGTCCAGGAAGCGGATCTCGCCACGCACACCGCGGGCGCATCGGTGCGCGCACTGGTCGCATACGAAGCGCAACGCGCCCGCGAACTCCTGAATGAAGGCGCCCCTCTGGTGGGTAGCGTCCACGGCAGGCTGAAGCTGCTGCTCGCGGGGTTCGTGGCGGGGGGAAGGGCGGCGGTCCGCGCGATCGCCGCCGCTGAATACGACGTACTTCCCGGCCCGCCCAAGCCCGGCAAGCTCCAGTTGCTGCGCGAGGTGGGCGTGACTCTGCGAGGAGAGGGGTGATCCGGACCGTGGAGTCGGAACAACACGTGTCCGCACCGGTACTCGCCGCCTACAGCTACTGCGAGGCCGTGACCGGACAGCAGGCCCGTAACTTCGCGTACGGCATCAGGCTGCTGCCCACGCCCAAGCGGCGTGCGATGTCCGCGCTGTACGCGTTCTCGCGCCGTGTCGACGACATCGGCGACGGCACGCTGGCCGACGACGTCAAGGTGGCCAGGCTCGAGGACACCCGGGCGCTGCTGACCCGGATCCGTGACGGCGGGGTGGACGAGGACGACACCGACCCGGTCGCCGTCGCCCTCACGCATGCCGCCGAGGCCTTCCCGATCCCGCTGGGCGGCCTGGACGAGCTGATCGACGGCGTGCAGATGGACGTGCGCGGCGAGACCTACGAGACCTGGGACGACCTGAAGGTCTACTGCCGCTGTGTGGCCGGCGCGATCGGGCGGCTGTCGCTCGGGGTGTTCGGTACCGAGCGGGGGGCGCGCGGTGCCGAGCGCGCGCCGGAGTATGCCGACACGCTCGGGCTCGCGCTCCAACTCACCAACATCCTCCGAGACGTCCGCGAGGACGCCGAGGGCGGCCGCACCTATCTGCCCGCCGACGACCTCGCCAAGTTCGGCTGCTCCGCCGGGTTCAAGGGACCGAAGCCGCCGGAGGGCTCCGACTTCGCGGGCCTCGTGCACTTCGAAGTGCGCCGGGCACGGGCCCTTTTCGCGGAGGGCTACCGGCTGCTGCCCATGCTCGACCGGCGCAGCGGCGCCTGTGTCGCCGCCATGGCCGGCATCTACCGGCGTCTGCTCGACCGCATCGAGCGCGACCCGGAGGCCGTGCTGCGCGGCCGGGTCTCGCTGCCCGGACGCGAGAAGGCCTACGTCGCCGTGCGCGGACTGTCCGGACTCGACACCCGGCACGTGTCCCGGCGGACCATCCGGAGGCGCACCTGATGGACAATGTGGGCCAAGGTGATTCCATCGGAGAAATGCGGCACGCAACCCTCCGGTCGGGGGCGGCGTCCCTGACTGCAACGGCCTGTCGTGCACGGTTCGAGCGGCACGACGGGTCCGCAGGGGAGGGTGCACGATGAGCGACGCACAGCAGCCCGCGCTGCCCGCGGACGCCACCGCGGCGGCCGGACGGCACGCCGTCGTGGTCGGCGGCGGGCTGGCCGGTGTCACCGCCGCGCTCGCACTCGCCGACGCCGGTGTCCGCGTCACCCTGGTCGAGGGCCGGCCCAGACTCGGCGGCCTGGCCTTCTCCTTCCAGCGCGGCGACCTGACCGTCGACAACGGCCAGCATGTGTACCTGCGCTGCTGCACCGCCTACCGCTGGTTCCTCGACCGCATCGAGGGATCGGCGCTGGCGCCGTTGCAGGATCGTCTCGACGTGCCCGTTCTCGACGTGGACCGGCCCGCGGGCCGTCGGCTCGGCAGACTGCGGCGCGACGCCCTGCCGGTGCCGCTGCACCTCGGGCGCAGCCTGGCGACCTACCCGCATCTCTCGCTCGCCGAACGCGCCGCGGTCGGACGTGCCGCACTGGCGCTCAGCAGACTCGACCTCGCCGATCCGGCCCTGGACACACAGGACTTCGGCAGCTGGCTGGCCGCGCACGGTCAGTCGGCGCGGGCCATCGAGGCACTGTGGGACCTGGTGGGGGTCGCCACCCTCAACGCGGTGGCCGGGGACGCGTCCCTCGGGCTCGCCGCGATGGTGTTCAAGACCGGTCTGCTGTCCGACCCGGGCGCCGCCGACATCGGCTGGGCGCATGTCCCGTTGGGCGAACTGCACGACCGCCTGGCCCGCAAGGCGCTCGACTCCGCGGGCGTCCGTACCGAGGTCCGTACACGCGTCACCTCCGTCTCCTCAAACGACAACGGGCGGTGGAGCGTTCAGGTTCCCGGCGAGACGCTGCAAGCGGACGCGGTCGTGCTCGCCGTACCGCAGCGCGAGACGTACGACCTGTTGCCGCCCGGCGCCCTCGACGCCCCCGGACAGCTGCTGGAGATCGGCACCGCGCCGATCCTCAACGTCCATGTCGTGTACGACCGCAAGGTGCTCGACAAGCCCTTCTTCGCGGGCCTCGGCACCCCGGTGCAGTGGGTCTTCGACCGCACGGCGGCCTCCGGGTTGCGCGCGGGCCAGTACCTCGCCCTGTCCCAGTCGGCCGCGCAGGACGAGATCGACGAACCCGTCGCCGTGCTGCGCGAGCGCTACCTGCCCGAGCTGGAGCGGCTGCTGCCGCTCGCCCGGGGAGCGGACGTGCGCGACTTCTTCGTGACCCGGGAGCGCACGGCCACGTTCGCTCCCACCCCCGGCGTCGGGCGGCTGCGTCCCGGCGCCCGCACCAGAGCCCCCGGCCTCTACCTGGCCGGCGCGTGGACCGCCACAGGGTGGCCCGCGACCATGGAGAGTGCGGTCCGCAGCGGTGTGAGCGCGGCGGACGCCGCGCTCAGCGCCCTGGGCCGGCCCCGCCCCCACCACCTCTTCGCCCTCGAGGAGGCGGCCTGATGCTCGATCAGCACGGCCCGGCAGGCCCCCGCACCCCTGGCACCGCAACAAGAGGAGAAACTGTGCCCACTGTGCCCCCGGCCTCCCCGGCTGCCGACGCGGTGGACGTGACCGCGCTCCTGGAGCGCGGCCGGACCCTGGCCACACCGGTGCTGCGCGCTGCCGTCGACCGCCTGGCGCCGCCCATGGACACCGTTTCCGCCTACCACTTCGGCTGGATCGACGCGGCGGGCAACCCCACCGCCGGCGACGGCGGCAAGGCCGTCCGCCCCGCGCTCGCCGTGCTCTCCGCCGAGGTCACCGGAGCCGCTCCCGAGGTCGGCATCCCCGGCGCGGTCGCCGTGGAACTGGTCCACAACTTCTCGCTCCTGCACGACGACCTGATGGACGGCGACGAACAGCGCCGCCACCGTGACACCGTCTGGAAGGTGCACGGCCCCGCCCAGGCGATCCTGGTCGGCGACGCCCTGTTCGCCCTCGCCAACGAGGTGCTGCTGGAGCTCGGCACCGTCGAGGCCGGCCGCGCCACCCGCCGCCTGACCACCGCCACCCGCGCCCTGATCGACGGCCAGGCGCAGGACATCTCCTACGAGCACCGCGACCGCGTCAGTGTCGAGGAGTGCCTGGAGATGGAGGGCAACAAGACCGGCGCCCTGCTGGCCTGCGCCAGCTCCATCGGCGCCGTGCTCGGCGGCGCGGACGACCGCACCGCCGACACCCTGGAGAAGTACGGCTACCACCTCGGCCTGGCCTTCCAGGCCGTCGACGACCTCCTCGGCATCTGGGGCGACCCGGAGGCCACCGGCAAGCAGACCTGGAGCGACCTGCGCCAGCGCAAGAAGTCCCTGCCGGTGGTGGCCGCGCTCGCGGCGGGCGGCCCCGCCTCCGCGCGGCTCGGCGAGATCCTCGCCGCCGACGCCAAGAGCAGCGACTTCGCGACCTTCTCCGAGGAGGAGTTCGCGGCCCGCGCCGCGCTCATCGAGGAGGCGGGCGGCCGTGAGTGGACCGCCCAGGAGGCACGCCGGCAGCACACCGTCGCCATCGAGGCGCTGCACGCCGTCGACATGCCCGAGCAGGTACGGGCCCGGTTCACGGCGCTCGCCGACTTCGTCGTCGTACGAAAGAGATGATCACTATCGGTCGAATAGCCCTCGCGTAGTCGCCGGCCGGTGTCGCGGGTAGTGGCACACCGGCCGACGGCGGACCCACAGCAGCACGACTCGTACGACTGCACGAAGGGGAAGCCATGACAGCGACGACCGACGGAAGCGCCGGGGCCCTGCCGCCCCGCGCTGCCGCGGCCAGCGACACCGACATCACCACCCCCGCGGCGGCCGGGGTACCCGAAGCCGCCCTGCGCGCGGTGCGGAGCGCCACCGACTTCCTGCTGTCCCGGCAGGACGCCGAGGGCTGGTGGAAGGGCGACCTCGAGACCAACGTCACGATGGACGCCGAGGACCTGCTGCTGCGTCAGTTCCTGGGCATCGCCGACGAGACGACGACCCGCGCGGCCGGCCTCTTCATCCGGGGCGAGCAGCGCGAGGACGGCACCTGGGCCGGTTTCTACGGCGGTCCCGGCGAACTCTCCACCACCATCGAGGCGTACGTCGCCCTGCGCCTGGCCGGTGACGCCCCGGACGCACCACACATGGCGCGGGCGTCGGCCTGGATCCGCGCCCGGGGCGGTATCGCCGCCGCCCGGGTCTTCACCCGGATCTGGCTGGCCCTGTTCGGCTGGTGGAAGTGGGAGGACCTGCCCGAACTCCCGCCGGAAATCATCTACTTCCCCAAGTGGGTCCCGCTCAACATCTACGACTTCGGCTGCTGGGCCCGCCAGACCATCGTCCCGCTGACGATCGTCTCGGCGAAGCGCCCGGTGCGCCCGGCGCCCTTCGCTCTCGACGAGCTGCACACCGACCCCGCCCAGCCCAACCCGCCCAAGCCTCTTGCCCCGGTGGCGAGCTGGGACGGCGCCTTCCAGCGGCTCGACAAGGCGCTGCATGTGCTGCGCAAGGTCGCGCCGCGCAAACTGCGCCGGGCGGCCCTGAACTCGGCGGCCCGCTGGATCGTCGAGCGGCAGGAGAACGACGGCTGCTGGGGCGGCATCCAGCCGCCTGCCGTGTACTCGGTCATCGCGCTGTCCCTGCTCGGCTACGACCTCGAACACCCCGTGATGCGCGCGGGACTCGAGTCGCTGAACCGGTTCGCCGTCTGGCGCGAGGACGGCGCCCGGATGATCGAGGCCTGCCAGTCGCCGGTGTGGGACACCTGTCTCGCGGCCATCGCGCTCGCCGACGCGGGGCTGCCCGCCGACCACCCGCAGCTCGTCAAGGCCGCCGACTGGATGCTCGGCGAGCAGATCGTGCGGCCCGGCGACTGGTCGGTGAAGCGGCCCGGACTCCCGCCGGGCGGCTGGGCGTTCGAGTTCCACAACGACAACTATCCCGACATCGACGACACCGCCGAGGTCGTCCTCGCGCTGCGCCGGATCAAGCACCACGACCCGGAACGCATGGAGAAGGCGATCGGGCGCGGGGTGCGCTGGAACCTCGGCATGCAGTCGAAGAACGGGGCGTGGGGCGCCTTCGACGTCGACAACACCAGCCCGTTCCCCAACCGGCTGCCGTTCTGCGACTTCGGGGAGGTCATCGACCCGCCGTCCGCGGACGTCACCGCGCACGTCGTCGAGATGCTCGCGGTCGAGGGCATGTCCCACGACCCGCGTACCCGGCGCGGCATCGAGTGGCTGCTGGCCGAACAGGAGCCGGACGGCTCGTGGTTCGGGCGCTGGGGCGTCAACTACATCTACGGCACCGGCTCGGTGGTGCCGGCCCTGACCGCCGCCGGACTGCCCGCCTCGCACCCGGCGATCCGCCGGGCCGTGAGCTGGCTGGAGTCGGTCCAGAACGACGACGGCGGCTGGGGCGAGGATCTGCGCTCCTACCAGGACGGCGCGGAGTGGAGCGGCAGAGGCGCCTCCACCGCCTCGCAGACCGCGTGGGCGCTGATGGCGCTGCTCGCGGCGGGGGAGCGCAGCTCCAAGGCCGTGGAACGCGCCGTCGAGTGGCTGGCGACCACCCAGCGGGCGGACGGCTCCTGGGACGAGCCGTACTTCACCGGAACCGGTTTCCCCTGGGACTTCTCCATCAACTACCACCTCTATCGTCAGGTCTTCCCGCTCACCGCGCTCGGCCGCTACGTGCACGGGGAGCCCTTCGCCGAGGCCGGGGAGGGCGGATGAGCACCACGCCGGCCCCGGCCCCGCTGCTGATCGCCTGCGCGCTCGGCATCGAGCACCTCGCGCTGCGCATGGGCGACCGCGGCGGCGCGGGCGGGCCGGTCACGGTCCTGCGCACCGGCATGGGATCCAGGGCGGCCGAACGCTCGGTCGCCCGGGTGCTGGCCGGCCAGCCGCTCGCCGGGGCCGCCGTGCTGGCCACCGGCTTCTGCGCGGGACTCGCCCCGGGGATGCACCCCGGCGACCTGGTGGTCGCCGAGGAGACCCGGGACCCGCGCGGAAACGTTCCGTGCCTCGGCACCGAACTGCTCGTCAAGGAACTCGTGCGCACTGTGCCCGGGCGCACCGTCCACACCGGGCCCCTCATCGGTTCCGACCACGTCGTGCGCGGACCGGAGCGGTCCGATCTGCTCGCGACCGGCGCGATCGCGGTCGACATGGAGTCGGCCGCCACGCTGCTGAGCGCCGTACAGGCGGGCGAGCGCCCGGTTGCGGCCGTACGGGTGGTCGTGGACGCTCCTGAACATGAACTCGTCCGGATCGGCACGGTGCGCGGTGGAATATCAGCTTTCCGCGTTCTTCGTTCCGTTCTACCCGCTTTCTTCGAATGGCACCGTTCTTTGCTGCTCCCCCGGAGGTGAGCCCAGATGGCCATGCCGCTGCGTCAGTCCATCAAGGTCGCTACATACTTGGCTGAACAGAAGCTCCGCAAGCGGGAGAAGTTCCCTCTGATCGTGGAGCTGGAACCACTCTTCGCGTGCAACCTGAAGTGCGAGGGCTGCGGCAAGATCCAGCATCCGGCGGGTGTCCTCAAGCAGCGCATGCCGGTCGCCCAGGCCGTCGGCGCGGTGCTCGAATCCGGCGCGCCCATGGTGTCCATCGCCGGCGGCGAACCGTTGATGCACCCTCAGATCGACGAGATCGTGCGGCAGTTGGTGGCCAAGAAGAAGTACGTCTTCCTCTGCACCAACGCCATGCTGCTGCGCAAGAAGATGGAGAAGTTCACCCCGTCTCCCTACTTCGCCTTCGCCGTGCACATCGACGGGCTGCGCGAGCGGCACGACGAGTCGGTGGCGAAGGAGGGCGTGTTCGACGAGGCCGTGGCGGCCATCAAGGAGGCCAAGCAGCGCGGCTTCCGGGTGACCACCAACTCGACCTTCTTCAACACCGACACCCCGCAGACCATCATCGAGGTGCTCAACTTCCTCAACGACGACCTGAAGGTCGACGAGATGATGATCTCGCCCGCCTACGCCTACGAGAAGGCGCCCGACCAGGAGCACTTCCTGGGCGTGGAGCAGACCCGGGAGCTGTTCAAGAAGGCCTTCTCGGGCGGCAACCGGCGCCGCTGGCGGCTCAACCACTCCCCGCTCTTCCTGGACTTCCTGGAGGGCAAGGTCGACTTCCCGTGCACGGCGTGGGCGATCCCGAACTACTCGCTCTTCGGCTGGCAGCGCCCCTGCTACCTGATGAGCGACGGATACGTGCCGACGTACCGTGAGCTGATCGAGGAGACCGACTGGGACAAGTACGGCCGCGGCAAGGACCCGCGCTGCGCCAACTGCATGGCGCACTGCGGCTACGAGCCCACCGCCGTCCTCGCCACCATGGGCTCGCTGAAGGAGTCGCTGCGCGCCATGCGGGAGACCGTCTCCGGAAACCGCGAGTGACAGCATGACGGCCGTCTCCTTGGGCGTTCCCGAGGTGCCGGCCCGGCCGATCGCCGAGCGACGCGAGTCGCGGCAGATCCACGTCGGGCCGGTGGCCGTCGGGGGCGGGGCCCCTGTGTCGGTGCAGTCGATGACGACGACGCGTACGTCGGACATCGGTGCGACGTTGCAGCAGATCGCGGAGCTGACGGCGTCGGGGTGTCAGATCGTGCG